>JABFXC010000084.1 GCA_013361935.1 Gemmatimonadaceae bacterium
CCGACGCGCGCCGAGTCGTACGAGCGGATCTCGAAGGCGCTCTTCGATGCGAAGAAGGTCGCGGTCGGGACGCATGCGGGGGAGGAAGTCCGCGTCCGCATGATGCACCCCGGGCCCTTTCTCCCCGCCGATACCGCGCAGGGCGGTGAGGTGCGGCCGGTGGTGTATCTCGCGTCGATGAAGACCGACCCGAAAATCCGCGAGATGACGTCGCGCCCGGAGGTCGCGCTGCTCATGCACGAGTCGCCGACCGGGGAGGAGCACACGAGCTGGGAGATGGAGGTGACCGGGCGCGCCGAGGTGGTGAAGTCGGCGGAGGAGCGCGAGCGGGCGAAGGAGGCGACGAAGCGGACGTCGTCGATCGTGTCGTACCTCGACTCCGTGGGGCAGACGGACCTGCTCGCGTTCGTGAGGGTGACGCCGCGCTTCATCAAGCACCGCGTCTTCGGCGAGATCGTCGCCGGCCGCGCGCCGTCGATCCTCGAGTACGGCGACGCGGGCGCGGCGACGCCGGACCGGCGGCTGCTCGGCAATCGGCTCGGGCTGTGGAAGGAGCTCGTGCGCTGGGCGTCGCTCACCGCGTCGGCGGCGTCGGTCGCGGTGGGGCTCGCGGTGGCGTACGCGACCACGGGCACGGTGCACTGGGGGTTCGCGGTGCTCACGCTCGCCGCCGCGGTGGCGCTGCAGGCATGCACGAACATCAAGAACGATCTCGACGACCAGCTCTCCGGCGCGGACGATCGCAACCGCACGCCGATCCTCGGCTTCACCGGCGGGTCGCGCGTCGTTCAGCGCGGGCTGGTGACGCGCGGCGACATGCTGGTGTTCATGACGCTCTTCGGCGCGGTGGCGACGGTGATCGGGATCGCGCTCGCGCTGATGGGGCGGCCCTGGGTGATCGCGTGGGGCGTGTTCGGCCTCGCGATGGGGTTCGTCTACACCGCGGGACTGAAGCTGGCGAATCGCGGGCTCGGCGAGTTCGCGGTGGCCATCGCGTTCGGCGTCGGGATCGTCAGCGGGACGGCGTACGTGCAGCTCGGCTACGTGCCGACGGAAGCGTGGGCGGCGTCGGTGCCGGTATCGCTGCTCGTCTCGCTGCTTCTCTACATCAACGGCTTCCAGGACGCCGCGTCGGACGCCGAGGTCGGGAAGCGGACGCTCGTCGCGCGGCTGGGGCTCGCGCGGGCGGCACGGCTCTATCCGGCGCTGGCCGGCGTCGCGCTCGCGCTGCTCGTGGCGTTCGTCGCGTCGGGTACGCTGCCGAAGGCGGCGCTGCTCGGACTCGCCGGGGTGCCGCTCTTCGTGAGAGCCGCGTCGATCGCGCGACGGAAGTTCGACGCGCCGATGGAGCTGGTGCCGGCGAACGCGTACACCGCGATCGGGCATCTGGCGAGCACGCTGATGCTCGCGGTCGGTCTCGCCTGGGCCGGTCGTTCGGATCGCGTCGCGGCGGCGCTGGTGGCGACGGCGGTGGGTGCGCTGGTGATCAGCTACTACTGGCGCTCGGTGCAGCGGATGACGAGCGCGTTCTACGGGGTGAAAGCGGCGGTCGCGTCGCGGTGACGGCGAGTGAGACTGCACTGCGAGGGGTGAGACGACCCTGCGACGGGTGAGGTGTGAGGTCTCGTGGCGAGTGTCCAGTGAAACGGAACTGCGATGGGTGAGGTGTGTGGGTGAGTGACTTGTGACTCGTGACGGGCGGCAACCGCGGTTGCCTGCAGTCAACGCCGGTCACGAGTCACTCCGCACGAAACCTCACACCTCACCGCCCGCACTTCCGTCTCACGAAGCACGCGTCACGAAACCTCACACCTCACCGCCCGCGGTTCCGTTTCACGAGTCACGCGTCACGAATCACCCCGCGAGCGCCGCGGCCACCACGCGTTGCGCCTCGTCGATCACCAACTGCAGATGCTCCGGGCCCTTGAAGCTCTCGGCGTAGAGCTTGTAGACGTCCTCCGTCCCGCTCGGGCGAGCGGCGAACCAGGCGTCCTTCGTCTCGACCTTGAGGCCGCCTAACGGCGCGCCGTTGCCGGGGGCGGTGGTGGTCATGCGGATGATCGGCTCGCCGGCGAGATCCTTCGCGACGACCTGCGCGGGGGAGAGCTTCGACAGCGCGGCCTTCTGCTCCGGGGTGGCCGGAGAGTCGATGCGCCGGTAGGCGGGGGCGCCGAACTGCGCCGTCAGCCCGCGATAGAGCTCCGCCGGATCGCGGCCGGCGACGGCGGTGATCTCCGCGGAGAGGAGGCCGAGGATGAGGCCGTCCTTGTCGGTGCTCCAAGGGGCGCCGTCGCGGCGGAGGAAGGAGCCGCCGGCGCTCTCCTCGCCGCAGAAGCCTAACGTTCCGTCGAGGAGCCCGCCGACGAACCACTTGAAGCCGACGGGGACCTCGACGACGCGGCGGCCGATCGAGGCGGCGACGCGGTCGATGATCGCGCTGCTCACGGCGGTCTTCCCCACGCCCGCATCCGCGCGCCACTTCGGACGGCGGCCGAAGAGATACGAGATGCACGCGGCGAGATAGTGGTTCGGATTCATCAATCCGCCGCTGCGCGCGACGATCCCGTGACGATCGTGGTCGGGGTCGCACGCCCAGGCGACGTCGAAGCGGTGCTTCATCCCGATGAGCCGGCGCATAGCATAGGGCGACGAGCAGTCCATGCGGATCTTCCCGTCCCAGTCGACCGTCATGAAGCGGAAGGTCGGGTCGACGTCCTCGCTGATGACGGTGAGCGGCAGCCGCCAGCGTTCGGCGATCCGCGGCCAGTAGCGCACCCCCGCGCCGCCGAGCGGGTCGACGCCTAACGTCAACCCGCTCCCGGCGATCGCCTCCATGTCGACGACGTCGCCGAGCGCGCCGACGTAGCTCTCCAGGTAGTCGTAGCGGTGCGTCGTCGGCGCGTCGAGCGCGCGCTGGAAGGGGACGCGCTTCACCCCGCGCAGCGCGTCCGCGAGCAGGCGGTTCGCCTCCCCCTCGATCCACTTCGTCACCTCGGTCCCCGCCGGCCCGCCGTCGGGCGGGTTGTACTTGAACCCTCCGTCCTCCGGCGGGTTGTGCGAGGGCGTGACGACGATCCCGTCGGCGAGCCCCGACTTCCGCCCGGCGTTGTAGCCGAGGATCGCGTGCGACACCGCCGGCGTCGGGGTCCAGGCGAGCTCGCGGTCGACCATGACGGTCACCTCGTTCGCGGCGAGCACCTCGAGCGCGGTCGCGAAGGCGGGCTCGGAGAGCGCGTGCGTGTCGATCCCGATGAACAGCGGGCCGTCGATGGACTGTGCGCGGCGATAGCTGCAGATGGCCTGGGTGATCGCGAGGATGTGATCCTCGTTGAACGAGCCGTCGGCCGAGGTGCCCCGATGGCCGGAGGTCCCGAAGGCGACGCGCTGGCCGGGGGCGGAGAGGTCAGGATGGCGCTCGTAGTACTGCGTGACGAGGCGAGGGACGTTGACGAGGAGGGACTGCGGGGCGGGGAGGCCGGCGAGGGGGCTGGGCATTTGAGAGGAGACGGCGGGGCGGGTACCGTTGGAAGGGGCGGGGCGGGGGGCGGAATACTGCGGGGCGGGGTGCGGGAATGCTTTGCTCTGCTCGAGAATCGATTGGTGACGATCAACGCGCGATCACCGACAGATTCGGGCCATGACATACGAAGAATGGGAAATCACGGTGCCCCAGGGGATCAAGGAAGACCGGATCTGGCGCGTGACTGCCTACCGGCTCGCGCTCTATCTCGCGGACATGGCAGTGATCGACACCGCGGCACTCGTCGCTGATCCGCGATTCGCCGGCAAGGTGCCGCAACTCTGCGACGCGGCAGGGTCGGTGGCGGCGAACATCGCGGAAGGGTATCCGCGCCGGTCGAGCAAGGACCGCGTCAAGTTCTACGACTATGCGCTGACATCGCTCGCCGAAACGAAGAGCTGGTACATACAGATCCGCTCCGCGCTGGACGGAAAGGTGATGGATGAACGGCTTGCGACGATGCTGAGCATCTCCCGGCTCGTGCACACGATGATGCGCTCCGCGCGGAAATACGGTCAGATCCTGCCGCCGCCGGCCTCCGACGAAAAGGAAAGCGATTCACCGCCGCGCAGGAGCGCGTGAGTCGAAGGCTGCCGAGGCGAGGCTCCGCCCCCCGCCCCCCGCCCCGCAGTATTCCGCCCCCCGCTCCGCCCTTTCCAACGGAACCCCGCTCCCGCCCCGCCATTTCCAACGGTACCCGCCCCGTCGCTTCGACTATCTCCTTACCCTGCAGGGAGCGTCAAGGTGAACGTCGCTCCCCGTCCAACTTCACTGAAAACCGCGAGCTCGCCCCGCATCGCCCTCGCCAGGTCCCTGCTGATCGCCAGTCCCAGTCCCGTTCCCTCCGTGCTCCTCGTCAGGTTCCGGTGCGCCTGCACGAAGGGATCGAAGATCGATTCCTGCTTGTCCTGCGGGATCCCGATTCCCGTATCCCGCACGCGGAGCGCGATCGTTGATGGGTCCCCGGGGAGGCGTTCGGCGCTCACGTCGATCGTGCCGCCGGGGTTGGTGAACTTGATCGCGTTCGAGAGAAGGTTGAGGACGATCTGCTGCAGTCGCTCCGCGTCGGCGCGGACGTGGAGGCCGGCGGGGATGCGCACGTCGTAGGCGAGCTGCTTCTCGCCGAGCTGCGGCTCGACCATCGGGGCGACGGTGGCGAGGACGCGGGAGAGGTCGACGTCGGTGATGTGGTACTCGACGCGCCCTGCCTCGAGCTTCGCGAAGTTCAGGACGTCGTTGATGAGCGAGAGCAGGTGCTGCTGGCTGCGCTGGATGCGGCCGAGCGCGTTGTGCTGCTCCGCGCTCAGCGGGCCGTGGATGCCGAGGTCGAGGAGCTGCGCGTAGCCGCCGATGGCGTTGAGCGGGGTGCGCAGCTCGTGGCTCATCGCGGCGAGGAACTCGCTCTTCGCGCGGTTCGCAGTCTCCGCGGCCTCCTTCGCCGCTTCCGCCTCGCGGCGCGCGCGCAGCTGTTCGGTGACGTCGACGGCGTGGACGAAGATCCCCTCCACCTGGCCGCCGGCGTCGGTGATCGGCTGGAAGACGAAGGTGTAGTAGCCTTCCGTCGCCACGCCATCGAGGTCGGTGTCGAGGACGAAGCGCTCGGCGTTGGCGATGAAGGGGACGCCGGTCGAGTAGACGCGGTCGAGCATCGCGATCGCGCCCTGCGCCTCGAGCTCGGGGAAGACCTCCTTCACGGTGCGGCCGACGAACTCGTGGGCCCCGAACAGCCGCTCGTATTCGCTGTTCGCGCTCACGTAGCGGTGGTCGGGGCCGCGGAGCACGGCGATCGCCGCCGGAGCCTGGCGGAGCAGCTCCTGCAGCCGCGCGCGTTCCACCTCGACCGCGGCGAGCAGCCGCTCGCGCACCGTGTCGCTCTCGCGGCGGCCGCGGTCGATCTGGATGCGCCCCTCGACGCGGGCGACGAGCTCGCGCGCCGAGAAGGGCTTCACGAGGTAGTCGTCGGCGCCGGCTTCCATCCCCTGGACGCGCGACTCCTCGCCGGCGCGCGCCGACAGGAGGATGACGGGGATCCCGCGCGTGCGCTGGTCGGCGCGAAGGCGCGCGATGAGCTGGAAGCCGTCGAGCCGGGGCATCATCACGTCGCTGAGGATGAGCTCCGGCCGATCGCGGTGCACGGCGTCGAGCGCGGCCTCGCCGTCGGCGACGGTCTCGACGAGGCACCCGCGATCGCGCAGCAGCCGCGTCACGTAGTCGCGCATGTCGGCGTTGTCGTCGGCGACGAGGACGCGCGCGCCGGCGATCGGGCTCGCGCTCGCGGCGTCCGGCGCGGAGGCGCGGGTCGCGATCGGCTCGCGCTCGCCGCCGCGCGCGCCGGTGTCGGCGACAGGGAGCCAGCGCTGCGCCTCCTCGACGTAGGCCGCGGTCGA
>JABFXC010000092.1 GCA_013361935.1 Gemmatimonadaceae bacterium
CCGGCGTGGCCGATGGAACGGAGGTCGCGGTAGTGGCGCCGCCCCGCGGCGTGCCCTCCACCGTCGCGCTCCCCGCGCGAGCGGGCTGCCCGGCCGGGGAGGCGGGCCGGAGGGCGGTATCGCCGAAGGATGCGTTGGCGGTGGACACCGTCGCGCCCGCCTGGGCGGTGTCGGTGGTCGCCTTCTCTCCGGTGCAGCCGGCGAGAAGGAGCGCCGCGGCGAGGATGGGAAGTCTTGGTTGGGACATGAGAACGGTTTGGTCTGGAGAGTATGGCTCCGGGGCCGATTGATAGCCAGAAGTCGGCCAGCGCGGCCGGTCGCCCTTAGATTGCGCACGAACGCGCCCCTTAAAAACCATGCAGAGCGGCTCAACCATCCTGGATAACCACCGCACGCGCGACGACGCGGGGACGGCCGACGGCCGCGCGCTCCGGCTCCTCGACTCGATTCGCCGCGAGTCGTTCGACCGGCTGGCGCGCGTCGCCGCGACCGCCGTCGGCGCGCCGAAGGGCACGGTCACCATCGTCGACGACGAGCAGCAGCTGTTCCGGAGCTCGTTCGGGATCGCGAGCTCGCTCGACGAGGCGACGGGCGCGTTTTCGGTGGCGCTCTGCCGGCTCGTCGTCGGCACGCGGTCGCCCCTCGTGGTCGACGACCTCGCCGAGCACCCGCGGCTGGCGATCGGACACCCGGGAAAGGCGCTCGGCGTCGGCTCGTTCGTCGGCGTGCCGCTCGTCGCGCCGAGCGCGGGCCCCATCGGCGCGCTGTGCGTCGCGGACACGCGGCCGCGCCGCTGGACGGCGCGCGAGGTCGAGCTGCTCGTCGACCTCGCGGCGGTGGCGATGACGGAGGCGGAGCTGCGCCGCGAGCTCGCGGATCGCACGAGCCTCGCCGAGGCGATGTTCCGGCAGGCGCCGGCGTTCATGGCGGTCATCCGCGGCGACGAGCACGTCGTCGAGATGGTGAACGACGCGACGTACGAGTTCTTCGGCCAGCGGGTGTTCGTCGGCCGGCGCGCGGAGGACGCGCTCCCCGAGCTGCGCGAGCAGGGCTTCTTCGAGCTCCTCGACGGCGTGCTCGCGACGGGGGAGCCGTTCATCGGCACGGCGTTCCCCATCGACGTCCAGCGCCGGCCCGGGGAACCACTGGAGAAGCGCTACGCGAGCTTCGTCTATCAGCCGCTGATCGCCGAGGACGGAAAGCGCACGGGAATCCTCGTCCACGGCGTGGACATCACCGAGCAGGTGGAGGCGTCGCAGGCCGTCCGCGAGCGCGAGGAGCAGCTTCGGCACGCGCAGAAGATGGAGGCGGTGGGGCAGCTCGCCGGCGGCGTCGCGCACGACTTCAACAACCTGCTCACGGTGCTCAAGGTCAACTCCGAGCTGCTCATCGAGGCGCTCGACGCGCGCGACCCGCGGCGCGAGCCGGCGATCGAGATCCGCGGCGCCACGGACCGTGCGGCGAGCCTGACGCGGCAGCTGCTCGCCTTCAGCCGCAAGCAGATCCTCAACCCGCGCGTGGTCGACCTCAACGTGATCGTCGACAACGTGCGCCCGATGCTCGCCCGCCTCATCGGCGAGGACATCGTCATCGCGACGAAGACGCGTCCGGGGATCGGCGCGGTGCTCGCCGACGCGGGACAGCTCGAGCAGATCCTCATGAACCTGCTCGTCAACGCGCGCGACGCGATGCCTGACGGCGGCCGCGTGACCATCGAGACCGCGAACGTCGAGCTGGACGGGCGCTACGCCGTCGAGCGGAGAGTGAACGTCGCGCCGGGCCGGTACGTGCTGCTCTCGGTGAGCGACAGCGGGACGGGGATGCCCGCGGAGGTCTGCGAGCGCGTGTTCGAACCGTTCTTCACGACGAAGGAGCCGGGGAAGGGCACGGGCCTCGGCCTCTCGACGGTGTACGGAATCGTCAAGCAGAGCGGCGGCTACATCTGGGTCTACTCGGAGCCCGGCAAGGGCGCGACGTTCAAGATCTACTTCCCGCGGCTCGCCGAGGAGACGCAGGCGCACGGCGAGGAGCGCGACGTCGCGCCGCCTCCGGGGGGAACCGAGACGGTGCTGCTCGTCGAGGACGAGGACGCGGTGCGCCGGCTCGCGCGCCGCATCCTCGAGCAGCGCGGGTACACGGTCATCGAGGGGCGCAACGGGGTCGACGCGCTCGCGGCGGCGGAGCGCCACGCGGGGCACATCGATCTCGTGCTGACCGACGTGGTGATGCCGGGGATGAGCGGACGCGATCTGGTGCAGCGGCTGCGCGAGCGCGGGGAGATCTTCGCGCAGCTCTTCATGTCCGGCTACACCGACGACGAGGTGGTACGGCGCGGCGTCGTCGAGCAGGGAGCGCGCTTCCTCCAGAAGCCGTTCACGGCGCACGCGATGCTCGCCGCGGTGCGCGAGGCCCTCGACCGCGGCTGACTTGCACCGCCAGACCGAGATCCTGCTCGCCGGGCTGCGCGGCGCGCGTCCGCGCGTGCCGGTGGGCTTCGCCGCGCTCGAGGCTCGGGCGCGCGAGGTGCTCTCCGCCGAAGCGTTCGCGTACATCGCCGGAGGCGCGGGGAGCGAGTTGACGATGCGCGCCAATCGCGACGCGTTCGAGCGTCGGCGGATCGTCCCACGGATGCTGCGCGATGTCTCGGTGCGCGACACGAGCGTGGAGCTGTTCGGGCGGCGTCTTCCCGCGCCGTTCTTCCTCTCGCCGATCGGCGCGATCGAGCTCGCGCACCGCGATGCGGATCTCGCCGTCGCCCGCGCCGCGGCGTCGCTCGGCGTACCGATGGTGTTCTCGAGCCAGGCGTCCGTGCCGATGGAGACCTGCGCGCGCGCGATGGGCGCCGCGCCGCGCTGGTTCCAGCTCTACTGGAGCCGCGACGACGATCTGGTGGCGAGCTTCGTCGCGCGCGCCGAGCGCTGCGGGTGCGAGGCGATCGTGCTCACGCTCGACACGACGCTCCTCGGCTGGCGGACGCGCGACCTCGAACTCGGCTATCTGCCCTTCCTGCACGGAAAGGGGATCGCGCAGTACACGAGCGACCCGGTGTTCATGCGCAAGCTCGGCGAGCCGTTGGACGGTCCGGCGCCGGAGCGCGGACGCGCGACGCTCGCGGCGCTGCGCGCCGCGCTCACGATGGCGCGGCGCGTTCCGGGCGGGACCCTGCGCAACCTGCGCGGGGGACGCGCGCTCGCGGCGGTGCGCCGCTTCGTCGCGACGTACACGAGACCGTCGCTGGAGTGGAAGGACCTCGCGACGCTGCGCGCGATGACGAAGCTGCCGATCGTGCTGAAGGGGATCCTGCATGCGGACGACGCGCGCCGCGCGATGGATGCGGGGATGGACGGCGTGCTCGTCTCCAACCATGGTGGCCGCCAGGTGGACGGCGCGATCGCCGCGCTCGACGCGCTGCCCGCGGTGGTGGAGGCGGTGGACGGACGCGTGCCGGTGCTGATGGACTCCGGAATCCGCGGCGGGGCCGATGCGTTCAAGGCGCTCGCGCTGGGCGCGAGGGCGGTGGGGATCGGACGTGGCTATGCGTACGGTCTGGCGATCGCGGGCGAGGAGGGAGTTCGGGAGGTGATCGCGAACATGATGGGGGAGCTGGACTTGACGATGGGGCTGGCGGGGTGCGCGGGGGTGGGGGAGGTCGGGAGGGAGATGCTGGCTGGCGGTGACTGATCTACGTTCGGCGCGGGTCGCGTCGGGGTTCGTCGGCCGTTGCGGTATCGCGCGGTTTGGGCAGAAAGCACGGCGGAAGAACTGCCCTCCTCAAGAACTGCGGAAGGGCTCCTCTCGGGGCCATCATCGACGTGCGATGAGCCCGAGAGCTTTGTTGGGGCATGCGGGGCGAGACGATCTCGCCATGCATGCCCACAACACACCCCGGCTCGTGCCCGTAGAATCTTCCGCCGTTCTTCCGCAGTGCTTGCGTCGTTCTTCCCGGAAAAACCGCGCGATCTCCCCGCCGAGACAGACCAGTCCGCGACCCGCGAGAATGCCCGCCGAGAATGCCCGCGATCGCCGCGGATTCTTTCACCTGCTGCTCGGCTGTGAATAACAGGGAGCCGTGGAGCGACGGGAGGTGGCGTTCGAGAGGAGCACGCAGCCCCTGCAAACTCCTCCCCCGGCCTCCCCGGCTCCCTGTGACATACAGCCAAGGCCATGAATGATCTGGTGGCCGGCCAGGCGCGAGACCATCTCGCCCGGGTCACCGCGTTGCCCGATGCTTGCATGGTGAGAGCGCGTCCCCACCCAACCCGCAATGCCGATCTCCGAATCTTCCGTCTGGTTCATCACCGGCTGCTCCACCGGCTTCGGCCGCGAGCTGGCTCGGGCGCTCATCGCTCGCGGGAGGCGCACGGTCGTCACCGCGCGCAACCCTGAATCCGTTCGCGATCTCGTCGAGGGGCATCTCGACCGGGCGATCGCGCTGAAGCTCGACGTCACGAAGCCCGACGAGATCGCGCACGCGGTGAAGCAGGCCGAGGAACGCTTCGGGCGGATCGACGTGCTCGTCAACAACGCGGGGATCGGCTACTTCGGCGCGATCGAGGAGAGCGACGAGGCCGAGGTGCGGCGGATGTTCGAGATCAACTTCTGGGGACTCGCGCACATGACCACCGCCGTGCTCCCCGGGATGCGCGCGCGGCGCGCGGGGCACATCGTCAACATCGCGTCGATCGGCGGGCTGCGCGCGTTCCCGGCGGTCGGCTACTACAACGCGACCAAGTTCGCAGTCGTCGGCTTCTCCGAGGCGCTCGCGCTCGAGACCGAGCATCTCGGCATCAAGGTCACCGTCGTCGAGCCGAGCGGGTTCCGCACGGATTGGGCGGGACGCTCGGCGAACGAGGCGCCGACGGTGATCGCGGACTACGCGGACACCGCCGGGAAGAACCGCGCGAACCTGCGCGGCTACAGCGGCCGACAGCCCGGCGATCCGGTGCGTGCCGCGGAGGCGATCATCAAGGCGATCGAGTCGAAGGAGCCGCCGTTGCACCTGCTGCTCGGCAAGGCAGCGATGCGAGGGGCGCGCTGGAAGATCGACCTTCTCCAGAAGAACTTCGACGCGTGGGCGGAGACGACGGAGGGGGCGGACTTTCCTTAGGGGTCGGGGGCCCGGGGTCAGGGGTCGGCAACCGCGGCATCGGAGTGCGACTCCCGGATCGCCGCTAGAAGCTCACCGCCACGCCCACCCGGTTCGCGCCTAACGTGAGCGAGGCATTCGCGGATGCCGTCCCCGCGCGATGCATGCGACGGCGCAGCCAGTGTACGGTCGCGCCGCTGGTCGCGATGGAGAGGGCGGCGCTGGTGGTGACGTCGCTGGTCCAGTGGGCGCCGGTGTAGATGCGCTGGAGCGCGACGAGCCCCGCGGCTCCGTACGCGGCGCCCGCGGCCCAGCGGTTGCCGGACTCGATCGCCACGCCCGTCGCGATGCCGAAGGCATGGGCGGTGTGGGCGGAAGGGAAGGAGTGCCACTCCTCGGTGCGCGCGAGCGGATGGAAGCGCCATGCGCTCCCTCCATCGCCCGGCCGATGGCGGCCGACGAGAGGCTTGAGGGCGCTCTCCACCGCGTCCGCCGCGAGGTAGCCGGCGGCGACCCGAAAGGCCGCATCGGAAAACGCGCGATGGCCCAAGGCGCGCGGCAGCACCACCGCCGCGCCTAACGCCGGCAGGATGAAGCGCGCGCGGCCCAGCGGATCGACGGACGGCGCGAGGTCGTCGAACGCGTCGCTCCGGCTGTCGGCCGCCGCGCGTCGGAGCGGCGCGTCGAGCGCGAGGCTCGCCGCGACCACGCC
>JABFXC010000211.1 GCA_013361935.1 Gemmatimonadaceae bacterium
CGCACCGGTAGCACCCGCGCCGCCGGCCGCCGCTCCCGCTCCCGCAGCAGCGCAGGCACCTGCCGCGGTGGTGGCGCGACCCGCGCTCGCGTCGATCGAGATCGTCAACGAGGGGCCGCTCAAGGGCGCGCGCTTCGACATCGAGGTTCCGCTGACGCACGTCGGGCGCGGTGCGCACAACGACATCGTGCTCGCCGACGACAGCGTCTCCGACTCGCACGCGAAGATCCAGAAACGCGAGGCGGGCTGGTACGTAGTGGACATGGGGTCGACGAACGGCACCTATGTCGGCGGCCAGCGGATCAGTGGGGAGGCCGCTTTGAAGGGTCAGTCGTCGGTGCGCTTCGGGAAGATTCGTGCGACCTTCACCCCGGCGGCGGAGCCGCGTGACGCGTCAGGCGGCACGCGGGTGATCGCGGGGCTGAGCGTCGACCAGGCGCGCAAGATGTCGCGCGAGGTCGAGGCGACCGAGAAGGAGCCGGAGGCGAAGAGCGGGGTGCCGGCGTGGGTCTGGGTTCTCGTACTGGTGCTCGTCGCGGCGGGCGCGTTCTTCATCCTCAGGGTGCGCTAGTGGAGCTCGCCGTCGCGGCACGTTCCGACGTCGGAATGATCAGGGCCGGCAACGAGGACAACTTTCACGCGGCGGCGGACGCCGCAGGCGGAATCTTCATCGTCGCGGACGGTATGGGCGGACACGCCGCCGGTGAAGTCGCCTCCGAGATGGCGGTCGAGATCCTTCGCGACCAGCTCTCGTCGCTCCGCGACCTGCACGACCGCGGCGCGGCCGAGCGCGTGATGAACGCGCTGCGCGGGGCGAATCTCGCGATCTACAATCGCACCGTCACGGAGACGGACAAGCAGGGGATGGGAACGACGGCGTCCGTGCTGATCATCGCAGGGCGCCGTTACCTGATCGGGCAGGTCGGCGACTCGCGGGTCTATCTCCTTCGCGACGGACAGCTCCGACAGCTGACCAAGGATCACTCCTACGTCCAGGAGCAGGTGGACGCGGGGTTCCTCACTCCCGAGCAGGCGCGCTACCACCCCTACAGCAACGTCATCACGCGCTGCGTGGGCGCGAGCGACGACGTGGAGCCGGATACCTTCGCCGGGGAGACGCGCGCCGGTGACACGTTCCTGGTCGCGAGCGACGGCCTGACGGGGATGGTCGACGACCGGCGCCTGCAGCAGCTGCTCCTCTCGCGCGCCGAGGTGCCGCGGATCGTCGACTCGCTCATCGCCGAGGCGAACGGCCGCGGTGGGCTGGACAACATCACCGCGATCGTCGTCAACGTTCGCTCGGTCGACGCGGACCCGCAGACCGAGGCGCGGACCGTCGAGGCGCCGGCCTACCGTCCGCGTGACTGAGGAGACGGTCGGCGGGCTCGCCGAGCTCTATCTCGGCAACATCCTCTACGCGATCGAGCTGGCCGCGCTCTCGCTGGAGTCACAGGGCAAGCCCGGCGACGCCGCGTTCTATCGCGGGATCGCGCGCAAGCTCGCGGAAGCGCACGGACGGGCGAAGTCGGGGATCGGGGGTCAGGGATCGGGGGTCGGCGCCGACTCCTGACCGCTGATCCGCGGGCCCCCTCATAGCAACTTGCGATCTTCGCGCAGGCGGGCGCGGACGTCGGGGGCGGTCATCTCGGCGAGGCGTGAGAGCGCATGGCGGGGCAGGTCGACCCGCTCGGCGACGAAGACGCGCAGCCAGCGCGCGGAGGCATAGAGCTGCTGGCTGAGGGCCGGCAGGTGGATGGCGCCTTCCAGCCCCGACGCAGTGAGGCGGACGACGTCGCCGTTGCGGCGGACGACGGGCAGGTCGAGCCCGAGCATCTGCGTCTTCTCCGGGTAGTCGAGCAGGATCGCGCCCGGCGCGAGCTTCAACTCCGCCGCGAGGCGATTCTCGACCTCGACGACGAGCGCGCGATCGGTGGCGATCCACTCGCCGGCGCCGGGCGCGAGCTCCGCGGCCGGGCACTGAATCGCACGCTTGTGCAGCCGCCGCGCGACGAGCGCGTCGAGCAGCCCGGAGGGCGCGCGGCGACGCAGCTCGGAGAGCAGCCCCTCGTCCCCGTAGCCGGCGAGCTCCTCTGCGCGGAGCGCGCCCCGTTCGATGGCGTCGGAGACGACGCGCTTGTAGAGGGCGGTCGCGCTGCGCACCGTGTGGTGCCAGTACACGTTGCGATACATCTGATACTTCGCGAAGAGCAGCGACTCGAGCGCGGAGAGGGCCTTCTCGGCGACGCCGATGGTCAGGGTGCGCGTATCGGGGTCGCGCACGACGGCGAGCGCGTTGAGCAGGCGGTCGACGTCGATCTCGCCGTAGGGGACGCCGCACATGAAGGCGTCGCGGCGCAGGTAGTCGAGCTTGTCGAGATCGAGGGAGCCGGAGATGAGCCCCTGCAGTGGGCTCAGGCTCTCCCCGCGGACGAGCGCGACGATCCTGCCGGGGGCATCGGCGCCGAGCGTGGAGCGCAGGATGTCGGCGACCGGGCCGCTCATGATGAGCGGGCGCGCGACCTCCTCATGGCTCGGCGCGCCGATCTCCTCCAGAGCGTGGGAGAAGGGATAGTGGCCGATGTCGTGGAGAAGCGCCGCGGCGCGGACGATCGCCGGTTCGGCCGGATCGACCTCGCCGAGCGCGTCGCGATCGGCCAGCAGCTCGACGGAGAGGCTCGCGAGATGATGCGTGCCTAACGCGTGCTCGAAGCGGGTGTGCGTCGCCCCCGGGTAGACGAGGTGGGCGAGGCCGAGCTGGCGGACGTAGCGCAGGCGCTGGAAGGGGACCGCGTCGACCAGGCGGCGGGCCGTGTCGTCGAGGCGGACGTTCTTCCAGAGGGGGTCGCGAACGATGGTCGGTGTCATCCCCGGAGAAAGCTACCCCCTGTCCGGCCCGGGGAAAGCGCGGAACAACGCCTTCGGTGTCGCCGGCCCCTGACGCGCACCCGGGTTCGATCGTCCTCATGAGTAACCGCGAACAGAGTCCAAGGAGGGACGCGTGCTCGCCTGGTGCATGGTGGCGCTGATGGCGCTGCAGGGTGGTCAGACGCCCGAAACGTCGGGGATGCCCGCGCCGCCGCCGCGCGGCCGGTTCGTCGTGGACGACGCCCAGCTCCTCGACAGCGCGAGCCGGCAGACCGTGGACTCGATCACGAGGGCACGGCAGGCGACTGGACTCCCCGTGTACGTGCTGACCATCCGCTCCGTCGCCGCATACGACAGCTCCGACGTGAGCTTCGAGCAGTTCTCGCGGCGGGTCTTCACGGCGTGGACGGCGGGGCGGCCGGGGGCGGAGGGCGCCGCGATGCTGATCGTCTCCGACGAGGACAAGCGGGCTCGCATCGAGGTCGGTCCGCACTGGAACGCGGTCGCCGGCCCCGCCGTGCAGCAGATCATGACCGACGCGATCGAGCCGGCGATGGCGCACGAGTCGCTCGATCAGGGAATCGTGCTCGCGACATACGAGATCACCTGGGCGCTCCAGCCGCCCGAGGTCTCGCCCTGGCTGCGCGACGCGCTGATCGCCGGAGGAGTGATTCTCGCCGGGATCCTCGTGCTCGGGCTGCTCCGCCGCCGCCGCGCGGCCGCGCCGGTGCCCGCCGCCCCGGTCGAGCAGCCGCGCCCGATGGCCGAGGTGAATCAGGAGCTGCGCGTCTCGCAGCGGATGGAAGCGCTCGGCCAGGCGCGGAAGAAGAGCGAGAAGGCGGCGTCGTCGATCACCTGGCTCGACACCGGGGAGATGCCGAAGTACGACGGGCCGGCTCCGGATCCCGCCGCGGAGAGCGACGACGAAAAGTGATCGCGTGCGCGACGCGTTGAAAGACGACGGGCCACGGATCGATTCGTGGCCCGTCGTGCTTCAGCGGATGGCGTCAGCTCGTTGGTCCCGCGCTCCGGATGGCGTCGGAGACGTGCGTGCCGAACTTCTCGAAGTTCTTCGCGAACATTCCGGCGAGCTTCTTCGCCTGGGCGTCGTACGCGGCGCCGTCCTTCCACGTGGCGCGCGGCGTCATCAGCTCCGCGGGGACGCCGGGGATCGACTTCGGCACGGAGAGCCCGAAGTGCGCGTCGGTCGCGTACTGGGCCGCGTCCAGCTGGCCGGCGAGGACCGCGCGGACCATCGTGCGGGTATGGGCGAGCTTCATGCGATGGCCGGCGCCGTATGGACCGCCCGTCCAGCCGGTGTTGACGAGCCAGACGCGCGAGCCATGCTCGTCGAGGAGCTGGCCGAGCATCTCGGCATACTTGGTCGGGTGCCAGACGAGGAAGACGCCGCCGAAGCAGGAGCTGAAGGTCGCCTGGGGCTCGGTCACGCCGCGCTCGGTGCCGGCCACCTTCGCGGTGTACCCGGAGAGGAAGTAGTACATCGCCTGATCGCGTGTGAGGCGCGCGATCGGCGGGAGGACGCCGAACGCGTCCGCCGTGAGAAAGACGATGTTCTTCGGGTGTCCGCCGCGGCCGCCGGGGACGTAGTTGCGGATGTAGTGCAGCGGATACGACGCGCGCGTGTTCTCGGTGATCGACTGATCGCCGAAGCGAACCTTCCGCGTCATCGGATCGAGCACGACGTTCTCGAGGACGGTGCCGAACATCTGGGTGGTCGCGTAGATGTCCGGCTCGCCCTCGGGGCTGAGGTTGATGACCTTCGCGTAGCAGCCGCCCTCGAAGTTGAAGACGCCCTCCTTCGACCAGCCGTGCTCGTCGTCGCCGATGAGGCCACGCTCGGGGTCCGCGGAGAGCGTCGTCTTCCCGGTGCCGGAGAGCCCGAAGAAGAGCGCCGTGTCGCCGTCGCGCCCGATGTTCGCCGAGCAGTGCATGGAGAGCACCCCCGACTTCGGCATCAGGTAGTTCATGACGGTGAAGATGGACTTCTTGAGCTCACCGGCGTAGCGCGTCCCGCCGATGAGGATCATGCGCCTGGCGAAGTTCAGCACGATGAACGTGCCGGTGCGCGTGCCGTGCTTCGCCGGATCGGCCTGGAACTCCGGCGCGTGCAGGACGCTGAAGTTCGGCTCGAAGGTCGGGAGGTCGCTGAAGTCCGGGCGGATGAACATGTTGCGGACGAACAACGAGTGCCACGCGTTAGGCGTGACGTAGCGGACCTTCAGGCGGTGCGCCGGGTCGGCCCCGGCGTAGAGATCCTGGACGAAGACTTCCTCGACGCCGTTCAGATACTGCTGCACGTCGGCGAGCAGGGCGTCGAACTTCGCCGGCTCCAGCGCGACGTTCACTTTCCCCCAGTCGACGTCGCTCTCCGAGCCGGGCTCGCGCACGACGAACTTGTCGTTCGGCGAGCGGCCGGTGTGCGGCGAGGTGACGCCGACGAACGGGACGATGTCAGCGAGGGCGCCCTCGCCGCGGCGCACGGCGCTCTGCACCAGCTCCGGGGCGAGCAGGTTCCAGTGGACGTGCCCGCGCGGGGTGAGCCCCTGGGTCTCCAGCCCCTTCTTGCTCTGTCGTTCCAGCACTTCGGCGTTCGGCTTCGTCTGCGTCGCCATGGGCTATAGCCTCGAAAACATAGTCTGTGCCGACGGCTCGCCCTCGTAGGGCCAGCTCGCCGCCGGTTGGGTTCGTTCCTGAGCGTCGACGACGGCCACGGTGGCCATGTTGACGATGTCCTGCACGTCGGCCCCGCGCTCGAGCACGTGCACGGGCCGGCGCATCCCGACGAGTATCGGCCCGATGGCCGTCGCCCCGCCGAGATGCATGAGCAGCTTGTAGGCGATGTTGCCCGCGGCGAGGTTCGGGAAGATCAGCACGTTCGCTTCCTCGGTGAGCATGCTGTGCGGGTAGTCCTCGCGCAGCATCTCCGGATCGAGCGCGGTGTCCGCCTGCATCTCGCCGTCGACCATGAGCGACGGATCGCGCTGGCGCAGGAGCTGCGCCGCGCGCGCGACCTTCTCGGTGTCGGGACGGCGCACCGAGCCGAAGTTCGAGTACGAGAGCATCGCGATGTGCGGCTCGATGCCGAAGGTCTTCACGATGCGCGCCGCCGCGTAGCCGATCTGCGCGAGCTGCTCGGCGGTCGGATCGATGTTCACCGTGGTGTCGGCGCAGAACACGACTTTCTTGTCGAAGACGAGCATGTACATGCCGCTCACCGTCTCCGCCTTCGGATGCGGGCCGATCACCTCGAGCGCGGGCCGGATCGTCTCGGGGTAGTGCATCCCGACGCCGGACACGAGCGCGTCCGCGTCGCCGCAGGCGACCATGCAGCTGCCGAAGTAGTTCGCGTTCTTGAGGCGCTGGGCGGCCTCGCTCAGCGAGAGTCCCTTGCGCTGGCGACGCTCCCAGAGGTGGCGCACGTACGTCTCGCGGCGCGGCGACGTCTCCGGATCCTCGATGGAGATCTCCTCGAGGGAGATCGCGTTCTGCGCGGCGATGCGCTCGATGTTCTCGCGACGGCCGAGCAGGATGGGACGCGCGATGCCCTCGTCGACGCAGATCTGCGCGGCGCGGATGATCTTCGGCTCCTCCCCCTCGGGAAACACCACCGAGCGCGGATCGGCGCTCGCACGGTTGATGAGGCCGCGCATGATCCCGCGCGCCCGCCCGAGCCGCGACTCGAGCTCTTCGCGGTACTGGTCGAGATCGATGAACTCGCGCGCGACGTCGCTGGCCACCGCGGCCCAGGCGACCGCGGGCGCGACCCACAGGAGGACGCGCGGGTCGAAGGGGAAGGGGATCAGATACTCGCGCCCGAACTTCACCGAGCGCATCCCGTAGAGCGCGGCGACGGAGTCGGGGACGTCCTGCTTCGCGAGCAGCGCGAGCGCGCGCGTCGCGGCCATCTTCATCTCCTCGTTCACCGTCGTGGCACGGACGTCGAGGGCGCCGCGGAAGATGAAGGGGAAGCCGAGGACGTTGTTGACCTGATTCGGGTAGTCGCTGCGCCCCGTCGCGATGATCGCGTCGTCGCGAACGGCGCGCACCTCGTGCGGCAGGATCTCCGGTACGGGGTTGGCGAGCGCGAAGATGATCGGCGAGGGCGCCATGCGCTTCACCATCTCGCCGGTCACCGCTCCGGCCACCGACAGTCCGACGAAGACGTCGGCGTCGACGAGCGCGTCGGCGATGGTGCGCGCGTCGGTCGGATTGGCGAAGCGCGCCTTGTAGGGATCCATGTCCCCCTCGCGGCCGGCGTAGATGACGCCCGCGCGATCGGTCATGAGGATGTTCTCGCGCTTCACACCGAGCCGTACGTAGTGCTCCGCGGTCGCGATCGCCGCAGCGCCGGCGCCGGAGAAGACGACGCGAATCCTGTCGATCTCGCGACCGGTGATCTCGAGGGCGTTGAGCAGGGCGGCACCGGAGATGATCGCGGTGCCGTGCTGGTCGTCGTGGAAGACGGGGATCTTCATCGTCTTCCGCAGCGTCTCCTCGATGTAGAAGCAGTCGGGAGACTTGATGTCCTCGAGGTTGATCCCGCCGACGGTCGGCTCGAGGAGCTGGCAGAACCTGATGACGTCGTTCGGGTCCTCGGAGCCGACCTCGAGATCGAAGACGTCGAGATCGGCGAACTGCTTGAAGAGATTGCCCTTGCCCTCCATCACCGGCTTCCCGGCCGCCGCGCCGATGTTGCCGAGGCCGAGCACCGCGGTGCCGTTGGTGACGACGGCGACGAGGTTGCCCTTTGCCGTGTACTTGTAGACGTCGTCGGGGTTGGCCTTGATCTCGAGGCAGGGCTCCGCGACGCCGGGTGAATAGGCGAGGGAGAGGTCGCGCTGATTGGTCAGCGGCTTGGTCGGGACGACGGCGATCTTCCCCGGTCGTCCGCGCGCGTGGTAGTCGAGGGCTTCTTCGCGTTTCATCTCTATAAAATGCGACGCCGGATCCGTTGGCTGCAGTCCCGAAAAATACTGAGGGACGCTCGGCTCACGGCGCCGGCTCGACGCGTCGGCCGCGCTCATCCCGGCGAGCGCGGCTTCGCAAGTAACTGTATTGACTAAGGTTAGCCGCGCCTGTCGAGCGCGTCAATCTTCTCGACCCGCTTCGCATGGCGACCGCCGCCAAAGGGGGTCGCGAGGAAGGTGTCGACGATCGCGAGTGCGAGTCTCATGCCGAGCAGACCGCCGCCGAGCGTGAGCATGTTCGCGCCGTTGTGCTCGCGCGCGTTCGCGGCGGTGGTGACGTCGTGGCACATCGCGGCGCGGACTCCGGGCACCTTGTTGCCGGCCATGCACGAGCCGATACCGGCACCGTCGACCATGATGCCGACGGCGGCCTTCTTCCCGGCGACGGCGCGGGCGACGGCGACGGCGAAGTCGGGATAGTCGACGGCGTCGGAGGAGTTGGTGCCGAGATCGGTGACGGGGTAGCCGGCGGCGCGGAGGTGCTCGGCGATGGCGTTCTTCATCGCGACGCCCCCGTGGTCGGCGCCGAGGGCGATGGCGGAGAGTGGCGTGGAAGTGCCGGGGGACGCGGGGGATCGGTCCGAGGGAGCGGCGGGGGAGGGGGTAGATTGCTTTTCGGGGGGGGCCCCCCGTCCCCCCGCACCCCGCTTCAGCTCCACGCCTAACGCTCCGGCGACGTCGCGCGCCCCGGGCGTCACCACCGCCTCGCTCACGTCGAGAGCGTTCTTCCCCTCGCGGGCCGCGCGGCGGACCTCACGCTCCGTCACCAGCCGCTTGCTCACTCGCTCCCTCGCTGCAGGAGCCAGGCGAGCGAGAACGTCCCGCGCAGGACCAGCTGGTCGAGCGCGGCCTGCTCGTCCGCGGGCAGGTGTGCCTTCGCGGCGCTCGACGGCAGCCGTCGCAGGTAGCTGAGGACGATGCGTCCGCCCGGCATCGGCTCGATCCCGACGAAGGCGCCCGCGAAGCGATCGTTCAGTCCCGCGACCGCGGGATTCTGCGCCGTCTCGGCGCGCGCCCCGAAGCGCGCGATCCCCGGTCCGTTGACGCGCAGCTGCGCATAGGCACCATCGTAGGTTCCGTACATGCCGGAGTAATAGGGCGTGAACCCCGGATTGTCGAACGCGGGGAGATCCGTCGCGCCCACGACGTTCCGCATCCACTCGCCCTCGAGCACCGCCCGTCCGACGATCAGCTGACCATCGGCGCCGAAGACGGACATCCGCGTGTTCGCGCCGTTGACCCCGTTCGGGCAGAGCACGGGGCCGACGGTGGTCTGATAGACGCAGCCGATCGGCTGCTCGCGCTTGCCGGAGATCGCCGACCCGCCGACGGTGAGATGCGCCCCGCGCCAGGCCCATTCGCCCGCCAGCCGCGCGAAGCCGGCCAGCCCGGTGACATTCTGGTCCGCGGGCTCGGGGGTGCGGAGGGAGTCGATCTGGGTTCCAAAATGGTCGAAGACGCCCACCCTCAGCGCGATGGGAATTCCGGCGATGCGGCGCGAGGCCGCGGCGAGGAGCCCGGTCGCGCGGACACCGCGCTCGCCGAGGAACGCGCGAACCGGCAGCGGATGCAAGGGGAACCACAGCTCCATGTGCTGCAGGGGCGCCGCGACGCCGAAGGGGACCGGCTGCTTGCCGGCACGGAGCGTCAGCCCGCCGTCGAACAGCGATGCCGTGATCGCGGCGGTGCTGATGGTCGGCGTACTGTCCGTGCGGAAGGTCAACGAGAGATCCGCGTGGAGGCGGCGCGTCGGATCGGCGGCGAGCGCCAGCCGCATGTCGCCGATTCGCAGGCGTGACCCGGGCACGCGGGCGGCCGCCTTCGGCGAGAGATCGGCGAACGCCTCGCCGGCGATGGCGAGGATGAGCGATCCGCCGTTCGCCGAGCCGGGGCGCACCTGCGCCGCAGGTGCGGCGGCCACGGCGCCGGCCGCCGGCCGTCGTTCGCCGCGGATGCGCTCGAGCTCCGCCCGGCGGACCGAGTCGGCGCGCAGGGAGTCGGCGCGCAGGGAGTCGCGATGCGCGACGGAGTCCGGCCGCGGCGCCGCCAGCGGGGCGGCGAGCAGCACGGCGGCGAACGCGGCGAGGAAGGGTCTCGCGTTAGGCATGAGGGGCGGTTGAGGTCGTGCGGTCGGGCCCGGCCGGCGACGCGCGCCGGTCGGCCCCCGCCGCGAGATAGCCGCGGAGCCGCTCCAGCATGCGGCGCTCGGACGTCTCCGCGTCGCCGAGCTTCGGTGTCTCGATCACCTTCGGAATGGTGGCGAGCCGTTCGTCGTTCAGGATGCGCTGGAAGGGAATCGCGCCGAGCGAGCCCTCCGCGATCAGCTCGTGCCGGTCGCGGTGCGACGCGAAGGGCGTCTTCGAATCGTTGAGGTGCATCACCTTCAGCAGCTCGCGCCCGAGCACGTCCTCGAAGCGCGCCCAGACGCCCTCGTAGTCGCCGACGAGGTCGTAGCCTGCCGAGTAGACGTGACAGGTGTCGACGCAGACGCCGACGCGGGCGCGCACGCGCGGGTCCACCCGGGCGATCAGCGCCGCGAGCTCCTCGAACGTGCCGCCGATCGACGTCCCCGCGCCGACGGTGGTCTCCATGCAGAGCACGACGTCGCCCGGCACCCGGAGCAGCGACTCGCTGATCGCATCCGCGTTTCGCGCGATCCCCGCGTCGCGGTCGTCCATGAAGTTCCCCGGGTGCGACACGAGATAGTGGAGCCCGAGGGCCTCGCAGCGGCGGAGCTCGGCGATGAAGGACTCGATCGACCGGGCGCGGAGCACCTCGTCGGGCGAGGCCAGGTTGATCAGGTAGCTGTCGTGCGCGATCGTCGCACGCACGGTCGTCCCGCCTAACGCGTCGCGGAAGCGCTGGCACTCCTCGTCCAGGCATTCGCGCTCCGCCCAGCGGTTGGCCATCTTGATGAAGATCTGCATCGCCGACGCGGCGATCGCCCGGGCGCGCCCGGGTGCCTCGTGCGTGCCTCCCGCGCTCGAGACGTGCGCACCGAGGAGGTCATCCGGCGTCGGCGGGAGGGGTTGCGCCGCGTCAGCCGGTGAACTCGTCGCTCCGGCCGCGGAGCGACCGGCCGCAGCGCGGGCAGTAGAGGTCCGCGTCTTCCGGCTCTTCGAGGGAGAAGTCGAAGGCGCGGCCGCAGGCGCACTCGCTTTCGAGCGCGTCGCTCCCGCAGAGGACGCAGAAGAGGTCTTCCGTTTCGTACGAGCGGAACCGCCCGCAGACCGCGCACCTTTTCGCGACATGGTCCGTGCTCATGGCCGCGCCTTGAGGTAGTCGAGCGGATCGACCGCTCGCCCCTCGGGGCGAAACTCGAAATGTAAGTGCGCGGGGAGCTCGGGGTCGGAGCTGCCGACGGTGCCGATCGTCTCGCCGCGACTCACGATCTGTCCCTTCTTCACCGAGATCGAGGCGAGCGATCCGTACACCGCGTAATCGCCGCCTCCCTGCTGAACGATCACCGTCAGCCCGTACGTTCCGAAGGTCTCGGCGACCATCACCTGGCCCGCCGCGATCGCCTTCACCGCCGCGCCGGCGGGGGCACTGATGCCGATGCCGTTCCAGCGCGTGGTCGTGTTGTTCGGGTTGACGACGCGGCCGAACCGGTAGAGCAGCTCCCCCTCCACCGGCCAGTCGATGTTCGCCGCCGGACGGGTGGTCGGCGCGGCCGGACGCGGGGTGCCGCGGGTGCGTGCGGCGTCCTCCGCCTTCTTGCGCGCCGCCTCGAGCGAGGCGATCACGCCCGTGATCCGCGTCTCGTCACGGTCGATCTGCCTGAGCCGCGCCTCGGTCTGCCGCGCGCTGCGCTTCGCCTGCGCGAGGCTGCGCGAGCGCTGCTGCTCGAGATCGCGCAGCCGCTGCTCCTCGCGCGCACGCTCGCTGCGACTGAGCTCGACGTCGTTGCGCAGCCGCACGAGCAGTGCGCGCTGGCTCTCGGTCTGGTTGCGCAGCTCCTCGACACGCTTCACCAGCGCGCGGTCGCGCAGCGCGAGGAGGTGCAGGTACTTGTAGCGGGCGACGAGCTCGGCGAAAGTCTGCGCGGAGAGCAACGCCTCGTAGGAGTACAGCGGGCCGCGCTTGTAGATGTCGGCCAGGCGGCGATGGAGGACCGCGCGCTTGATCGCGAGCTCGTCCTCGGCGCGGACCAGCTCACCCGTCGCGCCGGTGACCTCCTCACCGATCGCCGAGAGCTGGGCGTCGAGCGAGCTCACGGCGCGTGCCGTGGCCGCCGCCTGACTGTCGAGGTTCGTGACCTCTTCCGACAGATCGTGGACTGTGCCCTGCAGCTCCCCCATCTTCGCCTCGAGCTCCGAGCGCTCGCGGCGGATCCGCTCGAGCTCGTCCCGCTGGGCGCGCACCTTCGCCGCGGCGCTCGCCGCCGACGGCGCCTGCTGCGCCGCGACAGTGCGACCGGCGAAGGGCGAGACGAGGATCAGGAGAAGCGCGGCCCCGCGGAGCGACGCGCCCGCGCGCGTCGTCATACGCGGCGCAGATGCCGCCCGACGGAGACGCCGCTGCCGAGCAGGCCGATGATCGCGCCGCCGAGCACTCCGATCACCGCCAGCTGCATCGGAAAGAACGACGTGCTCACGATGTAGCGATTGATGAGCAGGCTGGCGAGCCAGGTGAGGAGCAGCGCGGCACCCCCGCCGAGGATGCCCTTCACGAACCCTTCGATGAGGAAGGGACGGCGGATGAAGCCGTCCGTCGCGCCGACCAGGCGCATGATCGCGATCTCGCGGCTGCGCGCGAGCACCGCCATCCGAATGGTGGTGCCGATGATCATCACCGCGACGGTGGCGAACGCCAGGCCTAACGCGATGCCGGCGATGCCGGCGATGTTCCGGATGCGCGCGAGCTTCTCGACCCACTCCTGCCCATAGCGGACGTCGTCGACGAACTGGTAGGTCGCGATGCGCGCGGCCACCGAGCGCACCCGGTCAGGCGAGCGGAAGCCGGGCTTGAGCCGGACCTCGATCGAGGCGGGGAGGAAGCCCGCGTCGAACACGTCGCGGAACTCGCCGAGCTCGCGGCGGGCCCGCTTGAGCGCGTCCTCCTGCGAGACGTAGTCGACGCGCGCGACTTCCGGAAAGCTCCCGACGTCGCCGATCGCCGCGGCCACCGCGTCCGCCGGCGTCCCCTCGGCGATGAAGGCGCGGATCTCCACGCGCTCCTCGACGCTGGCGATCGTCTCCTTGATGTTCACCGCGACGAGCCCGAAGAGCCCCACGGCGAAGAGCGAGAAGGCGATCGTGATGATCCCGAGGACGCTGAGCAGGGGAGCGCGGCGGAAGGCGAGCAGCGCCTCGCGAAGGGACCGCATCAGACCAGCTCCTCGGGCTGCACCGGCTTCGCCTCGCCGGAGTCGAAGACGATCTGGCCGCGGTTGATCTCGATCGTCCGGTAGTCGGAGCGGCGGATCAGCTCCAGGTTGTGCGTCGCCATCACCACGGCGGTGCCCGATGCGTTGATCTCGCGGAGCAGCTGGAAGATCCCGCGCGTCGCGCGGTCGTCGAGGTTTCCCGTCGGCTCGTCGGCGATGAGGACGTAGGGCTCGTTGACGAGCGCGCGCGCGATCGCGACGCGCTGCTGCTCGCCGCCGGAGAGCTCGCGCGGAAAGGAGCTCGCCTTCGAGGCGAGCCCCACCTGCGTCAGCAGGCGGCTCACCCGGGAGGGAATCTGCGACCGCGGGGCGCCGGTCACCTCGAGCGCGAAGGCGATGTTCGCCTCGGCGCTGCGATCCTCGAGAAGGCGGAAGTCCTGGAAGACGATCCCCAGCTTGCGGCGCAGCTTCGCGATCTCGGCACGCTTCACGTCCACGGTGCTCAACCCGCTGACGCGGACCTCGCCCACCGTGGGCAGCTCCTCCATGTAGATCAGCTTGAGAATCGTGCTCTTGCCGCTGCCGCTCGGACCGGTGAGAAACACGAACTCGCCCTTGGCGACGTGAAAGCTCACGTCGGTGAGGGCGACTCCGGTGCGCGGGTATTCCTTGGTGACGTCGGTGAAACGGATCATGCGCTCGCTCCCTCCATCGTCTCGCCCTCGCTCTCGTCGAGCACCCGCCAGCCGGACTTCGCCGAGACGGTGTCGATGATCGCCTTGAGCATGCCGATGAGGATCGGGCCGATGAGGATGCCGGCCAGCCCGAAGGTGTAGACTCCCGTCACCAGGGCGACGAGCATCCAGTAGAAGTTCAGCACCCGCGACCGTTCGGCCGCGAGCTTCGGTCTGAGATACATCGAGATGAACAGGGTGTTCACGAGGAACCCCACTGCCACCATGACGATCGCAGCCGCCGTCTCGCCACGGAACACGAGCAGCCAGAGCGCGACGGGGACGTACACGCTCCACGAGCCGACGATCGGGAAGAACCCGATGATGAACGAGGCGACAGCGAGCACAGCCGCGAGCGGCACCCCGAAGACGAGATTCATCACGAGGACGATCACCGACTTGAGCGTCTGCGTGACCAGCGTCGAGTAGATGGCGCCGTAGAGCACTCCGGACACGGCGCGCTCGAGTGCGGTGCGCAGCTCCGCGTAGCGCGGCGGCACCTTGCCGCGCAGCCAGCGCGCGAGCTCCGGGCCCTCGATGAGGACGTAGAAGCTCGTGAAGAAGAAGATCGTCGCGCCGATCGAGAAGCTGACGATCGTGCGCCGGAGCACGCCGGGGAGCTTCGCGCCGTAGTCGGAAGTCGCGATGACCCAGCGGCGGATCGACTCGCCGACGTCCGCGTCCTGCATGAAGGGAAGCTTCCGCACGGAGAGCTCGAGCTGCGCGGCGATCGCGGTCTGGTGCGCGCTGACGTACTCGGCGACCCGGCTGATCTCGACGTAGCTGTAGACGAGCGCCGCGAGCACCGGGACGATCACGACGGCGATGGTCAGCATCGCCGCGAGCGAGGGCCGTCCGGCGACGCGCCGCAGCCGCTCGTGCACCGGCCGGAGGTACGCGCCGATGATCACGCCCAGCACTCCGGCGACGATCACGCTCCGCACCATGTAGAGAAAGAGCAGCACGACGATCGTCGAGAGCAGCGTCGTGACGAGCAGACGCCGCATCTCGGGGATGGTCAGGTCGGCGACGCGCGCGTTCAGGCGACGCTCGCGCCGGCGTCGCTCCGGCTCGAGCAGTCCGCCGTTCTCGGTCACGCGAGCGCCTGCTCCAGGTCGGCGACGAGATCCTCGGCGTCCTCGATGCCGATGCTCAGGCGGAGGAAGCCGTCGGGGATGCCGACCTTCGCGCGCTCCGCGGCGGAGAGGTGCGCATGCGAGGTGTGGCGCGGCTCGGAGACGAGCGAGTCGACGCCGCCGAGGCTCGGCGCGTGACGGAAGATCTGCAGCTTGCGGAGCATCTTCTCCGCGGCGCGGGCGCCGCCGGCCAGCTCGATGGCGAGCATCCCGCCGAAGCCCGTCATCTGCCGGCGCGCGACCTCGTGATCCGGATGCGATGCGAGGCCGGGGAAGTGCACGCGGCGGATCTCCTTCCGCTGCTCGCACCACTGCGCGACGCGCATCGCGTTCTCGTTGTGCCGCTGGACGCGAACGTCGAGCGTCTTCAGCCCGCGGTCGAGGAGCCAGCAGGCGAAGGGATCGGGCGCCTGGCCCCAGACGATCATCTTCTGGCGCACTTCCTCCACGTACGGCGCGGTGCCGACGACGGCGCCGCCGAGGACGTCGTGGTGCCCGTTGAGGTACTTGGTCGCCGAATGGATGACGACGTCCGCGCCATGCTGGAGCGGTCGGAAGTTGATCGGGCTGGCGAAGGTGGAGTCGACGACGAGCGCGAGCCCCTGGTCCTTGGCGATCTGGCTCACCGGCGCGAGATCGATCACCCGGCACGTCGGGTTGACGGGCGACTCGAGGAAGATCGCGCGCGTCTCCTTGCGGACGCGGCGCCGCCAGGCGCGCGTCTCGTGCGGATCGACCAGCGTATGCTCGATGCCGAGCGTCGCCAGCTCCTGCGTCACGAGGCGATGCGTCCCCCCGTAGATCGCCTGGCTGCAGAGGAGATGATCGCCCGGGCGGAGCAGGGCGAGGAGCGCGCACGCCGTCGCGCCCATCCCGCTGCCGAGGAGCAGGCCCGCCTCCGCGCCCTCGAGCAGGGCGATCCGCCGCTGGACCGTCTCCGCGTTAGGCACGTTGCCGTAGCGCGGATACTTGAGCCCCTCCGCGGCGCCCACGGGCTGCATGAAGTTGACCGACTGCACCAGCGGGGCGACGACGGGCGACCCGTCGGCGCCGCGCTCGCTCCCGCCGTGCACGGCGGTGGTCGAGAGACCCTGTGGCTTCCGTCGGCGCGCCATGTTCAGACGAAGCGCGCGCGTCCGCCGGCGCCGCGATCGTCGAGATCGGGCTTGATCACGCGCACGAGCTCCGACGGGGCGACGCCGACGATGTCGCGCAGCGAGACGTCGCCGCGGACGAGCGTCTCGTCCAGCCGCACCTCGGCGAGCTCGTGCCGGCGCGGGCCGTACACCCAGGCCAGCTCGCCCGCGACGAGCAGGCGCGTGCGCGCGTCCTCGGGATTCATGCGGACCATCGGGCCGCGCTCCGCGTCCGCTGGGCGCGTCGCGACGAAGCCGACGACGCGCAGCGGCCGGTTGCGGAGATCGTCCTTCGGCCGCGGACCGGTCATGACGGCGAGCCCACCGCGACCCACTGGTCCTCGATGCGCATCATCAGCCGCCGGCGCGCGAGCCCCTCGAGCACCATCTCGGTCTCCTCCGTCGCGAGTCCCGCGGCGCCGCCGATCTCACCGACCGACCCGCCGCCGATGCCGAGGGTCGCCTCCCACGCACGCCGCTCGGCTTCGGACACGGCGCCGATGATCGTCGGCGCCCCGTCCTCCTGCTGGAGCACGAGGGCGAGCCGGTGCCGCTCGAGCACGTGCTCCAGCGCGTCGAGATGCGTCTCGCTCATCCCGCGGAAGAGAAAGTACGCGTCCCGCGGCGGACAGTCGTCGCAGTAGGGAAGGAGGAGCTTCGCGACCACCTCGTCGGCGCACGAATAGTCGAGCAGCCCGACATTGCTGAAGTCGATCACCGTGACGGTGCGGCCCCCGAGCTCGGCGAGCTGAGTCTCGATGGCGGTGCGAACGGCGGCGCCCGTCGGGCGTGTCACGAGATTGGAGTACAGGTCGCACACCGTGCGGCGGAGGACGGTGCTCAAGTCGATGTGATTGATCATCGCCCGGCCGTCCGCTCGGGAATCGTGATCTGCATCTGCGCGCCGGCAAAGGGCGCGAGCCCCTCGCGCAGCGCGACGTCGTCGTCCCAGCTCGGCACGATCGCGATGCGCGCGTTCCCGCTGCGCACCGAGAGCTTGCCGTCCCAGCGGCCGACGTAGCGTCGAACGCCGGCGAGTCCCTGGCCGCGCCCCGGATCGCGGAAGCGGCTCACCCCGCGCACCACCGCCTCCTCGAGGGCCATCGCGTCGTCCCAGCGATCGCTGCGCGTGCGGCCCGGCGCGCTCTCCAGTGACTGGCGGAAGCCGACGCCGGCGTCGCACACGGCGATCACGACGACGCGACGGCCGAGGCGCTTGGTCCACTTGTACGTCTGCACCGCGACCCAGCCGCCGCGCCCCGCGTGCTCGACGATGTTCTGGCACGCCTCGGAGAGCGTCATCGCGAAGCCCATCGTCGCCTTGGCGTCGAGGTTGAGCTCGCGCGTGAGGATGTGCTGCGCTTTCTGCTGGATGCGGCCCACGACTTCGTGCACGTCGTCGCTCTTCGCGATCGGCGTGATCTCGAGCAGCACGTCGGACTCGCCCGCCGGCTTCTGCCGCGGCGAGCTGCCGACGATGTCGAAGAGCTCCGCCGCGTAGCGGAAGAAGCCCGTCCGGTTCCAGTAGGAGACCGTCTCTTCCGCTTCCGGCGGCGCGAACGCGGGGCGTTCGGCGCGCGTCTGGGCGAGCGTGAGGAGGGCCGTGAGGCCGAAGGGCGAGGCCCAGCGCGCGTGCCGCGCGTCGACGAGGATCTTCTCGTCGGCGGGAAGTGGCGCGAGCTGGTCGAGCACCTGCTCGAACGTGACGTCGTCGAGAGACGGGGGGACGTTGATGACGGTGGTCACGTAGCGGAGAGCTCTCCTCGCAGATACATGGCGAGGCCGGTGGCCCCGCGGTGCTCGTAGTTGCGCGCGGCGGCCTTCTGCGCCGCGGCGATGGCGACCGCTAACATATCACCGGCGAGCAGTCTGGAGAAATAGGTTGCGCCCCAGACATCTCCACATCCCGTCGGGTCTCCTTTTTGCTCGCGCGTCGGCGCCGCCGGCACCCGCTCCGTCCGGATCGCGCCCGCCGCCGCGCCAAGTTCATGCCGCGCCGCGAGATCGCTCAGCCGGTCGAAACCAGAGTCCGCGAAGTAGACCACGCCGCGCGGCCCGAGCGTGACGCAGAGGCAACGGACGCCGACCCCGAGCGCGGTCGCGGCGAGGGCGAAGGGATCGGGCGCCATCATCGACAGCTCGTCCTCGTTCACCTGGATCAGGTCGAAGCAGCGGCACCACTCGGCAACATTTGTGAGGGGACGCAGCTCGCGCAGCCCGTCGTCGCGGATCGCCAGCGTGATCGAGTGGAGATCGCAGTACAACGGGCCGCGAAAGTTCTGCCGGATGAGGCGGGCGATGTCGAGGTCGAGCTCGAAGCCGCTGATCAGATTCACGTAGAGCGCATCGAGCCCGTCGAGCAGGGGCCGCAGCGCCGACCAGCTCCACGGCGGGACGCCGCCGCTGAGATACTCGCTCCGCCGCTCGTCGCTGTAGTAGTGCAGCTCCACGCGGTTGTTCTTGAACGGAACCTCGTAGAGCGCGGCATCGGGCGCGATGCGCCGCAGCGTGCCGAGAAACTCGCGCGCCCGCTGCGCGAGATCGCTCCCCACCTTCATCACGGGGACGATCTCCCAGTCCTCGGGAAGCGCCGCGTCGAGCGCGCTCAGCGCGTAGGTGACGCCGCCCCACTCCTCCACGGGCACGCTTCGCAGATCACGCCCGTGAATGACGTCCCAGACGAACGTGCCGATGACGCCGACCCGCCTGCGCCTCACGCTTTCGCGAGATGCTGCTGCGCGAAGGTCGCGACGGCGCCGACGACACCGGCGGCCCCGCCGAGCTCTCCGGGGACGATGCGGCAGGCATCGAAGGCGGGCTTGAACGCACGACGCCGCGCTTCGGCGCGCAGCGGCTCGAAGAGCGCGTCGCCCGCCTGCGTCACGCCGCCGGCGATGACGACGACGTCGGGATTGAAGGTGTTGAGAAGGTTCGCGATCCCCGCGCCGAGGAACGCCGCCGTCTCCTTCACGACGTCGAGCGCGATCTCATCGCCCGCCCGCGCGGCCTCGTACACGGTCTGCGCCGTGATCTGCTCGAGCTTCCCGCCGACCATGCGGCGCAGCGCGGACTCGCCGTCCGTCGCCAGGCGCTCGCGCGCGCGCTCGGCGATGTTGGTGCCCGACGCGTACGCCTCGAGGCATCCGTAGTTTCCGCACTTGCAGCGGCGGCCGTGCATGTCGATGGTCGTGTGGCCGATCTCGCCGGCGACGTCGGACGCACCGTGCCAGATGTGCCCGTCGACGACGAGCCCGCCGCCGATCCCGGTGCCGATCGTCATTCCGACGACGGCGCGCCCGCCGCGCCCCGCGCCGATCCATGCCTCGCCAAGCGTCGCGCAGTTCGCGTCGTTGTCGAGCGTCGTCGGGAGGCCGACGCCCGCCGCGATACGGTCGCGCAGGGGAAAATCCTTCCAGCCGAGATTGGGCGCGATCGTCACGACGCCGTTCTCGCGATCGATGGGACCAGGCGCCCCCACCCCCACGCCGACGAAGGCCTCGCGCTTCGCGCCCGTCTCGGCCATCGTCACCGTCATCACGTCCTGCACCATCTGGACGATGCGCGCGACGACGGCCTCCGCGCCCAGCTCGGCCATCGTCGGCTGCGAGCGCAGCGCGTAGCGTGTGCTGCCATCCTCGGGCATCGCGCCGACGACGATGTTCGTGCCGCCGAGGTCGACGCCGATGATGAACCGCTGGTCCTTGTGGTGGGCCATGTCGCGCTCAGGTGGTGAGGTATCCCATAACGATATCGGCTACGCGCGCCGGGAGCATCCCCCGCATGCAACGCCAGTGTCCCAGCGGGCAGCGGCGCGGGCCGTGCCGGTCGCAGGGGCGGCAGGCGAGCAGGTCGTCCTCGACGATCGCCGCGCGCTCTGCCAGCGGGCCGAAGCCGAAGCTCGGCACCGTCGGCCCGAAGATCGCCACGGTCGGCGTGTTCATCGCCGACGCCAGATGCAGCGGCGCCGAATCGTTGCTGACGATCGCCCGGCAGCGCCCGATCAGCTCCGCGGAGCCGAGCAGGGAGAGCGCGCCCGTCGCGTCGATCACGGAGCCGTCGCCGACCTCCGCCGCGATCTCGGCGGCGAGCGCGGCGTCGTCGCGGGCGCCGACGACGACGACACGCGCGCGCGATGCGACGGCGCGGGCGAGGGCGGGGTAGTCGGGCCAGCGCTTGGTCGCCCAGACGCTGCCCGGGGCCAGC
>JABFXC010000074.1 GCA_013361935.1 Gemmatimonadaceae bacterium
GTCGCGAACCTCGGCGCGCGCCCGGTGCGCGGCCTCACCCTCGCCGCGCCGGCCGGGGCATTGCCGGCCGGCCGCTGGCGCGCGGCCTCCCTGCTCGGCGGGGGCAGCGGTGCGACGATTCGCGTGGCGAGCGACGGCGCGGTCTCCGGCTGGATTCCGCTCGCGGTGATCGCGGGAAAGAGCGGGTATCTCTTCGAGCTGCGCCAATAGCGCGCTTCCGTTGGCTCGGCGGGGTGGCATCGGATCGCTCCGTGCGGCGGGCGGAGCGCCTCAGCGCAACGAGGCGGGCTGTTGCTCTTGTCATTGAAACACGAAGGCCACGAAGTGACACCAAGCTGTTGCTGAAGCACCCTTCGTGACCCTTCGCGCCCTTCGTGTTCAACTGCGGTTGCGAGAGCAATCGGGCCTGTCGCGAGGAGTCCCGAAACGCGCGCGGAGCGATCCGATGCCAACAACGGCGAGCCAGCGCTTCCAGTCGACGCCGGAAGGCTACAGCCTCACCGCCCCGTCGATGGCGACTGCCGAGTTCGCGCCTAACGTCAGGGCGATCGCTCCGCTCGCGTCGATCACGACCGTCGTTCCCACGCAGCTCGCCCCGCTCTTTCCCCCGGTGAGCAGGTCGCAGTAGCTCCCCGCGGGGAGACCGGTCGCGATGGTCGCGGTCACCGCCGAGCTCTCCCGGTTGATCGCGACGAATCCCCGGTCGCCGCGCGAGAAGGCGATCGCGTTGTTGCCGTCATCCCACCAGTGGTTCACGTCCGTGCCTGCGACGTACTTCCGGAAGGCGACCATGTTGCGGATGTACGGGTCGCGGTGCTCGCATACCCACTGCCCCACCGTCGCGCTCTCGAGGCTCGACGCACACGTGACGGGCAAGGTCCATCCATCCGGATCGGACGGGGGTCCCATCGAGTTCTGCGTCGGGTAGGAGAAGGCGTAGCTCGAGAGGATGGACGGGTAGCCGTAGGGCTGGGCGAGCATCCACACGTTCGCGAGGCGGAAGGTCTGGCCGTCGCGGTAGCTGATCCCGCCGTTGTGCTGCGTATCGTGGTTCTGCAGGAAGACCACCGCCTTGTCCGACGGCATCATCCCCCAGGCGGCGGGTGAGAACTGGTTCCCCGCGCTCCCGTTCGGGTTGAGCTGCGAGATGTGCTGCCCACCGACCTGGCGGAACTTGTCGCCGACACCGACGAAGATGAACTCCGTGATATCGGACGTACCGCCCGACGCGTACGCCTCGCCGTAGTAGTCGCGCGGCGAGAGCGCCTCGCCGAAGCCCGCGGAGACCTCGAGGAACCAGTAGGGACGCGGCTTCCCCTCCGCCACCATCGTCGAGTCGACGATAGTGATGATGCGGTCGAGCTCCACCTGCTGGATGTGCTTCGCCGCGTCGATCCGGAACCCGGCGACGCCGAGCCGGGCGAGCATGACGAGATAGGCCGCGATCTTCCGGCGCACCGACTCCAGCCCGGTGTTCAGGTCGGGAAGGCTGAACAGCTCGCAGTCCTGCACCTCCGCCGCGTTCGCGTAGTTGTTCACCGTGCACGCGGGGAGATGGAAATCCGCCGCCGTGTACAGCCCGGGGTAGTCGTACTTCGTGTACGCGGTGCCGTTGCTCCCCGTCCCCGGGCTCGGGAAGTTGGTCATGTGGTTGATCACGGCGTCGACGTAGATGTCGACGCCGGCCGCCTTGCAGCGCGCGACCATGTCGGCGAACTCGACGCCCGTCCCCGAACGGCTCTTCGCGATGCTGTAGCTCACCGGCTGGTAGCGCTCGCTCCAATCGTGGCTCGGCGTGATGCTGTGCTCCTGCGGGGGCGAGACCTGCACCGCGCGGAAGCCCGCGGGCCCGAGCACGCTCTCGCACTCGCTGGCGATGTCCGTCCAGCGCCACTCGAAGAGATGGACGAAGACGTCGCCCGCGGCGGCGTGCCCGCTCGCGCGGTACGTCGGATCGAGCGTGGGTCGCGTCGGAGGGACGTACGGCTTGCCGATCGGCGCGGTGGCCTGCTTGCCGCCGCACGCGGCCAGCGCGCCGGCGAAGAGGAGTGCGGCGAGGCGGATGGTCGTTCGTGACATCGTGTCGTCTGGTTCTGCGTGTGCGGAACCGGCGCGCGGCTCCGCCGAACAACCGGCGGAGCCGCGGCCCAGCGTCGAAGATCAGTAGCCCGGGTTCTGCTTGATCGTTGGATTCGCGGCCAGCTCGTTGCTCGGAATCGGATACAGATCCAGATACTTCGGCATCGTCTTGCCTGCCTGCACGTTGCCCTTCCACTCCCAGATTCCCGCGTCCGAGAACTGCCCGAAGCGGATGAGATCCTGGCGACGGTGTCCCTCCCACGCAAGCTCGCGCGAGCGCTCGTCGAGGATGAAGGGAAGCGTGAGATCGGCGGCGGTGACGTCGCCGGCGGTGCTGCCATAGGCGCGCTCGCGCAGCGCGTTCACGTAGCCGAGCGCGGTTGCCATCGAGCCGCCACCGCCGCGCACGACCGCCTCGGCGTAGATGAGATAGGCGTCGGCGAGACGCCACATCGGGAAGTCGGTATCGGGAAAGTCGAGGTTCGAGCCGCGCGATCCGTTCTGATAGACGTTCCGATACTTCGGGTAGCCGTAGCCCTGGCCGAAGTCGCCGATGCTGGCGATGGACTTCGACTGGCCGGGGACGTAGACGATCGCCGCCCGCTTGTCGCCCGCGGGCTCTGCCGCGTAGCGGTCGGGGAGGTTCGGCCGCGTGCGCAGTCCCCACCACCCGCCGTTCACGCCGAATGCCGCCGGATTCATGCTGCCGCCGATGCCGGCGTGGACGAGATACGTCATCCCCCCCCACGTCTGCGTGCGCTGACCGTCCTGCGGGACGGTGAATATCATCTCCGGCGAGGTGTTGTTGTCCGCGTCGAAGAGGTGCTGGTAGACCGGGTCGAGCGCAGCGCCCGAGGCGATCACCGCCTCCGCCGCCGCGCGCGCGTCTGCCCACCGCGCCGTTCCGGTGTAGACCTGCGCGTTGAGGTAGAGCTTCGCGAGCAGCATGTCCACCGCCGCCTGGCTCGCGCGGCCGTAGTAGTCGCCGGTGCTCTTCGCCGGGAGGAGCGGACGGATCGCCTTCAGCTCCGACTCGACGAAGGCGAATACCTCGGCGCGCGGCTTCTGCTGCGGGAGCGCGGAGACCGACAGGTTCTCGTCGACCAGCGGGACGTCGCCGAAGAGATCCACCGCGTGCCAGTAGCTGAGCGCCCGGAGGAAGCGCGCTTCGTTCCGGTAGCCCGCGACCTCCGTCTGGAGCTGCGCGCTCGCGCCGCGCTCGCTCAGCTTCGCCGGGGTCGTCTCGCGGAGAAACTGGTTGACGAGCGCGACCTGGTAGTAGATGCGCGAGTACATCGCGTTGACGAAGGGATTCGACGCCGACCAGGTCATCGTGTTCAGCTCGGGAAGACCGACGTCGCCCCAGCCGATGATCGCCTCGTCGGTCGGCAGCTCCTGAAGCTGCCAGTAGCCGCGGACGTACTGCGAGAATCCCTCGTCGATGCCGGCGACGTCGCCATTGCCGGCGGGGCCACTTTGCCCGGTGAGCACGAGGCCACCGTACAGCTTCGCGAGGAAGGACTTGTACGACGACGGGTCGGTGAAGACGTTCGCCGCCGTGATCTGGCTCTTCGGCTGCACCGTGAGGTCCCCGCACGCCGCCATCGCGGCGAGGAGGACGCCCGCGGTCGCGAGCCGGTTCATGGTTCTGCGCATGTATCTCTCCCTTCTCAGAAGCCGAGCGACAGGCCCGCGACGAACGTCCGCGAGCGAGGATAGATGTTGTTGTCGATCCCGTTCAGCCCCGCCGTCGGATCGATCCCGCTGTACTTCGTCTTCGTGAAGACGTTCTGGATCGTAAAGAAGACGCGCGTCCCCTTGATCTCGCGGACGCGCCCTCCGAAGAGCGGCAGGTCACCGAGCGTGTAGCCCAGCGTCAGGTTGTCCATCCGGAGGAAGGACGCGTCCTCGACGTAGACGTCGGACTGGTACTGCGGGTAGATGAATCCCGTCTTCAGCACCGAGCGATTGAGGTTCGTCGGCGCGTTCGCCAGCGTGAGGATGTTGTAGTAGCCGAGGTTCGACGCGACGTTGTTGTACACGTAGTTGCCGAGATAGGCACGCAGCGTCGCGCTCGCGTCGAAGCCCATGAAGGTGAAGTTCGACGTGTGGCCGAGAATCCACTTCGGCGCGGGGTTGTGGAAGGGCCGGAGGTCCTGGCCGTTGATGACGCCGTCCTTGTTCAGATCCTGATAGATCGGCACGCCGGCCGTGTCGCCAATCTGGTGGAAGACGAGGAAGGAGCGGAGCGGGTAGCCCGCCTGCAGCACCTGGATGTTGGTGCCGACGCCGCCGGCGATCCCGCCGGTGAGCAGCTGCGTCACGCCCGGACGTCCCGTCGTCAGCAGCTTGTTGCGGTTCGTCGAGGCGTTGGTGTTGGTGTACCAGCTGAACCCGTTCTTCCCACCGTCGTGGATCGTCGCGTTCAGCGCGAGCTCGAGGCCGCGGTTCTGGACGCTGCCGATGTTCGTCAGGACATGGTTCGACAGGCCGGCGCCGGCCGGGGACGGCACGTCGAAGAGCAGGTCGCTCGTCCGCTTCGTGTAGTAGTCGATCGTCCCCTTGAGGCGGTCGCCCCACAGCCCGTAGTCGAAACCGACGTTGGTCTGCGTCGACGTCTCCCAGTGGAGGTTCGGGTCGGACGGCTCGGGACGGATGGTCGGCACGAACTGGTTTCCGAGCTGCGCCTGCGCAGTCGACTGGCCGAAGGTGTAGCGCAGGTAGGCGAGGTAGTTGCCCACCGACTGGTTGCCGTTCTTTCCCCAGGCGACGCGGAACTTGAGGTCGGACAGCGGCGTCCGTCCCTTCATGAACGACTCGTCGCTGATGCGCCAGGCGAACGCCGCCGATGGGAAGGTGGCGTACTGGTTGCCTAACGCGAAGCGCGAGGAGCCGTCGCGCCGGACCGTCGCCGTGAAGAGATAGCGGTCGAGCAGGCTCCAGTTGGCGCGCCCGAAGCCGGAGTTCAACCGCGCCTCGTCCACGTTGTAGAAGGAGCTGAGCTGCCGGCGCGACGACGCGATGCCGTTCAGGCCGAGCAGGTTCGTGCTCAGGCTGTCGACGTACATCGACGGGTAGTCGCCGCGGAAGCGCTCCGTCGAGATGCCGCCGGTGATGTCCACCCGGCTCGAGAGCTGCGCGATCTCCCGCTCGTAGCGCGCGAAGGCATCGAGCACCGTCTTCTGCTGCTCGGGAATGTTGCGGTAGATGTTCCCCGGGTTGCTCGACGTCAGCTGGGAGTAGACGGTCGTCGGCGTGAAGGTGGTGCGGTCGGCGCGCACGACGTCGTAGCCGCCGCGTACGGTCGCGGTCAGCCCCGTCACGAAGGGGATCGCGTATTCGCCCTCGACGTTGCCGAGGCTGCGCAGCGTGGTGCCCACGTCCTGAATCTGCGCGAGGATCGCGACAGGGTTGTTCGGCACGCCGGTGATCGCCACCCCGCCGGTCCCGCGGAACTCGTTGTAGGAGCCAGTGTTCGTGAAGATCGGCTGCGTCGAGGGGTAGGCGATCGCGTTCCCCAGCACGCCACCGGGGGTGAAGAGATCCTTCGTCCGCGAGCCCTTGAGGTTGACGCGGAGGTTCAGGCTGTTGTAGAGCCGGTCGTTGTAGTTCAGCGCGACCCCGCTCCGCTGCGTCGCCGTCCCCTGCAGAACACCGGTCTGATCGAGATAATTGAGACTGAGCCGGTAGCTCATGTCCTGCCGGTGGCCGGCCAAGCCCACGTTGTGCTCCATCCCGTGCGCGTCCTGCTCGATCGCGCCAAGCCAGTCGGTGTTGGCGTTGCCCAGCATCGAGGAGCGATACGGCGCGTACTTGTCGACCGCGGCGCGGAACTCCGCGGCGCTCACCATGTCCGGGCCGCCGGTAACCTTGGAGGTCGAGCTGGTGACGGTGTAGCTGAGCTGCGGCCCCGTGCGCCCGCTCTTCGTCGTGATCATCACGACGCCGTTCGCCGAGCGCGATCCATAGATCGCCGTCGACGAGGCGTCCTTGAGGACCGTGACCGACTCGATGTCGTTCGGATTGAGGAAGTTCAGCGGGTTGCGCCCCGCCGATGCGCCGCCTCCGACCTCGAGCGGCACGCCGTCGATCACGTAGAGGGGATCGTTGCTCGCCGTGACCGAAGTCCCGCCGCGAATCCGGATCGCGATCCCCTGTCCCGGCTCGTTCTGATCCACCACCTGCACGCCGGGGATCTTGCCGCGGATGAGCTCCTCCGGCGAGACGACGCGTCCGGTGTTGAAGTCCTTCGTCGTCGCGGTCGAGATCGAGCCGGTGACGTCCTTCACCTGTTGCGTCCCGTACCCGATCGACACCACCTCGCCGAGCACCAGCGCGGCCACCTTGAGCTGGACATCAACGGTCGTCGTGGCGCCTGCTGTGACGACGATCCCGCCCACCGTATCCGGGGCGAAGCCGATGCGCGTCACGCGGAGCGAGTACGTACCCGGCGCGATCGCCAGACTGTAGCGTCCGTCATCACGCGTCAGCGTGCCGCTGCGCGTGCCGATCACCACCACGTTCGCGCTCGCCACCGGTCCGCCCTCCGCGGAGGTGACGGTTCCCGCGATCGTTCCCGTCTGCGCGAGCACCGCACTGCTCGCGAACAGCGGGAGCACCAAACCGACGAACAATTGCCGCCGCATCGTCCCTCCAGGGGAAAAGCCGATTCTTGCAACTCTCTCAGACAGGCGAACGAGGCTAACGCCCGCGTCAAAACGCGTCAATGAGGAGTCTTCCCCTCCACGTCGCGGGGGCGCGCAGCCCCGAAATCCAGGCCCACCCACTCGATCTCCACCCGCGGCAGCGCCCCTCCGTCCTGACGCACGGAGAGCTGCAGCCGTTCGACCTCGTGCAGCCGGATCGCGTCGCCCGCCCCGCCGCGCCCCGGCGGAGCGTCGAGCCAGTAGTTCCAATCGCCGGGGTAGCCCTCGGGCAGCTTCACCGAGCGCACCGGACGAAGCTCGGCGATCGGGATCGACCGCTCGCTCCATGCGCTGTCCGCGCGCAGCTCCGTGCCCCAGCTCGTCCCGTCGCGCTCGACGAGGGTGAGCTGGACGCGATCGCTTCCATTCAGGCCGCGCAACCTGACGCGCAGCTTGCGCGCGCCGTCCACCGGCGCGCCGCGGGAGGCGATGCGGTCGGCGATCACCAGCGACGCCGTGTAGTCGGCCGGTCCGCGACCGTCGATGCGCGGCAGCCCGAACTGGAGCACCGGCTCGCCGTCCGCCGCGGAGCTCACGACGCGGTAGACGCCTTCGCGGTAGCCGTCGCCGATGCGCGAGAAGGAGAGCGAGCGCACGTCGTCGCGCGCGGTGAAGAGACGCAGCGGCGCGTTTGGCGAGACGACGGCGCCGCGCCAGAGCTCCCGTGCGTCGAAGTTCCAGTCGCCGGGGCGCTCGCGCACTCGCCCGGGGAACGTCGTCGCCGAGTCGCCGCGCACGACGGTGATCGCGTACTCGAAGGGGCCGCTGCCGATCGTGTCGGGCGGGAGCCACGCACGGTACTCGTACGCGCTCACGGCGTGCATCGGGAACCGACGGAACCATCCCTGATCGAGCCGGCGGATCGAGAGCACCACCGAGTCCGGGGCGATGGTGTCCACTACGCGCGCCCCGATGTCGATCACGGCGCCGCGATCGAACTCCGAGGCAGCGAGTGGGACGACGGTGAGCGGGACGGTGTCGCGCGGGGGCGCGTGATACTCGTCGATCCGGAGCGCGCCGAGGGTCGCCGGGAGCGTTCGCGGATCGACGCTGCCGCTTCGCGAGAGGATGTACACGCCGGGACGCACCGTCACGACGCCGGCGTCGGCGCGGGTCTCCTCCGAGCTGTCCTCCCCGCGCCTTCCCGCGCTCCCGTCCTCCCCGCGGGCAGCAACAACGCGAACGGTAAAGCTCTCGCCGAGGTCCGGGAGCGCGATGCGCATCCGGTGCGCGCGGAAGATCGCGCGGGTGACGACCTTCTCCGGCGCCATCGGCTCGAAGGGATCGCGCACCGGCACCGCGTCGGGGTAGACCTCCAGCCGCCAGACACCGGGGCGCAGCCGATCGAGAAAGTACGCGCCCTCCCCGTCGTAGTGCACCACCGGCGACGACAGATACCCGGCGACGCGCGTGAGCTGCCCCGGCCGCGGCGGCTTCACGTCCTCGGTCGCGCCCGCGTTGATGTACGCGTCCTCCGCGGCGAGCACGGCGCTGTTCTCGACGTCGCTCACGCGGAAGTCGCCGAAGCGCGTGTTCGCCGGATAGCCGCCATACGATCTCCCCTTCGGCAGCCGGCGCATCGCCTCGGCGGCGATCACCGCGCTCATCGCCTTGCGCGGCGTGTAGACGAGGTTGAGATAGTGCGTCTGCCAGCCGAGGTTGCGCGACGCCGTGCCGAGCATGTCGTAGGCGAACATGGCGGCGAACTGTGCGCCCACGGAGCGCATCGCGCGCGCCATCGCCGGATACATGTAGCCCGTGCGCGTGTCCGGCGCGTCGAACTCGTAGACGATGCGCGGCAGCGTCGCGATCCGCGGATCGCGCATCGGCGGGTAGTCGTCCACCGTACGCAGGTAGCTGCCGCGCAGCTCGTGGCCCGAGTTGAGCCCCGTCGGGTACCAGCCGAACGTCACGCCCTGCACCGTCGACCGGCGGATCGACTCGGCGATCGCGAAGTCCTGGCTGACGTTGTGGAAGGTGATCGCCCTCGAGCGCGTCGATCGCACCGCGGCGACGAGCGAGTCGATGTAGGCGACGGAGCCCGGGACGTCGGCACTGTGGTGCGTGGGCTCGTTGATCGGCTCGATGAAGATGATCGCCGGCTCGTCCTCCCAGGCGATTCCCGTGTACGGGTTCACATGGTGGAGGATCTGCCGGATGTAGTTCGTCTGGGCGGCGATCGCGGCGGGGTTCGTGCCGAGCTCCGACTTGCGGTAGAAGTTCGCGAACCCCGGCGGCGTGGTGTCGCCTGATGCGTCGGGCCAGGTGCTCTGGTAGGTGGTGATCGGCGAGAGCAGGATGTAGATCCCGCGTTCCCGCGCCCGGGCGATGACGTAGTCGGCGAGGTCGAGATGGTCGTTGGCGATCAGGTTGCCGGCATGGTCGCTGTTCTCCCAGTCGCCCCAGAAGGAGATGCGCAGCGCGTTCCACCCCATGCGCGCGAACTGCGCCATGTCCTCGTCGACGAGCTTCTTCCGGTCGAGGCCGAGGTAGCCGGGAGCCCGATAGTCCGACGCCGAGGGAAGAGTGTAGTTCGCGCCGAAGAGGCGAACTTCCTCCTTCGTGTCGCGCCAGCGGATGGTGCCGGTGGCGTCGACGTAGACCGGGCGCGTGGCGCGCGAGGGCTGCTGCGCGGCGAGGGGCGCGGCGGCGAGAAGGAGGGCGAGAAGGATCCTTCGAGCCATGGCGGTCCTGTTCACGGCAACGGCCGCGGGAAGGTCACGCCTCGGACGGACGACTCTCCGCGGCCGCGGTCGCGGCGAAGCATCGCGCCGCCGCCGCCCTCGCGTGCATCAGCAGCCGCGTCAGCACGCCGACGGCGAGGGTGACGTCCTCGGGATCGGTGGCGGCCAGCCGCTGGATGCGCAGCGCCAGCACCTCGCCCAGGATCTCGTACTCGCGCGCGACCTGCGCCTCCGTGAAGCCGAGGTGGTAGCGCTGCACCCCGTGACGCTCGGCGATCAGCCGCTGGATGTCGCTGCCGTGGTGGAGGAGCTCGCTGTCCAGCCCTCCCGTCTGGTCGACGATCAGCAGCGACTGGACGAGGTCGGAGACGAAGGCGAGCGAGTGGTCCTCGACCTGCGCGGAGCTGAGCTGCTTGACGTTCGCGAACGCCGGGTCGGCACGGAGGCGGGCCTCCCATGCCTCGACGATGGCGTCGAGGGAGCCGCGGAGCGCGGTGCCTAACGGCGTGAGGCCGTGCGGCATCCGCGTGCCGCCGTCCTCGTCCGCGGCACGGCGATCGCCCGCCGGCGTGGCCTCGGCCTCCGGCGCGGGGAGCCAGAGCGTGAACGTCGAGCCCTCGCCGAGCACGCTCTCGAGCGTGACGTCGCCGCCCATGAGACGCGCCAGCCGGCGGCTGATGGCGAGACCGAGCCCCGTGCCGCCGCGCGTGCGCGTGCGTCCCGTCTCCGCCTGGACGAACGGATCGAACACCGCGGCCTGCATCTCCGGGGCGATGCCGATCCCCGTGTCGCGAACCTCGATGAAGGTCCACGGTCCGCGGCCGCTGGAGCGCGCGCCCGGCGCCGCCGCGTCGGCGCGGCCCCCGCGGACGGTGATGCGCCCGCCCGCGTCGGTGAACTTCACCGCGTTCGAGAGCAGGTTGACGACGATCTGCCGCGTGCGATCGGGGTCGCCCACGTACTTCGCCTCCGGATCGCTGCCGTGCTCGGCGAGGTCGAGCCCGCGGGCGACCGCCTGCGGCTGCGCGATCACCACCGCGGCGGCGATCGTCTCCGAGGCGGACGTCACCTCGTCCTCCAGGCTGAACTGCCCCGAGTCGATCTTCGAGAGATCGAGGACGTCGTTGATGAGGCCGAGCAGGTGCTGGCTGCTCGCCCGCAGCCGCGTCAGATACTCGCGCTGCTGATCGGTGATCGGCCCGGCGATCTCGAGCTCGATGAGCTGCACGTATCCGGCGACCGCGTTGAGCGGGGTGCGCAGCTCGTGGCTCATCGTCGCGAGGAAGTCGCTCTTCGCGCGGCTCGCCTCCTCCGCGCGCGCCGCTTCGACCTCGGCCGCCGCGCGCGCGCTCCGCTCCGCCTCATAGAGCTCGGCGTTCTCGAGCGCCGCCGACGCGCGCGTCGCGACTTCCTCGGCCACCGAGAGATCGTCGGCGGTGTAGCGTCGTCCGCTCTCCGCCGTCGCGAAGGTGAGCACGCCGACCACCCGTCCCCGCGCGCGCAGCGGGACCTGGATGGACGATCGGAAGCCGATCTCGCGCAGCAGCCGGCGATGGTTCGCGTCCTGGGCGACGTGATCGAAGACTTCCTCGGGGATCTCCGGCACGAGCTCCGATCTGTCCGTGCGCGCGGTCTGCATGGAGCCGTACTTGTAGTCGGCGCGGAGGGGATAACGGGTGAGCACTTCCCAGCCGCGGCGCACCATCGCCTCGTCGGCGTGGTGGATGGCGGCGGGACGCGGCACGCCCTCTTCGTCGAGCATCTCGACGAAGGACCAGTCGGCGAGCTCGGGGACGGCGAGACGCGCGACCGCGTCCAGCGTCGAGCGGACGTCGAGGGAGCTGGAGAGCGCGGCGCTCGCCTGGCTGAGAAAGTCGATCCGGCGCGCGGCCCGCGCCGCCTCGGCATGCGCCGCCCGTTCCGACTCGTGGAGCCGCGCGCGCTCGAGCGCCTGCGCGCACTGCCGCGCCACCGCCGACATCAGCTCGCGCTCGTCGTCGCGGAACTCGCGCGTCGACGAGAAGGACCAGAGGAGCGCGCCGTGCGTCGTTCCCTCGACCATCAGGGGGATCGCCGCCCACGCCCTGCTCTCGCTCGCCTTCGGCGCGTAGCCGGCGGTGTAGCGTGCCGCCCACGCCTCGGGAGACTCGACGAACACCGCCTTGCCCGTACGCGCGGCCTCGGCCATCGGGACGGCGGCGTCGATCGGCCATCGGCGTCCCACCGACATGCACGCCTCGGGGGGATACCCGACGGAGCTGAGCAGCTCGAGCTCGGAATGATCGGGAGTCGCGATCGCGAGGACGCCGGCGTACGCACCGATCGACGAGACGCCTTCGCGCATGACGACGTCGCCGACCTCCGTGCGCGTCGACGCCTCCGAGAGCCTCGCGGTGAGGTTCTGGAGGCGCGCGAGGTGCGCCACCGCGCGCTCGGCCGAGACGCGCGCGGCGTCCACCTGCTCGATGAGCCGCCGCTGCGCGCTGACGTCGCGCGCGATCTTCGCGGCGCCGACGATCTTTCCGCTCGCGTCGCGGATGGGCGAGACGCTGAGCGACACCTCGAGCAGGCGGCCCGACTTGTGGACGCGCACCGTCTCGAAGTGCTCGACGCGCTTCCCCGCCGAGAGCTGCGAGACGATGTGCCGCTCCTCGTCATGGCGCTCGACGGGAATGAGGGTGAGCACGTTGCGGCCGATGATCTCGTCGGCGCTGTAGCCGAACAGCCGCTCCGCCGCCTCGTTCCAGCTCACGATGGTCCCGTCCAGGCGCTTGCCGACGATGGCGTCGTCCGAGAAGCTGACGATCGCGGCGAGCCACCCCTGGGCGTCGAACGCCAGGGGACGAGCGTCGGATGCAGGGTTGTCCGGAGAGGCCGGGGTCGCCACGGAGTGAGCGCAGTGGTGATGGAGACGACGACGGCGCGCCCGGAGCGGGCGCGGCGGGACTGCCACGCGGCCTCGGGGGGGAGCGCGCCGCGATTCGCTCGCGGATAGTATCGCCCTACGGAGGCGAGTGCAATGTGCCGAGCGCCACCGCGCGTCGGGACGGCCGGGGGCACTCCGGGCCGACCCGACCCCGCAGCGCCGCCTAACGCGCGAAGGCCGCGTCGAACGCCACCTGCGACGGCGTGAAGTTCGCCGCCCGCAGGTACTCGCACGCCTCGCGCGCGCCGAACTCGCGCTCCATCCCGATGTCCTCCCACTCGATGGAGAGCGGCCCCTCGTAGCCCGCGCGGTTCAACGCGCGCACGATCTCCTCGAAGCGGATCCGGCCGCGGCCGATCGAGCGGAAGTCCCAGTAGCGGTCGCGATGCCCGAAGTCGAGATGGCCGCCGAAGACGCCCGAGGCCTTCGGGACGTCCGACCACCACACGTCCTTCATGTGCGCGTGATAGATCCGGTCGCCGAATCGCTCGATGAAGCCGATGTAATCCACGCCCTGGTAGCCGAAGTGGCTCGGGTCGTAGTTGAAGCCGAACGCCTCGCGCCCGCCGACGGCGTCGACCGCGCGCTGCGCCGAGGAGATGTCGAAGGCAATCTCCGTGGGATGGACCTCGAGGGCGAAGCGCACACCGGCCTCGTCGAACACGTCGAGGATCGGGTTCCAGCGCTCCGCGAAGTCGCGGAAGCCGGCGTCGATCCAGTCGCCGGGCACCGGCGGGAAGCTGTAGAGCAGCGGCCAGATCGACGAGCCCGTGAACCCGGGGACGACCTTCACCCCGAGCTTCGCCGCGGCACGCGCCGTGTTCTTCATCTCTTCCGCCGCGCGCTCCTGCACCTTCTCCGGCTTGCCGTCGCCCCAGATGCGCGGCGCGAGGATGGACTTGTGGCGCTCGTCGACGCGGTCGCACACCGCCTGGCCGACGAGATGATTGCTGATCGCCCAGACGCCGAGCCCGTACTTGGCGAGCAGCTCGCGCCTCCCCTTGGCGTACCCGTCCTCGGAGAGCGCGCGCTCGACGTCGAAGTGGTCGCCCCAGCAGGCGAGCTCCAGCCCGTCGAACCCCCACTCCTTCGCCTTCTGCGCGAGGGCCTCGAGGGGCATGTCGGCCCACTGGCCGGTGAACAAGGTGATTGGTCGGGACATCCCGGGTTCCTCTGCGTTGTCAGCGGCCAGGGGCCAGGCGGAAGGAACTGCGTCGACTGCAGGTGACGCCGTTCCCGACTCCTGGCCCCCTGCCCCCGCGGTTAGCCGTTAGGCGGCGAGTAGCTCGCGTCCAGCCATTCGCCCTTCTTTCCGCTCTCGACGGCCTTGTGGATGAAGTGCACGCCGCGCGCGCCGTCCTGCACCGTGGGGAAGTCGGTGTCGAACTCGCCGGGCTTCTCGCCGGCGATGCGGGCGGCGATGGTGCGCGCGGCGTTGCGGTAGACGTTCGCGAACCCCTCGATGAAGCCCTCGGGGTGTCCCGACGGGATCCGCGTGTTGTGCTTCACGACCGGCGCGAGGTAGTCGTTGCCGCGCTTCCACACCTCGGCCGGCGCGCCGGCGTGGAGCACGTCGAGATAGTTCGGGTTCTCCTGCTTCCAGTCGAGGCCCGCCTCGTCGCCGTAGACCCGCAGCCGAAGCCCGTTCTCCTCGCCGGCGGAGATCTGCGAGCAGTAGATGATCCCGCGCGCGCCGCCCTTGAAGTGGACGAGGATGTTCGCGTCGTCCTCCAGCTCGTAGCCCTCGCCGAAGCTCGTGAGGTCGGCGCAGATCGCCTCGAGCTCGAGCCCCGTGACGTACTGCGTGAGGTTCAGCGCGTGCACGCCGATGTCGCCGATGGCCGAAGAGATCCCCGCGTGCTTCGGGTCGAGCCGCCAGATGTTCATCCCCGCCACCGCGAGGATCCACCCCTGCGAGTACTCGGCGACGATCTTCCGGACCTTGCCGAGCTTTCCCTGGCGCACCAGCTCGCGCGCCTGCTTCACCATCGGGTAGCCGGTGTAGTTGTGCGTCAGCGCGAAGACGACGTCGTGCTTCTTCACGAGCCGGCAGAGCTCCTCGGCGTCCTCGATCGTCGTCGTCATCGGCTTGTCGCAGACGACGTGGAATCCGGCCTCGATGAACGCGCGCGAGATGGGAAAGTGCGACGCGTTAGGCGTGACGATCGAGACGAAGTCGATGCGCTCGCCCGCGGGGAGCTTTCGCTCCTTCTCGACCATCTCCTTCCACGAGCCGTAGACGCGCGCCGGATCGAGGAAGAGCTCCTCGCCCTGCGCGCGCGACCTCTTCGGGTCCGAGGAGAACGCGCCGGCGACGAGCTCGATCTCGCCGTCGAGCGCCGCCGCCTTGCGATGCACCGCGCCGATGAAGGCACCTGGCCCGCCCCCGACCATCCCGTACCGCACCTTTCGATTCAGCGGCATCGCGCGCTCTCCGGTTCCGTGAGTGACGACTCGAATTACGCGACGTGGACGCGGCGTATCAAGCGGGGTCAGGGGCCAGGGGCCAGGCGTGAGGAGCAGCGGCAACTGCAGTCAACGCCGTTCCTTCCGCCTGGTCCCTGGCCCCTACGAAGTCTACCGCCTCGCCCCCGCCGCCTGGTCGAGAAACAGATACCGTGCCCGCGGCTCCGGCTCGGCCCTCGACTGCACGTCGATGCGCATCCGCTGCACCTGGCCGTCCGCGCCGACGTTCCCCGCGGGCCACTCCGGAAGTCCCGGCCCGTTCGGGTTCCCCGTCCTGATGAAGTTCGCGAAGTACTCCTGCATCATCGCCGACACCTTGTAGTCGTCCGCCGTCCAGGCGAACACCTTGTTCGTGCCGAGGTTGCCTAACGCGTACTCGATCTCCGCCGAGTGCACCGCGCCGCGTCCGGCCAGCGCGGCGCCGGGCCCGCTCGTCGCCACCGTCGCCGGCCGCGGCCGCGCGTACAGATAGCGGTACACGGGCTGTCCGCTCGTCCGGCCGTGGACGTCGAGCCACTTCCACGTCGAGTAGCCGATGAAGCGGTCGCTCGCGAGATCGGTCATCGACTGCAGCGCCTCCTCCGGCGTGGCCGCCGGAAACACCTTCGCCGCCTCCCCCGCGCGATCGCCGAACATGCGCGCGAGCAGCGCGCCGACGCTCGCCGAGTCCGGCGTCTCCTGCATCACCCCGCGCGCCGAGGACTCCTCCGAGTTCCATCCCGCGAGGAGCGGCACCTTCGCCTGCTTACCCTGGGCGAAGAGGTCCGCGGGCACCTCGGGGAAGAACCAGCCGTCCACGTTCGCGCCGAAGCGCGGCAGGTCCTGCCGCCCCGATGCGGCGAGCAGCTCCATCGCCGAGAGCGCGCGCAGCGCGCCGAGCGTGGGCGCGCCGAGCGCATTGGCGAACTTCGTCCCGTTCTGCTCCGTCTCGGCGAGCGCGGGGGTCGAGAGCGTCGAGGAGAAGAAGGCGCCGCTCTCGCCGATCGCGCGGGCGAAGAGTCCCTTCGCCAGCGGTGACGCCATCTGCGCGCTCACCGAGAAGGAGCCCGCCGACTCGCCGGCGATCGTCACCTGCTTCGGGTCGCCGCCGAACGCCGCGATGTTGTCGCGCACCCAGCGCAGCGCCGCGGTCTGGTCCATCAGCGCGTAGTTCCCGGACGCGTGATGCGCCGACTCCGCGGTGAGCGCCGGGTGCGAGAAGAAGCCGAAGATCCCCAGCCGGTAGCTCATCGTCACGACGACGATGCCGCGCCTCGCCATGCTCTCGCCGTCGTAGCGCGGCTCCGACCCGTCCCCGGCGACGAAGCCGCCGCCGTAGAAGTAGACCAGCACCGGCGCGCCGCCGTCAGGCTTCGCCGCCGCGGCGGGCGGCATCCAGACGTTGAGGTAGAGGCAGTCCTCGCTCACCCCGGCGTTGCGGAACACCATGTCGCCGAAGATGCGCGCCTGCATGCACTGGTCGGCGAAGCGGTCCGCCTTCCGCGTCCCCGTCCATCGCCCCGCCGGCTGCGGAGGACGCCAGCGGAGCTCGCGCACCGGGGGTGCCGCATACGGAATCCCGCGGAACTCGCGGACCCCGCTCGAGTCGACGATTCCCTCGACGGTGCCCGCGCTCGTGCGCACGCGCGGGCCGGTGGTCCGTGAGCTGCCGGCCTGCGCGCCCGCGACGCATGGAACGAGCGCGGCGATGGCGACGAGAAGGTGCATCCGCATCTTCGGCTTCCTCGGGTTGTTCGGTTGCGGTGAAGATAGAGGCAGCCCGCCGCGGCGCCACCTGCCGCGAGGGCGCGCCGGCGCTAGGTTGCGGACGGGGTCCGCCGTGCCCGCGCGCGACCCTCCTCTCTTCGACACTCCGCTTTCCGTGAACCGACACTCGATCCTCGCCGCGTGCGTCGCCGCCGCGACCGGCTTCGCGCCGCTCGCGCGCGCGCAGGGAACGCCGGGCGACAGCATCGCGCGCCGCGACAGCGTGCGTGCCCACAAGCTCGACGCGGTGGTCGTCACCGCCGAGCGCGCCAGCGCGCCCCTCGCCGCCAGCGCGGCCGCCGTCACTCGTCTCTCCGCCGCCGAGCTGCGACGGCTCCCCGTCGCGACCGTCGCCGGTGCGCTGGAGCTCGTCCCCGGCATCGCGGTGCTCCACTCCGACGCGCTCGGCGACGCGCCGCGCCTCGCGATCCGCGGCTTCTATGGCGGAGGGGAGACGGAGTACGTCACCGTGCTGCTCGACGGCGTTCCCCTCACCGGGCTCGCGACGGGACAGGTGAACTGGGATCTCGTCCCCCTCGCCGCGCTCGATGCGATCGAGATCGTGCGTGGGGGCGCCTCCGCCGCCTATGGCGACGCAGCGGTCGGCGGCGTGGTGAACCTCATCACCCGGCGGCCGGCGGGCGCGGGGCCCTGGCGCGCCTGGCGCGTCGAGGGCGGCGAGCTCGGGACCATCCGCGCCGGTGGCGCGTCAGGCGGGAGCGTCGGCGGGCGCGCGGCGTCGCTCTTCGGCGACCTTCGCGGCTCCGACGGTTATCGCGCGCACGAGCGGCGCGGGTCGGGCACCCTCGGCGGATCGATCGAGCTGCTGCACGGTGAGCGGGGGACGCTCGCGCTCTCCGCGCTCGAGCACCGCCGCACCTTCGACGATCCGGGTCCCCTCACCGGGACCGAGTTCGCCGCCTCGCGCGAGGCCGCCTCACCGCTCTTCCGGTTCGACCGCATCGAGGAGCGCGTCCATCGCCTCACGCTCGACGGCTCGGCGCGTGCCGTCGCCGGCACCCGCCTCACCGGCTACCTCACCGGCGAGCGCTCGACGAGCGACGGGGTGCGCACCGTCCCGCTCACCGCGCAGTTCGCCGACGCGCAGGCGCGCGAGGTCGGCAGCTCGCGCGCGATCGGCTCGCTGCAGCTCGAGCGCATGGGGATCTTCGCCGGCGTCGCCAATCGTCTCGTGATCGGCGCCGATCTCTCCGCCGGGCGGCTGAGGAGCGCCTACCGGCCGGTCGTCACCGGCGACTCGGCGGCCTTCGCCGGCGCGAGCGGAGACCGCGGCGACGTCACCGCGCGCGGGCGGGGGACGCGCACCGGCGTCGCCGGCTTCGCCAGCTGGGAGGCGACGCCGGTGGAGGCGCTGCGCCTGACGTTAGGCGGCCGCGTCGACCGGATCGCCGACCGCTTCACGCCCGAAGCGCCGAGCACCGGCGACGGCTTCCACTCGACGCACGTGGCCTGGAGCCCGCGCGCCGGCGCGAGCCTCCGCTGGCTGAACACCGCGACGCAGACGGGCCACGTCTACGCGAGCGCCGGCCGCTCCTTCAAGGCGCCGACGATCGACCAGCTCTTCGATCAGCGCGCGATCCCGATCCCCTTCCCGCCCTTCAGCGTGAGCACCTCGAACCCCGAGCTCGATCCGCAGTACGGGAAGAGCATCGAGGCGGGACTCTACCATCTCGCCGCGCTGACGCCGTCGCTCCGCGCGCGCCTCGCGCTGTCAGCGTACCGCATCGACATGCGCGACGAGCTCGACTTCGACATCGCGCAGTTCCGCTACGTCAACATCGGCCGCAGCCGCCACGACGGCATCGAGGCCGGGCTCTCGCTCGACGGCGCGCGCGACATGAGCGCGTCGGCGAGCTACACCCTGCAGGACGCGACTTCGCGGAATGGTGACAATTCCGGAAAGCAGCTCAAGGCGATCCCGCGCGACGTCTGGGCGCTGAGCGTCGCGCGGTCGCCGGCGCGCGGCTTCGGCATCGCGGTGACGGCGACGACGGTGCGCGGCGTCTGGCTCGACGACGCCAACACCCGCCGCCTCGACCCGTACACCCGCGTCGACCTGCGCGCGTCGTACGGGCTCGGTGCCGTGCGACTCACCGCCGGCGTCCGCAACCTGCTCGACCGGTCGTACGCCACCACGGGTTATCCGGATCCGGGCGGGAGCGGCGAGATGCTGCTCTATCCCGCGGCTCGGCGCGTGCTCACCGTCGGTCTCGAGTCGCGCCGTTAGGCGCGCGGCGCGCCGGGCCCGCGGGCCCGGCGCGCCAGCTCGATCGCCGTCCAGAGCATGACGGCGGCGATCGCCGGGTGCAGCGCGGCGAGCCCGCGATGGCCGAGCGAGCTGGTCGTCCCGGCGGTCGCGTACTCGAGGAAGAGCAGGACCACCGTCGCCCAGGCGAGCCACTTCGCCGCGCGTGTCGCGCGCCCCACGTAGGCGAGCACCACGACCAGCGGGGAGAGCCACTCGAAGGCATGCACGAAGGCGCGGTGCCGCGCCCATTCGTCGGGGCCGACGAAGACGCCGCGGCCGGCGAGCACGATCTGCGCGAGCACCGCCACGGCGAGCAGCCAAGCCGCGGCGGCGAGGACGCGCCGCGCGACGTCCACGCGCGCCGGCACCGCTACTTCCGGTCGCCGACCTTGATCAGCAGCAGCTCGGGAATCGTCCATGGCGTCTTCCGGCCGGCGTTCGCCTCGCGCGTCTGCGCCACGGTCGCCGTCGTCACCGGCAGCGACTGGTTGCCGAAGCTGGCGCGGATGTAGGTGAGCACCGCCGCGATCTCGGCGTCGGAGAGCGTCGTTCCCCACGCCGGCATCGCGCCGTTGTATACCTGCCCCTGCACCTCGACGTCCCCCTGCAGGCCGTGCATCACGATGCGGACGAGCCGCGACTCGGCGCCGTTCACCCACTCGCTCCCGGCGAGCGGCGGGTAGGTCGGCGTCCCCTCGCCCTGCGCCTGATGACAGGCCGCGCAGGTGGAGGAGAAGATCTGCGCACCGGTGCGCGGCTGCGCGGGTGCGGACGTCGCCTGCGCGTTCGCCGTCCCGCCGAGCGCGAGCGCCGCGCCCAACGCGGCGAGGATGAGCGCGCCGCGCCAGCGCGGTGTGTCCACTGTCTTCATCGTTTGATGATTCATCCCTGGAGGATCCGCTTCAGCCCGTCGAAGCTCGTGCGCGCCGCGGCGATCGAGTCGCCGCTGTCCGGCGCGGTGTCCTGCTCCACGAAGGAGTGTACGAGCCCAGCGGTACCCGCCCGCGCGAAGATCGGTCCATAGTCGATCTCCCCCTGGCCGAGCGGGACGATCTTCGCCGCGCGCATCCGCGCCCATTCGTCGTCGCCCTTCGAGTTCACCTCGGCGAGGTTCGCCATGTCCTTCACGTGCCAGAGCGGGAAGCGTCCCGGATGCGCGGCGAAGAGCGCGAGCGCGCTCCGGCCGGCCACCGTCGACCAGCCGATGTCCAGCTCGAGCACGACGAGCGAGGGATCGAGCTCGGCGAGCATCACGTCGAAGGGCGTGCGGCCGTCGGGGAGCTTCGCGAACTCCATCGTGTGGTTGTGGACGATGACGGTGATCCCGTACGGCTTCGCCGCGCGCGCTACTTCGTGGTAGACATCGATCTCGCGCTTCACCGAGTCGAGCGTCGGCGCCGGCGGCGGCGGGAAGCCGCCCGGCGGTGGACCGTTAGGCGCGCCGGCGGG
>JABFXC010000219.1 GCA_013361935.1 Gemmatimonadaceae bacterium
AGATGGGCCAGCCCACCCATGCCTTCGATCTCTCGAAGCTCGGCGGGGGCTCGGTGGTCGTGCGCGCCGCGAGGAAGGGCGAGACCATCACCACCCTCGACGGCGCGACGCGCACGCTCGACGAGCGGATCACGGTGATCGCCGACGGCTCCCGCCCGCAGGCGGTCGCCGGCGTCATGGGCGGCCGCGACAGCGAGGTCACCGAGTCGACGACGGATCTCTTCGTCGAGGTCGCGATCTTCGACCCGCGGCGGACGCGCGCGGCGCGTCGCGCGCTCGGTCTCTCCACGGATGCCAGCTACCGGTTCGAGAGAACGATCGACCCCGAGCTTCCCCCCGCCGCGCTCGAGCGCGTCGTCTCGCTGATCGTCGCGCTCGCCGGCGGTCGTGTCGACGCGATCGCCGACGTCCAGTCGGCGCCTCGCCGGCCGCAACCGCTCACGCTGCGCGTCGCGCGAGTCCGGAAGCTCCTGGGCGAGGCCGTCCCGGCCGCGGACATCCGCCGGGTGCTCGGCGCGATCGGCTTCGAGGTCGCGCCCGCGCCGGGCACCGAGATGCTCGTCGGCGAGGAGGAGCTCACGGTCCTGCCACCGAGCTGGCGTGGCGACACCGTCGACGAGATCGATCTGGTGGAGGAGGTCGCGCGGCTCGTCGGCTACGATCGCTTCCCGAGCGACCTTCGCCCCGCACGACCGTCGGCTGTCCCCGACGCACCGCACTGGCTCCTCGCGGGCCGACTCCGCGACGAGCTCGTGGGACTCGGCCTCTACGAGGCGCGCCCCATCCCGTTCGTTGCCGGCGGCGAGGAGAGCGACTTCGTGCGCGTTCTCAACCCGATCGCCGAGAACGAGGCGTTTCTCCGGCGCGACCTGCTCGACTCTCTTGCCCGGCGCGCCGAGTACAATCTCACGCGCATGCAGGGCGACGTCCGTCTGTTCGAGATCGGCAATGCCTTCTCGGCACGGAAGGACACGCTGCCGCGCGAGGAGCTGCGGGTCGCGGCGCTCGTGATGGGGGCGCGGCGGCCCGTCCATTTCACCGAGAGCAAGCCGCCGGCGTACGACGAGTGGGACGCGAAAGCGATCGCCGAACGCATCGTCGCGATGGTCTACCCCAATGCGCGCACGGAGCTCGCTCCCGCGGGAGGCGAGGTGCTCTGGGCGATCCTGGTCGCCGGGAAGAGCGTCGGGCGCGTCACCCGCGTCCGGCTCGACGCTCCGGTCTGGGCCGCGCCGGCCTTCGGCGTGGAGGTCTCACTCGGCGTGATCTCCTCGGAGCGCGTCGCGCAGCCGGGGAGGAACGCGCCCCAGCGCGCGGCGACGTCCGAGCAGCGGCGACACCCGGCCTACCGTCCGATTCCGACGACACCGGCGGTGGAGCTGGACCTGGCCCTTCTCGTGCCTGAAGAGATGCACGCGGCGATCGTCGAGGAAGTCCTGCGGCGCGGAGCGGGCGACCTGCTCGAGCGCCTGGTGCTCTTCGACGAGTACCGCGGCAAGGGAGTCGAGGCGGGGATGCGGTCGCTTGCCTGGCGGTTGACCTTGCGGCATCCCGAGCGCACTCTACGCGACAAGGAAGTGGAAGGCCGGCGGGAGAAACTCCTGAAGACCCTGGAGCATGAGCTCGGAATCAGACAGCGCACGGCCTGAGATCGTCGCGTTCCAGGAGCTCTCGCTCCTCGTCCGCCATTTGGAGGACGAGCTCGCCACCTTCCGCAAGCGAGCGCTCGCCGCGGAGTCGCGGATCAAGGAGCTCGAGGCGCTGTCCGGCGACGAGCCGGCGGACGTCGTCGCGCTCGCGCGCGAGAACGCCGATCTCAAGAAGCGCCTCGACGCGGCGACCGCGCGCACCCGCCAGCTCCTGGAGCGGGTCCGTTTCGTCCGGCAGCAGGGTGGAAGGGGAGGCGAGAAGTGAGCACGAAGCGCTCGGTGCGAGTATCGATCGTCGGCGAGGAGTACCCCATCCGCACGGAGCGGTCGGCGGAGTTCACCCGCGCGGTCGCGGACTACGTCGACCGGACCATCAGGTCGGTGCTGGACAGCGGGACTGTGATCGAGACGCACAAGGCAGCGATCCTCGCGGCGATGAAGATCACCGACGAGCTCTTTCACGCGCGGGAGGAGGGTGAGGCGCTCGCCGCCGACATGCACGCGCTGGCGAGCGAGATCCGGCGGATGCTGCCGCCGGCGAAGCGGGAGACGGTCTAGCCAACCGTCGCCTGACGACGTAGCTTGAACGCGTGGGTCGTAGCTCCAAGCCGGGGTTGCATTTAGCCCTGTGCGCCGCGCCGACGTCTCAAGGCGCGCGCGAGCCGCGGAACCCGCCTTCCACCGACGCGCGCCACTCGGCGTGCTGGAGATATAGATCGAGCCATGAGCGAAACGCTGCTGATCGCCGCGCTGGGCACCCTCACGATAGTGGCCGCCGCGGCGTCTTTCTTTGTGGGTCGCAGCACCGGAGCGAAGGCCGAGATCGCACGTCAGGCACAGGCGAAGGCCACGGCCGAAGAGACCGCCAGACGCATCGTCGGCGACGCCGAGCGTGAAGCCGAGTCCGCGCGCAAGAGCGCGGTGATAGCGGGGAAGGAAGAAGTAATGAAGCTCCGCGAGGGCTTCGAGCAGGACGCCCGCTCCCGCCGCGTCGAGATCGAGGGCGAGGAGAAGCGGCTCCAGGAGAAGGAGACGGCCCTCGAGCGGAAGCTCGACCTCGTCGAGCAGCGCGACCGTGAGATCAACCGGCGCACGGGCGAGGTCGTGAAGCGCGAGAAGGCCACGGGCGAGCGCGAGCAGGAGCTCGAGCGCCTCATCGGCGAGCAGCGCCACCGGCTGGAGCAGCTCGCCGGCATGTCCGCGCAGGACGCCAAGCAGGAGCTGATCCGGCGGATGGAGGAAGAGGCACAGGCGGACGCCGCCAACCGGATCCGCGAGATTCGGGAGTCCGCCCGCCGCAACGCCGACCGCGAGGCGAAGAAGATCGTCGCACTCGCCATCCAGCGGATCGCCGCCGAGCACACCGCCGAGAGCACGGTGTCGGCTGTCTCGCTCCCGAACGACGAGATGAAGGGGCGCATCATCGGCCGCGAGGGTCGGAACATCCGCGCCTTCGAGCTCGCCACCGGGGTCGACGTCATCATCGACGACACGCCGGATACCGTCGTCGTCAGCTCCTTCGACCCGATCCGCCGCGAGATCGCGCGACTCGCCCTCGAGAAGCTCGTCACCGACGGCCGCATCCATCCGGGGCGGATCGAGGAGGTCGTCAAGAAGGCACAGGGGGAGATCGCGACGAAGATCGTCGAGCTCGGCGAGAGCAGCGCCTACGAGGTCGGGGTGCATGGGCTGCATCCGGAGCTGATCAAGCTGATCGGCCGCATGCATTGGCGGACCAGCTACGGCCAGAACATCCTCCAGCACTCCAAGGAGGTCGCCTGGCTCGCCGGGACGATGGCCGCGGAGCTCGGGCTGGACGTCGCGATGGCGAAGCGCGGCGCGCTCCTCCACGACGTCGGCAAGGTCCTCACGCACGAGCACGAGGGCACGCACGTCCAGCTGGGCGTGGAGATGGCGACGAAGTACGGCGAGCATCCGCTGATCGTCAACGCGATCGCCGCGCACCATGACGATGTCCCGCACGAGAGCGAGGTGTCCGTCCTCGTGCAGGCCGCCGACGCGATCTCCGGATCGCGTCCGGGGGCGCGGCGCGAGGCATTCGAGACGTACGTGAAGCGCCTCGAGGGTCTCGAGCGGATCGCGTCGAGCTATCGCGGGGTCGAGAAGGTCTACGCGATCCAGGCGGGGCGCGAGATCCGTGTCGTCGTCACCCCGGACGACGTCGACGACACGCGCTCGGCGGCGCTCTCGGAGGAGATCGCGCGGCGCATCGAGGCGGAGCTGCAGTACCCGGGACAGATCAAGGTGGTGGTGATTCGCGAGACGAGGGCAGTCGACTTTGCGCGCTGAGGGCACGGAGCAGGAGCTCGGCCGGATCATCGACGGCCAGGCGATCGCGCGGAGCATTCGCGACGAGCTGGCCGTCGAGGTCGCGGCGCTGGCCGAGGGCGGCATCGTTCCCGGGCTCGCCGTCATACTCGTCGGCGACGATCCGGCGAGCGCGGTCTACGTCGCGTCCAAGGAGCGTGCCTGCCGCGAGGCGGGGATGCACGGCGTCACGATCAAGCTGCCCGCCGAGACGACGCAGCAGGCGCTGCTCGAGCACGTGCACGCCCTGAACGCGGATCCGGCCATCCACGGCATCCTCGTGCAGATGCCGCTCCCCCGGCACATCCAGTCCGACGCGATCATCCGCGCGATCGACCCGCGCAAGGATGTCGACGGCTTTCATCCCATCAACGTCGGCAAGCTCCTCATCGGCGAGCGTGACGGTTTCGCGCCGTGCACCCCGGCTGGGGTACAGGAGCTGCTCGCGCGCTGCGGGGTGGAGACCGCGGGAAAGGAGTGCGTGATCGTCGGACGGAGCAACATCGTCGGGAAGCCGATGATGTCGCTCCTCGTCCAGGACGCGCGCTGGGCGAATGCGACGGTCACCGTCTGCCATCGGCACACGAAGGACCTCGCCGCGCACACGCGCCGCGCCGACATCGTCATCGCCGCGACGGGCCGGCCCGGGCTCCTGACGGCCGACATGGTGAAGCGCGGTGTCGTCGTGATCGACGTTGGGATCAATCGCGTGGAGGACGCCGCGCACGCCAAGGGCTACCGGATCGTCGGCGACGTCGACTTCGAGAGCGTGCGTCCGGTGGCCTCGTGGATCACCCCCGTGCCGAAGGGCGTCGGCCCGATGACGATCGCGATGCTCATGAAGAACACGGTGCGCGCCGCGACGCTCATCGCCGCCGCGCGCGGCGAGACTTGCAGCTTCGCGGGGCGGGGGATCGCGTGAGGGGCGACCGGGGCGCGCGCCGGGGCGCACGCAGCGCTTCCTCGCGCGCGGCGGGCGATCCGGGGCTCGACCTGTTCCTCGATCCGCTGTTCGCTCTCGCGAACGCCCCTCTCGAGGAAGCGCGGCCCGCGCCTGCGACGGTGCGCGAGCTCCCCGCGTCCGCGCCCGGAGAGAGTGCGGAGACGGCGATCCCCGTCTCGATCCTCAACCAGACGGCAAAGGAGGTGCTGCAGGGTGCCTTCCCGAAGCTCTGGGTGAGCGGGGAGGTCAGCGACTTCAAGCGCCACCGGAACGGCCACTGGTACTTCTGCCTGGGCGACGGCGAGGCGCAGATCCGCTGCGTGGTCTGGTCGCGCGACCAGCGGCGCATCCCAGCCTCGCCGGACGAGGGGATGCAGGTGACCGTGCTCGGCCAGCTCACGGTGTATCCGGCGCGCGGCGACATGCAGCTCGTCGTCACCGACATGGAGGCCGAGGGCGATGGGCTGACGCGAAAGGCGATCGAGCAGGTGCTGCGCCGGCTCGAGGCGGACGGACTGCTGGCGCCCGAACGGAAGCGTCCCCTGCCACGCTTTCCCCGCCGCATCGGCGTGGTGACGAGCCCGGACGGCGCCGCGATCCGCGACATCATCGCCGTCGCGCGGCGGCGCTGGCCGGGGATCGAGATCGTGGTGGTACCCGCGGCGGTGCAGGGCGACGGCGCGCCGGACGAGCTGTGCGCGGCGCTCGAACGGCTCGCGCGCTGGCGCGTCTGCGACGTCGCGATCGTCGGGCGCGGGGGCGGCGGCCGCGACGACCTGCGC
>JABFXC010000114.1 GCA_013361935.1 Gemmatimonadaceae bacterium
GAGGCGGCGGACCGCATCGGCGACCGGCTCGCGTTAGGCGGGGCGCCGGTCGCGGCCATCGTCCTCGGCTCGGGCCTCGGCGGGCTGGCCGAGCGCATCGAGCGCGCGCGACGCGTTCCCTTCCGCGAGGTCCCGGGGTTTCCCGCGGCGACGGTGCACGGCCACGCCGGCCAGCTCATCGCCGGACGGCTCGCCGGCCGCCCCGTGCTCGCCCTCGCCGGCCGCTTTCACATGTACGAGGGACATCCGGCGCGCGTCGCCGGATACTCGGTCCGCGTCCTCCATGCGCTTGGCGCGCGCACACTGTTCGTCTCGAACGCAGCCGGAGGTGTGAACCGCACCTTCCAGGCGGGGGACCTGATGGTGATCGCCGACCACATCAACCTGATGTGGCGCAATCCGCTGGAAGGGCCGCTCGAGCCAGGGGACGCGCGCTTTCCGGACATGTCGGATCCGTACGACCGCGACCTGCGCGCGCTGCTGCACGAGGCGGGTCGGACGATCGGCGTCCCCCTGCGCGAGGGGGTCTACGCCGGCCTGCTCGGCCCCGCGTACGAGACGCCCGCCGAGGTCCGCATGCTCGAGCGTCTCGGCGCCGACGCCGTCGGGATGTCGACCGTACCAGAGACGATCGTCGCACGGGCGATCGGCGTGCGCGTGGCCGGCGTCAGCTGCATCACCAACCTCGCCTGCGGCCTGTCCATGCACCCGCTGTCGCACGACGAAGTGATCGAGACGACCACGCGCGTCGCGCGCGACTTCGAGAATCTCGTCACGGCCTGGGTCGCCGCCCTCTGACGGCGACCCGGGCGCGCGACGGCTACTGCCGGAGCACGTCCTCGAGGATGCCCAGTCCCTCGGCGAGCTCCTCGCGCGTCGCGACCAGCGGCGGCAGCAGCCGCACCGTGTGCTCGCCCGCCGAGCAGACGAGCAGTCCCGCTTCCATCGCCGCGGTGACGATCTGGCCCGCGGGCATGGTCACGTCGATCCCCCACATGTAGCCGATGCCGCGTGCCGCGCGCACCGTCGGCAGCCGCTGCGCGAGTGACGCCAGCTGGTTCCCGAGCCACGCGCCGTTCTCGCTCACGGAGTCGAGCAGGTCGGGATCGGAGAGCCGCTCGACGACGTAGTTCGCCACGCTCGCGACGAACGGACCGCCGCCGAAGGTGGTCGCGTGGTCGCCGGGCTTGATCGTGGCGGCGATCTCGGACGACAGGAGCACCGCGCCCATCGGCAGGCCGCCGGCGAGCGGCTTCGCCAGCGTGAGAAGATCCGGCTCAATCCCCGCCTGCTCGTAGGCGAAGAAGCTGCCCGTCCGCCCGAGCCCGCACTGTACTTCGTCGAGGATCAGGGCCACGCCGTGTGCCCGCGTGAGCTGGCGGAGCGCGCGCAGGAACTCGGGGGCGAGCACCCGCACACCGCCCTCGCCCTGCACCGGCTCGGCGATCACCGCCGCGACCGTGCCGTTCAGCAGCGCGCCTTCGATCGCGTCGATGTCGCGCTCGACGATGGAGATCCCGGGCGCGAGGGGACGGAACGGCGCGCGATACGCCGGACGGTCGGTCGCGGCCAGGGAGCCGAACAGGCGTCCATGAAAGCTACCGCGGAGCGCGACGATCTCCGTCGCTCCCGCGTCGCGCGTGGTGCGCGCCCAGCGCCGGGCGAACTTGAACGCGCCCTCGTTCGCCTCCGCGCCCGAGTTGCAGAAGAACACGCTCGACGCGAACGACCTCGACACGAGCGCCTCGGCGAGCATGCGGCCCGGCGCGGTGCCATAGAGGTTCGACACGTGGACGAGCCCTTCCGCCGCCGAGCGCATCGCCTCGACGAGCCCGGGATCGCCGTACCCGAGGGCGTTGACCGCGATGCCGCTGGTGAAGTCGAGGTACGAGCGGCCATCCGCGTCCGTCAGATGCACGCCGGCGCCGCTCACGATCTCGAGCGGAAGGCGGCGATAGACGGGAAGCAGCGCGTCGGTCCCTACGGGTGCAATCGCGGTCATGACTCCTCTCCGTGGAGCGTCAGTGTCGTACCCAGCGTGGGGTCGGCGATCGCGTCGCTCCCGCCGATGCGAACCCGCGCCGTTCCTGCGGCGAGCGCGCCGAGCGCGCTCGCGATCTTCACCGCCATTCCCCCTTCCGCCACTCCGGAAGCGAGGAGCGCCGCGGCGTCCGCGGCGTCGAGCTGCGGAACCGTCACGCCGTCGCGCCGGACCCCCGGCACGTCGGTGACGAAGAACAGCTCCCGCGCGCCGAGCGCCTCGGCGATCGCCGCGGCCGCGTCGTCGCCGTTCACGTTCAGCGCTCCCGGCATCCCCTCCGGCGGCGCCGCCAGCGGCGCGACGACCGGGAGGTAGCCCGCGTCGAGGAGCAGGTGCAGCAGCTCCGCGCGCACGGACTGCGGGCGGCCGACCTGGCCGAGCGCCGCGTCGAAGGGCGCGGCACGCAGCATCGCCGCGTCCTCCCCGGAAACGCCCACCGCCGGGATCCCCGCGGCGTTCAGCGCGGCGACGAGCCGCTTGTTCGCCGCGCCCGAGAGCGCCATCCGCACCGTGTCGATGTCCTCCGCGCTCGTCACGCGCCGGCCGCCGACGAAGCGCGGCGTCGCGCCTAACGCGCGCTGTAGCCGGTCGATCTCCGCCGCGCCGCCGTGGACCACGCAGAGCGCCCCGGGCGCGGCATGCCATGCCGCGGCCAGCCGCTCGGCGAGCGCGGGATCCTCCTGCGCCCGGCCGCCGACCTTCACGACGCGCAGCCGGCTCGTCGCCGGCGCGCGCCCCGGCTTCCGGCGCACCACCGCCTCGCTCATCGCGGGAGCCCGGCGCATTCGTCGAGGCCGAGCATCACGTTGGCGTTCTGCACGGCCTGCCCGCCGGCGCCCTTCAGCAGATTGTCGATCGCCGAGAGGACGATGAGCGTGGGGCGGCGCGCGTTCGCCGCGGCGGTCACGTGGACACGCGCCACGTTCCGGCCGACCACATCGCGCAGCGACGGCGGCGCGTCCACCACCTCGACGAAGGGCTCTCCCGCGAAGTCCGCGCGCCAGAGCGCGCTCGGGTCCGCGATCGGCTCGGCGATCTGCACCGTCACCGTGGCGAGGATGCCCCGCGCCACGGGGAGGAGGTGTGGAGTGAAGATCAGGTCCGCGTCGACGCCGTGCCGCGCGACGGTGGCCTGCAGCTCGGCTACGTGGCGGTGCGCGTTCCCGACGCCGTAGGCGCGATAGTTCTCGCTCACCTCGGCGAACAGCAGCTCGCGCTTCGGCGACGCGCCCGCACCCGTCACGCCGCTCGCCGCGGTCGTCGCGATCGTCGCGCCCTGGGCGATGAGCCCGCGACGGAGCAGGGGAGCGATGGCGAGGAGGACCGCGGTGGGATAGCACCCCGGATTGGCGACGACTGTCGCGTCGCGCAGTTCCTCGCGCGCGAGCTCGGTGAGGCCGTAGGGAACGCCTCGCGCGCCGGAGCCCGGACGCAGGTCGGCGGAGAGGTCGACCACCCGCGCACCGGCCTCGCGGGCGCGCGACACCCACGGTGCCGAGACGCCGTGCGGCAGCGCGCTGAACACGACGCCCGCCTCGTCGAGCGGGGCGTCGTCCAGCGGCAGCACGGGCACCGCGCGCGTGCTCCCTTCCGGGCGCAGCTCGCCGCGCGTGCGGGCGGTCGCGAAGCGCAGATCGAAGCGGGGGTGACGGTCGAGCAGCGCGCAGAGCGTGCTCCCCGCGTACCCGGTGCCGCCGAGAACGGCGACTGGAATTTTATTCACACACAATGCATAATAATTATGCAGCGTCCCGTCAACGGGTGACCTTTCGCCGCGCCCGCCTGCGCGCTATGCTGGGGGCTCCCGCCATCCACCGCATGAGCACACCGAAGCGCGACCGCCAGAACGCGATCCTCGAGATGGTCCGCACCCACCTGGTCGACAGCCAGGAGGAGCTGCGGCGCCTGCTCCGGCAGCGCGGGTGGGACGTCACGCAGGCGACGCTCTCGCGCGACCTTCGCGAGCTCCGGCTCGCGCGCGTTCCGACGCCGGACGGTCCGCGCTACCTCGCCGCGGGGCCCGCCGGCAACGGAGACGCCGGCGCCGCGGCCGTCGAGGGGCTGCTTCCCAGCCTCGTCCTCTCCGTCGACGGCGTCGGCGAGCTGCTCGTCGTCCGCACCGTCGTCGGCGGCGCGCAGCCCGTGGCCGCGGCGCTCGACCGCGAAGGGTGGCCCGAGGTCCTCGGCACCCTCGGCGGCGACGACACCGTTCTCCTCATCTGCCGCTCCGGCGCCGCCCGCGATCGCATCGCCCGGCGCATCCGCGAGCTCTCCGGCCGCTGACCCCGGAGGCCCCCTCGGGGCGGGGAATCCGCCCGCCCGGACCGTTGACGGCCGGGCCGTTCCTGACTATATATGCATGGCGTCAGTATAATCATTCCCTGTTGACCGGAGCGGCCATGTCCTCGCCCACCGTCGTCCTCGCCTATTCGGGCGGACTCGACACCTCGATCATCGTCCCCTGGCTGCGCGAGAACTACAACGCGCGCGTCGTCTGCGTCGCCGGCGACGTCGGCCAGGGCGAGGAGCTCGAGGGAATCCGCGCCAAGGCCCTCGCCTCCGGCGCCGAGGAGTGCTACATCGAGGACCTCCGCGAGACCCTCGTCAGCGACTACATCTGGCCGATGGTCCGCGCCGGCGCGATCTACGGCCGCCGCTACCTCCTCGGCACCTCCATCGCGCGCCCCCTCATCGCCAGGCGCCAGGTCGAGGTCGCGAAGATGATCGGCGCCGACGCCCTCGCCCACGGCTGCACCGGCAAGGGCAACGATCAGGTCCGCTTCGAGCTGACCTACGCCGCCCTCGCCCCGGAGCTCCCGGTCATCGCGCCCTGGCGCGAATGGGACATCCGCAGCCGCGAGGACGCCATCGCCTACGCCGAGGCGCGGGGGATCCCCGTCACCGCGACGCGCGAGAAGATCTTCTCCCGCGACCGGAACATCTGGCACCTCTCCCACGAGGGTGGCTCGCTGGAGGACCCGGGCCTCGAGCCGCCGCGCGACCTCTTCCAGCTCACTGCCCACGCCGACGAGGCGCCCGCGGCCAGCGAGGTCGTCGCCATCGGCTTCTCGCGCGGAACTCCCGTCAGCGTCAATGGCAAGGCGATGTCCCCCGTCGCCATCCTCCAGACGCTCAACGCGATCGGGGCGAAGCACGGCGTCGGCCGCATCGACCTCGTCGAGGACCGGCTCGTCGGGATGAAGTCGCGCGGCGTCTACGAGACGCCGGGCGGGACGCTGCTCTACGCCGCGCACTCGGAGCTCGAGCAGCTCGTGCTCGACCGCCGGACCCTCGCCGCGAAGGACGTCATCGCTCCGCGCTACGCGGACCTCGTCTACGAGGGCCGCTGGTGGTCCACCGAGCGCGAGGCGTACGACGCCTTCGTCGACGCGACGCAGCAGAACGTCACCGGCGTCGTCGCGCTCCGCGTCCGCCAGGGCGCCGTGCAGGTCGCCGGCCGCTCGAGCGAGCACGCGCTGTACGACGAGCGCTTCGTCACCTTCGGCGAGGACGACGTCTATCAGCAGAGCGATGCGGCGGGCTTCATCCGCCTCTTCGCGCTTCCCCCGCGCGTGCGCGCGCTCAAGGATCATGAAGCCGCGGCGCGCCAGCAGGCCGCGGCGAGCGTCGCCGACCGCTCCGCGCCCGT
>JABFXC010000131.1 GCA_013361935.1 Gemmatimonadaceae bacterium
CGGCGCGCGCGGGGAGCTCGCCGCCGCCCTGGCCGCCGCCGTGCGCCCCGGCGACGTCGTGGTCACCATCGGCGCGGGCGACGTCACCCGCACCGGTCCGGAGCTGATCGAGCGGCTGCGGTCCGCGTGACCGCGCCCGCCGCACCGAGGGAGCGCTCGCGGTCCGCCCGCATCGCGCGCGCCGTCGTGGCCGCGCTGCTCGTCGCCGCGATCGTCTCCCTCCCGTGGACCGGGCCGCGGCTCCTCGCGCATCTCGCCTTCTTCCGAGTCCGGAAGGTCGAGATCCGCGGCGCCGTCTACCTGCCGCCCGCGGAGCTCATCGCGCGCCTCCGCCTCGATTCCACCGCGAGCGTGTGGGACGACCCCGAGCCCCTCGTCCAGCGAATCGAGCGGCATCCGCAGATCCGCGAGGCGCGCATCGACCGGAAGCTCCCCGGCACGCTCGTGGTGAACGTCCGCGAGAACCTCCCCGTCGCGCTCGTCCCCGCCGCCAAGGGGTTCAGCGTCATCGACGAGCACGGCCAGCCGCTCCCCATCGATCCGGCGTCGACGAAGCTCGACCTGCCGATCCTCGCCGCGCGCGACACGGCCATCGCCCGGCTGCTCGCCGCGCTGCGCACGGGGTACCCCGCGCTCTTCGCGCGGGTGAGCGAGATCCGCCGCGAGGGACGAAACGAGCTGCTCGTTCGTCTACCCGACGTCCGTGTGCGCGCCCTCGCCGACGTCACCGCCGACCGTCTCGCCGAAATACTCCCGGTTGAAGACGACCTCGCGCGGCGCCATCTTGCTGTGGCCGAGCTCGACCTCCGATACCGCGACCAAGTCATCGCCCGCCTGCAATGAATCCCGAACGCCTGGTAGCTGGACTCGACATCGGCTCCGCGAAGACTACCGCGATCATCGCCGAAGTCGTCGGCGAGCTGCCGAAGCACCCGAAGATCCGCGTCCTCGGCGTCGGGCAGGCGAAGACGATGGGGCTGCGGCGCGGCGTCGTCGCCGACATCGAGGAGACCACCCGCTCGATCCGCAAAGCGGTGCAGGACGCAGAGCGCATGGCCGGCGTCGAAGTCGAGGCGGTGTACGCCGGGATCGCCGGGGAGCACGTCCAGGCGATGACCAGCCACGGCGTCGTCGCGGTGAACGGCGAGGAGATCAAGCGCGCCGACGTCGAGCGCGCCAACGAGGTCGCCCGCGCGCAGGTCATCCCCCAGGACCGCGAGCTGCTCCACGCGATCCCGCAGGAGTACACCGTCGACAAGAACGAGGGGATCCGCGACCCGGTCGGGATGATCGGGATGCGCCTCGAGGTCGAGATGTACCTCGTGACGATCGGCAGCTCGCCGGCGATGAATCTCCGCAAGAGCGTCGAGCGCGCGGGCTACGAGACGCGGGAGCTCGTGCTCGAGCCGCTCTCCAGCGCGCTCTGTGTGCTCACCGAGGACGAGAAGGAGCTCGGCGTCGCCCTCGTCGAGATGGGCGCGGGGACCACGGACCTCGCGATCTTCCACGAGGGCAAGATCCGCCACCTCGGCACCATCAACTACGGCGGCAACAACGTCACCAGCGACATCGTCCACGGCCTCGGCGTGACGCAGGCGGACGCGGAGCGGCTGAAGGAGCAGTACGGGTGCGCGTACGAGCCGCTCGTGCGCACCGGCGAGACCATCCAGCTCCCGAGCACCGTCGCGCAGGGCGATCGCCAGATCCCGCGCGAGCTCCTCGCGCACATCATCCACCAGCGGATGGACGAGATCTTCGACCTCGTCGCGCGCGAGATCGCCAACGCGGGCTACGCGGGCCGGCTGTCGGCGGGGATCGTGCTCACCGGCGGCGCGGCGGCGATGAGCGGCGCCGCGGAGCTCGCGGCGGACTCCTTCGGCACCGGCGTCCGCATCGGCTCACCGGTGGAGAACGTCGGCGGCCTCTCCGACTCGGTCGACTCGCCGCGCTTCGCGACGGTGGTCGGTCTCGCGCAGTACGGCGCGCACCGCCTGCATCTCTCCGGCGCGACCGCGCGCGTCCGCGGCGGCGCCCGCACCGCCGACGGCCAGGTGGACCGCTTCGCGAAGCGGGTGAAGGACTGGCTGCAGGATTTCTTCTGAGCGAAGGAGAGAGAGGGCGCCGGCGACGGCGCCCTCTGTCTTATCGTTAGGCGACGGTGCGCTCGGCGGGCTCTGTCGCGGGTCGCGTCTGGCTCGTCGCGTATCCGGGCATCGCGCGATCTGGGCAGGAAGCACGGCGGAAGAACTGCCCTATTCAAGAACGGCGGAAGGGTTGCTCTCGGCGCCATCATCGACGTGCTACGAGCCCGAAAGCTGTGTTGGGGCATGCGGGGCGAGACCATCTCGCCCCGCATGCCCCACAAAACATCCCGGCTCGTGCCCGTAGAATCTTCCGCCGTTCTTCCGCAGTGCTTGCGTAGTTCTTCCCGGAAAAACCGCGCGATCTCCCCGCCGAGACAGACCCTGACGCGATCCACGCCACCGCTCCGCGCCAGCTCGGAACCGCCCTGATCGAGCGGCCAGCCGCACTCTGCTCGTGTGCCCCGCACCAGCACGAAACACCGTCGCGCGCCGCTCGCGTCGCGAGCGCTGTCCACAGCGAGTGCACAGCGCGAAGCCCGGTTCTCCCCAGCGCAACCGGATCATTTATCTGACCTTGCGCGAGGTGTTGTGGAAAACTCTCGTTGCTCGGTGTGTGTAATCTTTTGCGCGATCGCTCGTCAAACAGCGGGTATGGTCGAACGGAAAAAAGCTGTTAGATTGGCCTCGCGTTCCGGGACCGGCGCGCCAAGCTCCTTCCAGCACGATCGCCATGCCCCCGCCGGCTCGGTCCGGTGGACCCCTCGTCATTGGCTCCCCTCGTGGCACCAGAGGACTCTCCCTCAATGATCTTCGAATTCGAAGAGAACGCGTCTCAGAATGCGCGGATGAAGGTCGTCGGCGTCGGGGGCGGCGGTGGGAACGCCGTCAACCGGATGATCGATGAGCGACTCGAGGGGGTCGAGTTCGTCTCGGTGAACACCGATGCTCAGGCGCTCCTGAGCTCGAAGTCGGACATCAAGATCCAGATCGGGAAGAAGCTGACGCGCGGCCTCGGTGCCGGCGCTCGCCCCGAGATCGGTCGCCAGGCCATCGACGAGAATCGCGAGGAGGTCCTCCGCGCCCTCCAGGGCGCCGACCTGGTCTTCGTGACCTGCGGCATGGGCGGCGGCACCGGCACCGGCGCCGCCCCGATCATCTGCGAGCTCGCCCGCGAGGTCGGCGCGCTCACCGTCGGCATCGTGACGCGCCCCTTCCTCTTCGAGGGACGCAAGCGCATGCGGCAGGCGGAGCTCGGCATCGCCGAGATGCGCAAGAACGTCGACACGATGATCGTCGTCCCCAACGAGCGCCTGCTCGCGGTCGTCGGGAAGGGAATCCCCTTCCAGGACGCGCTCAAGAAGGCGGACGAGGTCCTCCTCCACGCGACGCAGGGCATCTCCTCGCTCATCAGCGTCACCGGTCTCGTGAACGTCGACTTCGCCGACGTCCGCACCGTGATGCAGGCCGGCGGCTCCGCGCTCATGGGCACCGGGATCGGCCGCGGCGAGAGCCGCGCGATGGAGGCGGCGCAGCAGGCGATCGCGTCGCCGCTGCTCGACAACGTCTCGATCTCGGGCGCGACCGGCGTCCTCGTCAACATCACCGGCGGCGCCGACCTCACCCTCGGTGAGGTGCACCAGATCAACGAGATCATCCACGACGCCGTCGGCGACGAGGCGGAGATCATCTTCGGCGCCGTGCACGAGCCGGCGATGCAGGGCGAGATCCGCGTCACCGTCATCGCGACGGGCTTCGACAAGGCGATGCAGCTCGGCGTCCCGACGAGCGAGCCGGTCACCGTGCCCAAGGGCGCGCCCGTGATCCCGTTCCCGGGAAGCCGCCCGCCGCGCGCGGTCCCGGTGACCCCGCGGGCTGCTCCCTCGTCGGACATTCCGAGACGTGGGAGCGCGCCGACTCCGGCGCAGCCCCAGGCGTCGCAGGATCTCAGCGACATGGAGATCCCGACCTTCATTCGGAGACAGATGGATTGAAGACCTGGGCCGCACGTTCCGTCACTTACGCGGTGGTGGCGATGCTCGCCGCCGCCGCGCTGCGTTTCACCCCGTCCGTTCAGCAGACCGCTCCCGGCCGCTTGCTCACCGAGCCGTCGCCCGCCGCGGTCGCCTTCGTCCAGCGCACCGACACCCTCGAGCGCGGTGAGACAATCGTCGGCGTGCTCTCGCGCGGCGGCGTCTCCGAGATCATCGCTCGCGAGGCGCTGAGCGCCGCGAAGATGCTCGACCCGCGCCGCGCGCCGGTCGGGATGGCCATCGAGACCCGCACCGAGCGGACCGACTCGGTTCCCTCCGAGATCGTCTTCCATCTCGCGGTCGATCATCTCGTCCGGCTCACCCGCACCGACAGCGGCTGGTCCGGCGCCGAGGTCCGGCTGCCGTGGAAGACCGACACCGTCGCCGTCTCCGGCCGCATCTCATCGACGCTCTACGAGGCGCTCGACTCCGCCGCCGCCGGCGTCTTCCCCGGGAAGGCGCGCGCCGAGCTCGCGTGGACGCTCGCCGACATCTACGAGTACAAGATCGACATGAGCCGCGACGTGCAGGAGGGCGATGCCTTCCGCATGCTCGTCGAGCGCGAGACCGGGCCGGGCGGCGTCGTCCGCGTCGGCAACATCCTCGTCGCGTCCTTCACCAACGACGGCTCGACCGTCGAAGCGGTGCGCTTCGCGAGCAGCAACGTCAGCGGCGAGTACTTCGACGGCGAGGGACGCTCGCTCCGCGCGCCCTTCCTGCGCGCTCCGCTTTCGTTCCGTCGCATCTCCAGCGTCTTCGGGGCGCGCAAGCACCCGATCCTCGGCTACGTCCGCCAGCACCAGGGCACCGACTACGCGGCGGCGAGCGGAACGCCGGTGCGCGCGGTCGGCGACGGCGTCGTGATCTACGCCGGGCGTCGCGGCGGCTACGGCAACATGCTCGAGATCCGTCACCGCAACGGCTACATCACCCGCAACGGCCACCTGCGCGCGTTCGCGAAGGGGATCCGCGCCGGCAAGCACGTCTCCATCGGCGAGACGGTCGCCTACGTCGGCACCACGGGGCTTTCGACGGGGCCGCACCTCCACTTCGAGGTGCTCGTCAACGGCGTGCAGCGCGATCCGCGGGTCGCGCTCAAGGTGAAGGGCGGCGAGCCGATCCCGTCGAACGAGCGGTCCCGCTTCATGGCGCTGCGCCAGCAGATGATCGCCCTCCTCGATCGGCCGGACAGCTCGCAGCGCCTGGCGCTGCGCTGACGTTGCACGATCACACGGCCCGGCGCGGGTGACGCGCTGGCTCCTCGCGGCGATCATCGGTCTGGTGATCGCCGCGCTGCATTATGGGCTCCCGTCGCGGCGAGCCGCGGAGGGCGCGCCCTCCGCGACGTGGCCGGCGATCCTCCGCTGGCTCGCCGCGACGCTCGTCGCCGCGCTCCTCCTCGGCGCCTCGCTGGGTCGTGCGCGCCCACTGCCGCGCCTCGTCGCCCTCGACGCGTCGGCCAGCTGGACGCGCGGCGGCGCGACGGGCTCGCGCTGGGACGAGGCGCTCGCCCTCGTGCGCTCGACCGCGACGGACGGCGTCTTCCTCTTCGGCGA
>JABFXC010000027.1 GCA_013361935.1 Gemmatimonadaceae bacterium
CCCATTCCGAACACGGTCGTCAAGCCCTACAGCGCCGATGGTACTCCGATCGAGAGATCGCGGGAGAGTAGGCCATCGCCGGCACCTCGCTGCAGACGTCGTATCCAATACGCCGTCGCACGAACCCGAAGGGGGTGCATCCACAAGGATGCGCCCCCTTCGTCGTTTCCCCCACCTCATCGCCCGCCGCCCCGCACCTTATACTTCCCCAATGACTCGCGCTGGCATCGTTACCGTCGTCGGAAAGCCCAACGCGGGCAAGTCGACATTCCTCAATCGCATCGTCGGGCAGAAGCTCAGCATCGTGAGCCCGAAGCCCCAGTCCACCCGCGACCGCATCGTCGGGATCCTCAGCGACGAGGAGACCCAGATGATCGTGTTCGACACGCCGGGTCTCCTCAATCCGCGCTACGCGCTCCAGCGCGCGATGCGCGGCGCCGCACTCAACGCGCTCGCCGACGCCGACGTCGTCGTCTACCTGGCCGACGCCCAGGAAGGCCCCGCTCCCGCGCTCACCGTCGCCGCGGAGCTCGAGCGCGCTCCCGCCGCTCCGGTCCTGCGCGTGTACAACAAGGTCGACGCGATCGACGCCGCCCGCCGCGCGGAGCTCGTCGAGGCGACCCCCGACGCCCGCTTCATCTCGGCGCTCACCGGGGAGGGCGTGGCGGAGCTGCTCGCCGAGGTGAAGCGCGCGCTTCCGGAAAGTCCCTTCCTCTACGACGCCGAGGACGTCAGCACGCAGTCGATGCGCTTCTTCACCGCGGAGCTCGTGCGCGAGTCGGCGCTTGAGCAGCTCGACGAGGAAGTGCCCTACAGCCTGGCCTGCGAGGTCGAGGAGTTTCGCGAGACGCGCACCCCGGTGTACATTCGTGCCGTTCTCTACGTCGAGCGGGAAAGCCAGAAGCGGATCCTCATCGGCGCGAAGGGAGCTCGCATCCGCGCGATCGGACAGTCGGCGCGTGCGAAGATCGAGGCACTCGTCGGCCAGCCGGTGTATCTCGATCTGTGGGTGAAGGTGCTGGCCAACTGGCGAAAGAACGAGCGCGCCATGCAACGGTTCGGCTACCGTATCCCGGAGGAGAAGTCACGATGAGCCTTGCCCCGCAGCTCCTCTCGATCCTCGTCTGCCCGAAGTGCAAGGGCCCGCTCGAGTACCGCGAGACGGCGGCGACCCTCGTCTGCCAGCAGTGCCGACTCGCGTATCCCGTGCGCGACGACATCCCGGTGATGCTCATCGATGAGGCGTCGCCGCTCTAGCGGAACGCACCTCACCCGCGCGCGGGCGCTCTCCCTGGCGCTCGCCCTTTTTGCGTTCATCGCGTCCCCGGCCGCGGCGCAGAAGCCGGCGACCGAGGGTGCGCTGTTTCTGCTCCTGCCCATCGGCGCACGAACGGTGGGGATGGGGCAGGCCGTGGTCGCCGATCAGCCGGGGAGCGAAGCCGTCTGGTGGAATCCGGCGGCGATCGCCCGGTCGGATCGCCGCGAGATCGCGATCCACCACTCGCAGACCATCATCGCCACCGGCGATGCCGTCAGCCTCGTCGTGCCGTCGGCACTGCTCGGCGTGATCGCGATCGGCGCAAACATCGTCTACTACGGGCGCGAGGAAGTCCGCGACACGGTCAATACGGTGGGGGTGCTGATCCCGCAGAACATCGTCTACGCGGCCACCTACGCCACGCCCGTGGCGAAGCGCTTCTCGGCGGGGATCAGCTACAAGATCGTGCAGCTGCGCCTCGACTGCAGCGGCGGGTGCGCGGGAATCCCGACGGTCTCGGCCTCCTCGAGCGCGCTCGACGCGGGAGTCCAGGCGAGCCTCATCGGCCTCGCTCCGGCGACGGTCGGGATCTCGATCCGCAACGTGGGCCCGCGGCTTCAGGTGAACGATCAGAGTCAGTCCGACCCGCTGCCGACGCGCATCCAGGCTGGCGTCGCGACATCGATCCCGCAGGTCCATCGCGCGGCCCCGGAGCTCGACATGCGCGTGAACGCGGACCTGCTCGACGACGTGAAGTTCCGCGCGCCCTCCCTGCGCGTCGGCTCGTCCATCGGCTACCGCGATCGCGCGTTCGCGCGCGTCGGCTACGTCTTCGATCGCGGCGACGGGGAAGGCGACGGGCCCGCGTTCGGGCTCGGCGTCGTCGCTGGAAACCTGGTCTTCGACATCGCTCGCATCGTGCGCGGGCTCTCGGCGGAATCGGGGCAGCCGCCGACGTACGTCTCGCTGCGATACCTGTTCTGATGCCGCGCCCGACCGGCTGCCGCATCGTGATCCTGGCCCTGTTCGTCGCGCTTCGCGGCGCCGCGGCGCAGGCGCGCGACGCCGCGGCGGACAGCGCGCTGGACACGCCACCCATCGTCACGCCGCGCATGGTCGCGCGCCTGCTGTCCGCCGCCGACGCGCGAGTCGACACGCAGCCCGCGCGGGGGCCGAGCCGGAAGCTCGCCGCCGGGATCTCCGCGCGTGGAGCGTCGCGCGCGCCCGCGAAGCCGCACAGCGACTGGTGGGCACCGGCCGCGTCGGCGGTGATCCCGGGCGCGGGGCAGGCTCGCCTGAAGCAGGATCGCTTCGTCGCGTATCTCGCGGTCGAGGGATTTCTCTGGGCGCGGTACGCGGTGGACCATCGGACAGGGGTCGAGGAGCGCAACCGATATCGCGGTCTGGCGCTTCAGGTCTCGCGCGCCGGGTTCCCCGGACCGAAGCCGCAGGGCGACTTCGAGTACTACGAGCGGATGGAGCACTGGATCGCGAGCGGCGTGTACGACGCCGATCCGGGCCCGGGAATCACGCCGGAGAGCGACACGACCACCTTCAACGGGGCGATGTGGCTGCTCGCGCGGAAGACGTACTGGCCGGCGCCGGATACGCCGCCGCCGTCAGGCTCCGACGCATACGCAGCGGCCCTCCTGTTCTACCAGCGGTACGCGGTGCAGCCGCAGTTCCAGTGGTCGTGGCGCGCCTCGCCCCTGCATCAGGATGTCTACCGTCGGCACATCCGGGCGAGCAACGAGGCGTTCCGGCGCACGATCACGGATCTGGGCGCGGTGATCGCCAATCACGTCCTCAGCACCGTCGACGCCTACGTCTCCCTGCGGCTTCGCCTGCACGAGACCACGGGCGGCCCGGACGCGGGCGTCGACATCGGCACGTCTGTCTCCTTCGAGACGTTAGGCAGCATCGCCCGCCGCGCCCGACCCGCCCCTCGCGAATGAAATATCTCTCCTGGCTGCTCGTGCTGGTTCCGATCGCGATCGTCGCCGAGCGGATGCACGCGTCTCCCCTCGCCGTCTTCATCCTTTCGGCGATGGCGATCGTTCCGCTCTCCGGTATGCTCGGCACGGCGACGGAGGAGCTCGCGGGCCACACTGGTCCGACGATCGGCGGGCTGCTCAACGCCACGCTGGGCAACCTCGCGGAGCTGATCATCGCGATCTTCGCGTTGCGCGCGGGACTCGTCGATCTGGTGAAGGCGTCGATCACCGGCTCGATCCTCGGCAACCTGCTCCTCGTGCTCGGCGCGGCGCAGCTGGCCGGTGGCCTGAAGCACCGGGAACAGCGCTTCAACGCCAACCTCGCGGGGATGAGCGTCTCGCTGCTGACCATCGCCGTGCTCGGGCTCGCGGTCCCGGCGGTGTTCTCCTGGCTGCATCCCGACCCCGCGCGGGCGGCGACCGTCCGGATGTCCGAGTACGTCGCCGGATTCCTCATCCTCGGGTACGTACTCTCGCTCGTGTACTCGATGTGGACGCATCGGGCGGCGTTCGGCGAAGGCGGTGACGTCGCCTCGGGCGACGAACCGCCGGACTGGTCGCTGCGGAAATCGGTGATCGTGCTGCTCGCCGCCGCGGGCGCGATCGGCTGGCTCTCGGAGATTCTCGTCGGCAGCACCGAGGCCGCGGTGTCGCAGATGGGGCTCTCGCAGGTCTTCGTCGGGTTGATCCTCGTGCCGATCATCGGAAACGCGGCGGAGCACAGCTCGGCGGTGATGATGGCGCTCAAGAACCGGATGGATCTCGCGGTGAGCATCGCGCTGGGGTCGAGCATCCAGGTGGCGCTCCTGATCGCCCCCGTGCTCGTCTTCGTCGGGGTGGCGTTCGGGCGTCCCATGGATCTCGCCTTTCACACCATGGAGCTGGCGAGCGTGACGCTGGCGGTGGCCGTTGCGTCCGCTGTCGTACGCGACGCGGCGTCGAACTGGCTGGAGGGAGCGTTTCTCTTGATCGCGTACGCGATCATCGGGGTGGCGTTCTTCTTTTTCTGAGCGGCGCGACAGGCACGAAACGTCGCAAGTGACGGTGCGACGCAAGTTTGACTTCGCTTCGCGCGAACCGTATCTTGCCCGTCCAGCCGCCTGTTCAAGCCGCTAACCCCGCGTGGCCATACCGACCGCAATCCTCTTCTCTCCGACAGGCCAACCCGTTCCCGCCACGCTGAGCGCCTGGCTGGAGCGGCAGTCGCTGTCGGTGGTGACGGTCGCCGACGAGAACACGCTGATGGCGCTCGCGCTCCGCGGCAGGCCGCGGCTCGTCGTCTTCGATGCGCGGCGGGATCTCGACAGCTGCGACGCCGCCTGCCGCCGACTCAAGGCCGACTCGTACACCGGGATCGTTCCGGCGGTGCTCTGGATCGCCAGCGACGAGCAACTCGTGCGTGCCTTCGACTCGGACGCCGACGAGGTGCTTCGCGACGGGAACACCACGACCGAGGTCGAGGCGCGCCTCGAGGTTCTGCTGCGGCGATCCGACCGCGATGTCCGCGTGCATCCATCGACGCGGCTTCCCGGCACGATGGAGATCGAGGCCGAGATCGGCCGGCGGATGGCGCGCGGGGAGAAGTTCGCGGTGTGCTACGCGGACCTCGACCACTTCAAGGAGTTCAACGATCGCTACAGCTACTACGACGGCGATCGCGTCATCCGGATCCTGGCGAAGATCCTCCACGACGTGGTGAAGGGCGTCGCCGGGGAAAAGGGGTTCGTCGGACACATCGGCGGGGACGATTTCATCTTCATCATCCCCGTCTCGTTCGTGAACGACGTCTGCGGAGAGATCGTCGAGGTCTTCGACGCGCTCGCGCCGTATCAGTACTCGGAGCAGGACCGGCGCGCGGGATATTACTTCGGGAAGGACCGACGCGGGCAGCTGCACCGGGTGCCGCTGATGACCGTCTCGATCGGTGTGGTGACGAACGAGCGGCGGCACTTCACGCATGCCGCCCAGGTGAGTGAGCTAGCGACGGAGATGAAGAGCTACGCGAAGACGCTGCCCGGCTCGGTGTTCACGATCGATCGCCGGCACGATTCACCGAACGACGAGAGCGAGGGTGCGCGCCGGAACGTGGCCGGAGTGGCGGAGGATCGATGAACGTCGCATGTCCCGAATGCCGCTCGGTGTTCCGCGTCGATCCGTCGAAGGTGCCCGCGGGCGGGGTGCGTGCCCGGTGCTCGGTGTGCGGCGGCGTGATCAGCGTCGGCGCCGACGCGATCGCCCCCGCGGCCGCGCCGCTCGCCGTTCCGATGGCCACGCCCATGGCCGCGCCGATGGCGCCTCCACGCCCCGCGCCGGCGGCGCCTAACGCGTCGGCGAACCCGTTCGCGGGATTCGGTGGGC
>JABFXC010000023.1 GCA_013361935.1 Gemmatimonadaceae bacterium
GGACGCGCGCGCTCGCCGCCCGCCTCGCTCTCGCCACCCTCGGCGCCCCCGCTCTCCCCTTCGCCGCCTCCCTCGCCCCGCGCCACGCTCGGCTTCCCGCCGCCGTTAGGCAGCGAGGCGATCGCGGCGATCGCGGCCTCCCCCAGCTCGGCGATCTGCCAGCGCCGCAGTTCGGGGATCTCGGCCAGCTCCTCGACGCTGCGCGGGACGCGGCGGGCGATCGCCTCGAGGCGGTCGCGCGAGCCGAGGACGCCGGGGTCGAGGTCGAGACGCTTCGCGGCCTCGTCGCGGACGGTGCGCAGCGCGCTCACGCGCGCGTCGAAGTCGGGATCCTTGTCCCAGCGCGGCGCGCGCGGGAAGCGCGGGAGGTCGGCGTCGGGGACGGCGAGGCCGCGGGCAACGGCGTCGAGGATCTCGCTCGCGTGACGCTCGCCGATCCCGCGTGGCATCCCCTTGATCGCCATGAGGGACTTCGCGTCATCGGGGCGCGTGCGGGCGATCTCCATCAGCGTCTCGTTGCCGACGACGCGGAAGGTGGAGCGGTCGAGCTCCTTGGCCAGCGCGTCGCGCCACTGGACGAGCTCACGGAAGAGCGCGAGCTCGCGGCGGTCGAGATCGCGCGCGCCCTTGATGCGCATGAAGCCGGTCGATGGATCCTCCGGCTCCCAGCGCGTTCCGTCGAGGCGGGCGAACTCCTCCTTCGCCCACTCGAGACGACCCTTCTGGGCGAGCTCATGATGCAGCTTGTCGCGCAGGTCGAGCAGGTAGATGGTGTCCTGCGCGGCGTAGGCGAGCATGTCGGTCGTCAGCGGACGCATCGACCAGTCGGCGCGCTGGTGCTTCTTGTCGAGGGTGACGCCGAAGTGCTTCTCGAGGAGCGCGGCGAGGCCGAAGGCCTTGTAGCCGAGGAGCTGCGCGGCGATGCGGGTGTCGAAGATGTTGCGGACGTGCCACCCGTAGTCCTGCTGCAGGAGGCGCAGGTCGTAGTCGGCATCGTGGAACACGACTTCGACGTTCGGATCCTCGACGAGCTTCCCGATCCCGGCCGGCGTGCCGATGGGCAAGGGGTCGATCACCGCGTGGCGCTCGCGCGTGGAGAGCTGGAGGAGATAGACGCGGTCGATGAAGCGGTGGAAGCTCGCGCCCTCGGTGTCGAGGGCGATCTGCTTCGCGTGCGCGATCTCGCGCTCGAAGCGCTCGAGCTCCTCGTGGGTGTCGAGATACAGCGCGCCGTGTGGAATGTCCGCTCGTGCCACTCCGTCCTCCGTTCTGGTGCTCGTCCCGATCCGCCGCCCTTCCTCGGGGACGCTGACGCCCGTAATGTAGCGCCGGTACCCTCCTTGCCTCCAACGCCGCCATGACCGACCCGACGAATCCTCCCTCGCCCGGCGCGCCCCGCGACCCGGGCCAGCCGAGCGTAGCCGCGGTGCCGACCGTGCCCGGAAGCGCGACGTCGACGGGAGTCGCGGAGCCGCTCGTCCACCACGAGCGACGCAGCCGCGTCGTCGGGTGGCAGAGCCGCGACATCCTCCGCGCGGCGGCGCTGGTGGTCGCGCTCTACGTCACGCTCCGGCTGCTCTGGATCGCCCAGGAGATCGTGTTCGTGGTCTTCTTGGGGACGCTGTTCGGGCTCGCGGTGTCTTCGGCGGTGGACCGGCTGCATCGCTTCCGGATCCCGCGCGGCGTCGGGGCGGCGCTCACGGTGCTCGGCTTCCTCGGCGTACTCGGGTTGTTCGGGGCGTGGATGGCGCCGACGCTGCGCGCGCAGAGCAAGGAGCTGCGGGCGCGGCTGCCGCAGGCGATGGAGAAGGCGGAGCAGTGGGTGAACCGGCACCAGAACGGACTGGTCGGGCTGATCCTGCCGGGGGGAGGGACGGGGGACACGGCGGGATCCGCGATGCGGGATACAGCGGGATTCGCGATGCGGGACACTTCGCGATCCACGATGCGCGATACGGCGCGATCCGCGATGCACGATACGGCGGGATCCGCGATGCGCGATACCAGCGGGGCCGCGGGGGCGGGGACGGGGGCGAGGCGCGACTCGGCGCAGGTCGCCTCGGCGGAGGACGACGGCAAGATCTCGCTGAAGGAGCGGATCGGCTCGAAGATGGGCGGGGTCTCGCGGTATCTCTTTCCCTTCCTCTCGTCGACGCTCGCGGTGTTCGGCGGGCTGCTGCTGATCATCTTCCTGTCGATCTACATCGGCGCCGAGCCGACGCTGTATCGCAGCGGGATCATGCACCTGTTTCCCCGGCGCGCCCGCGCGCGCGCCGATCAGGTGCTCGGCGCGATGGCGATCGCGCTGCGGAAGTGGCTCGTCACGCAGCTCATCGCGATGGCGGTGATCGGGACGGTGACGACGATCGCGCTGCTCGTGCTGAAGGTGAAGGCGGCGTTCGCGTTAGGCATCCTCGCCGGGCTGTTCGAGTTCATCCCGACGGTGGGCCCGATCCTCAGCGCGGTACCGGCGGTGGCGATGGGGTTCGTCGACTCGCCGGAGAAGGCGCTGGCGATCGCGATCGCGTACATCGTGATCCAGTTCCTGGAGAACCACATCCTGATCCCGCTGCTGATGCGCGGCGGCGTGGACCTGCCGCCGGCGCTGACGGTGGTGACGCAGGCAGTGATGGCGCTGGTCTTCGGCTTCCTCGGCCTGATGGTCGCGGTGCCGCTGCTCGCGGCGGTGATGGTGCCGGTGAAGATGCTCTACGTCGAGGGAGTCGTCGGCGATCAGCTCGAGCCGCTGGACGAGGGCGAGGACGACGACTGATGCTCGACGAGGGCGGCGGCGCGCCCTTCACCCTCCCCCTCCTGCTCCGCTTCCCCGGGCTCGTCTGGGTGCCGCGCACGCGGCTCGGCACCTTCCCGACGCCGGTGCAGGAAGCGACGCTGCCGAACGGGGAGGCGCTGTGGATCAAGCGCGACGACCGGTCGGGGATGCCGTTGGGCGGCAACAAGGTGCGGGCGCTGGAGTTCCTCCTCGCCGGCGTCGGGCGGGGGAGCGAGGTGGTGACGACCGGTGCGCGCGGCTCGACGCACGCGCTGGCGACGGCGATCTACGGCACCGCGCTCGGCGCGCGCGTGACGGTCGTGCGCTGGCCGCAGGAGATGAACGAGGACGCGGCGCTGGTCGCGGCGGCGATCCGGCGCACGGCGAGCGAGACGCGCGACCGGGGGACGATCGTCGGCGCGCTGGTCGACGCGACGATCGCGCGGATCGCGCGGCGGGCGCGGTGGGTGCCGCCGGGGGGAACGTCCCCGCTCGGCGCGCTCGGCCACGTGAACGCGGCGCTCGAGCTGGCCGAGCAGGTCGCGGCGGGGCGGCTCCCGCCGCCGGAGCGGGTGGTCGTGCCGTTAGGCAGCGGGGGAACGGCGGCGGGGCTGATGCTCGGCTTCGCGATCGCCGGGGTGGAGACGACGCTGCTCGCGGTGACGGTCGCTCCGGGGCTCGTCGCCAACCGGCGGCGGGTGCTCGCGATCGCCGGGCGCACCGCTCGGCTGATCGAGCGGACGGCGGGCGTGACGGTGCCGCGCCCCGATCCGGCTCGGCTCGTCGTCGACCGCGAGCAGTACGGTGGCGCGTACGGGCGCGCGACCGAGGCCGGACGAGCCGCCGCGCGCTGGATAAGCACGACCGCCGGGATCCCGGCGGACGCGACGTACAGCGCGAAGGCGCTCGCCGCCGCGATGAAGGCGGGAGGCGGGCACACCCTGTTCTGGCTGACCTTCGACGGACGGGCGCTGCGATGACGGCATTACTGAACCGAAGCGGACAGGTGCCAGGCGGAAGGCACTGCGTCCCCCGGAGTTGCCGCCGTTCCTTCCACCTGGCACCTGACCCCCGGCACCCGGCACCCGGCACCCGGCACCCCGCAACCCAACTGGAAACTCTGAATGACTGACGACACCTTCGGCCTCGCCCACGAGGAATCCGGCGAAGGCTTTCCCGTGATCCTGCTGCACGGATTTCCGCACGATCACACGCTGTGGGCGGCGCAGATGACCGGGCTGGAGGGACACTGCCGGGTGATCGCGCCGGATCTGCGGGGGTTCGGGGAGTCGGTGGCGACGCCGCCGTACACCATCGACCGGTACGCGGACGACGTGATCGCGCTGATGGACCGGCTGGGAATCGAGCGGGCGGTGATCGGCGGGCTGTCGATGGGCGGGTACATCGCGTTCTCGATGTGGCGGCGGCATCGGGCGCGCTTTCGGGGGTTGATGCTGATCGACACCAGAGCCGGCGCCGACGGCGACGAGGCGAAGCAGCGGCGCGCACAGCAGATCGAGGTCGTGCGCCGCGATGGCGTGGCGACGCTCGCGCCGCGACTGGTCGAGAGCTCGGTGAGCGCGCGGACGCGCGAGCGTCATCCGGAGGTCGTCGAGCGGCTGCTGGCGATGATGTCGCGCCAGCCGGCGGAGGGAGTGGCCGGCGCGCTGCAGGCGATGACGCGGCGCGCCGATTCGACGCCGACGCTGAAGACGATCGACGTGCCGACGCTGATCGTCGTCGGGGCGGAGGACGTGGCGACGCCGGTGGAGGACGCGCGGAAGATGCACGAGGCGATCGCCGGGAGCACGCTGGAGATCATCGAGGGCGCGGGGCATCTCAGCAACCTCGAGCGTCCGGCGGCGGTGAACCATGTCATGTCCGAGTTCATCGCGCGTCTGATTTACGCCTGAGCGGAAAGCGGTTAGCGTTCGTGCACCGCGCGGCGCAGCGACCTGCCCGCGCCTCCCATTTCGACACCGACGACGTGACCGCTCCCGCCAACCAACCGATCTCCGCCAGCGAACAGTCGAGCGCCGCGCGCTGGGGCGCCGTGCTCTTTCGCAACCGCGGCTGGCTCCCCGTGCTCTTTCTTCTCGTCCCGCTCGTCGCGCCCGGACACCTGTCGGCGCGGCGGTGGCTGATCGGGGGGATCATCATCGCGATCGGCGAGGCGATCCGTCTCGCCGGGGTCGCCGCGGCGGGGACGGTCACGCGCCGTCGCTCGCGCAACGTGCAGCGGCTGGTGACCTACGGGATCTTCTCCTGGGTGCGGAACCCGCTCTACGTCGGGAACTTCCTCGTCTGGATGGGCTTCGCCGTGATCTCCGGGGTGCTCTGGTTCATCCCGGTCGCCGCGGTGATCTTCGCGATCGAGTACACGCTGATCGTCCGCTACGAGGAAGGCGTGCTCGAGTCGATCTTCGGCGAGGAGTACCTCGCCTACAAGCGCCGGACTCCGCGCTGGCTCCCGCGCCCGCCCGCCGTGCGCGAAGAAGGGGAGCACCACTGGGGAGAAGCATGGCGCAGCGAGATCTCGACGCTGCTGCAGTACGTGGTGCTGGTCGCGCTCTTCATCGCGAAGGATCGGTACTTCTACCGTTAGGCTTCTCCGGTGGGGCGGGAGAGGGGCTACGATTGAAAGAGCGGCGCGGGGGGCGGAATACTGCGGGGCGGGAGAGGGGTTCCGTTGGAAAGAGCGGGGCGGGGGGCGGAATACTGCGGGGCGGAAAGAAACAGGGCGGGATTGCCGGTGCGAGAAGCCACCTGTTCGGAAGTGGCCGA
>JABFXC010000049.1 GCA_013361935.1 Gemmatimonadaceae bacterium
ACGAGCGGACGCCGAAGCGCGCGCCGGGCAGCGACGCGTCGAAGGGCCTCGACTTGAGCTTCGAGGACCGCATCGACGACGACACCCTCAACCGGATCCTCTGGGTCGCGGTGAAGGGGCCCGATGTGCCCTATCCGGGCGCCCGCCGCGCTTCGGCGCCGGAGTGGGCGAGCGGGCGCGGGCGGTGAGCTCGCGGCGCCGCGTCCGCCCTAGGCGACCGCGGGATTCCCGCCGAGGAAGCGCAGCGCGCCGCGCACGGCGCCGCGCGCCGCGTCGACGTCGCCTCCCTGCAGCTGCGCGCCGGGGACGGCGCTCTTCATCCGCTGCTCGAGCCGCTTGCGGAGCGTCGTGCCGCGCCGGAGCAGGCCGCCGGTGAGCGCGACGGGCACTGCCGCGCGCTCGTCCATGAACAATTCGCGGGCGAGCGCGCGGACGTGGAGGACGAGCTCCTCGACGGCCATGCTGAGGATCGCGTTCGAGCGAAGGTCGCCGGCGTCCGCCTCGCTGATCACCGCGGGAGCGAGCGTCGCGAGCATCGCCGGCGTCGCGCCCGCGGCCCAGGCGATGAGGTCGTTCACGTCGTTCACCTGCGCGGCGGTGAGGATCGCGCCGGTGAGCGCGGTCTCCGGCTCGCGGCCGTCGCTCGCCGCGGTCACCACGGAGAGCGCGCGTCTGCCGATCCACGCGCCGCTCCCCTCGTCGCCGATGTTCGGGCCCCACCCGCCGCAGCGCGCGACCACGCCCGCCGGGGAGCGGCCGAAGGCCACCGAGCCCGTGCCGGCGATGAGCAGGACGCCCGCGCCGTCGCCGAAGGCGTCGTCGAGGGCGATGGTGGCGTCGGCGTGGACGACCACTTCGTCCGCCAGCTCGCGGCCGGCGAGCGCCTGCCAGAGCGCCTGACGCTCCGGCTCGCGTCCCACGCCGGCGACGCCGACGCAGATCACGCGTGGGACGACGTTCGACATCTCCGCCTCGTCGAGGGCCCGCCTCACGGTCTCGGCGATCACCTCCGCCGAACGCTCGGCCTGGCCGGGACGCACCGCGGAAGCCGGCCCTTCGAGGTCGGCGAGCGGCTTCCCGCTCTCGTCGGCGACGATGACGCGCGTCTTCGTCCCGCCTCCGTCCACGCCGACGACGATCGCGCTCACCGCGCCTCCACGACGGCGGGCACCGGCGATCCGCCGATGAACGAGGAGAGCGTGCCGACGAGCATGGTGATGACGGTTCCGATGAGAACGTACCAGTAGACGGCGATGCCGACGAAGCCGCCGAGCAGCCCCTGCATCCCCGGATATGCGGCGATGATCTGCTTCGCGAAGACGATGAGCGCCATGACGAAGATGGCGACCGACATCCCGGCGATGGCGTCGCGCTGCCGCGCGCGCTTCACGAAGATGCCGAGGAAGAAGCCGCCGAGCAACGCGCCGTAGGTGAACGACGCGATCCCGAGCGCGACGATGACCGCCGACGTGCCCTGCTCCTTGAAGAGGAGCGCCGCGATGGTGAGGATCACGCCCCAGGCGAGCGCGAACATCTTCCCCATCTTCAGCGCGCGCGGGCTGTCCGGCGCGAGCTTCGTCACCGGCAGGTAGATGTCGTGCAGCGACGACGCGGCGAGCGAGTTGATCGCGCCCGAATGCGTGCTCATCGTCGCGGCGACGATCGCCGCGACGATGAGCCCGAGCAGCCCGTGCGGCATCCGCTCGATGATGAAGGTCGGGAAGACGGCGTCGGGCGCGGCGAAGGTGCGCCCCTGGAACAGCACCCAGAGCCCGACGCCGATCATCAGGAAGAGCAGGAACTGGAAGAAGACGACGATGCCGCTGCCGATGATCGCCTTCTGCGCGTCGCGGAGGCTGCGCGAGGAGAGCAGCCGCTGGACGATGAGCTGATCGGCGCCGTGCGACGCCATCGACAGGAAGGCACCGCCGATGAGCCCCGACCAGATCGTGTGCGTCTTGTGCAGCGACGGCGACGGATCGAAGAAGCGGAGCTTCCCCGCCGGCGCGGCGACGTCGAGGATGTGCGACCAGCCGCCGGGCACCGCATGCCCGATGAGCACGAGGGCGCTGACGCCGCCGAAGAGGTAGACGCTCGCCTGGAGGATCTCCGTCCACACCACGGCCTTCATCCCGCCGCGATACGTGTAGACGATGGTGAGCAGCCCGAGGATGAGGATCGCCACCGGCATGACCAGCTCGCGCCGCACCGAGGAGCCGAGGATGAGCGCGACGGGGATCGCCGTCGCGAAGACGCGCACCGCGTCGGCCATCGCGCGCGTGACCATGAACACGATCGACGTGAAGCGCCGCGTCGCGAGCCCGAAGCGCTTCTCGAGCAGCGAGTACGCCGTCACCAGCTCGCCCTCGTAGTAGCGCGGGAGCAGCACGTTGGCGACGACGATGCGCCCGAGGATGTACCCGGCGGCGACCTGGAGGAAGCCGAGGTCCGTCGCCCAGGCGAGGCCGGGAATCGAGATGAAGGTGAGCGCGCTCGTCTCGCTGGCGACGACGGAGAACATCACCGCCGCCCACGGGATCGCCCGGTCGGCGACGAAGTAGTCGCGGGCGTCGCGCTGGCGGCGACCGACCCACATCCCCAACGCCGTGGTGCCCGCCAGGTAGGCGAGGAGAACGGCGAGGTCGATCGCCGCGAAGTTGCTTGTCATTCGAGCCGGGGTGACGGTGGGTCGCCGCTACTCGACGACGTACGCTTCCATCGCGAAGTAGTTGGCCAGCCCGAGCCGGTCGAGGATGCCCGCGGTGTCCTTGTTGCGCGACTCCACGCGCTGCCAGAACTCGCGGTCGTCGCTCCCCGGGAACGGCGCCGAGTCCTTCTGCGACTGGTGCTTGAAGATCGCCTGGATCTTGAGCCGCAGCTCCTCCTGCGACATCGGGACGAGCCAGGTCGCCTCGGTCACCGGCCACTCCTGCCACGCGCCGCGGTACAGCCACACCTCGGGGCGCGGGTTGCCCGCCTGCGCGTACTCCTGCAGCGCGAGGTCCACCGCCTCCTTGCACATCCGGTGCGTGCCGTGCGGATCGGAGAGATCGCCGGCGACGAAGATCAGCTCCGGCTTGATCTCGTCGAGCAGCGCGCGGACGATGGCGACGTCCTCCGGCCCGATCGGATCCTTCTTCACCTTCCCCGTCTGGTAGAAGGGCAGGTTGAGGAAGCGTCCCTTCTCCTCCGGCAGCCCGACGGTCTCGATGCCGCTGATCGCCTCGGCCTCGCGGATGATGCGCTTGATGTCGAGCACCTCGGGGATGTCGACGTCGCCCGGCTTCTTGCGATCGAAGAAATCCTGGACGGACTTCGCGAGCCTCTCCGCCGACGCGGGGTCGCCGTGGCCGTTCCGCGCCAGGCGCACCGTGTAGTCGACGTAGCGCCGCACGTCATGATCGAAGACGGCGATGTTGCCGCTCGTCATGTACGCGACCGTCATGTCGTTGCCGTTCTCGACGAACTTGCGGAGGATCCCTCCCATCGAGATCACGTCGTCGTCGGGGTGCGGTGAGAAGCAGATGGTGCGCAGCCCGCGCGGGAGCTTGCTCTTCCCGCGGATCTTCGAGCCGAGGTTGTTGAACACCTCGCCGTTCACCGCGCCCGGCGTCCCGTAGCGCGCGACGAGCGAGGACATCTTGTGCTCGGCGTAGTCGCGCTGCGTGAGATGGAGGATCGCCTTGCCCGAGGTCTCGGAGAGCCACACGACCGCGCGGACCGTGAGGTCCGGCGTCCACTGCACCTCGTCGACGAGCCAGGGGGTCTTGATGCGCGTCAGCTCCGCGGCGGCCGCCCGGTCGACGTAGAACGTCGTGTTCGGGTGGCTCTGCAGGAACGTCGCCGCGACCTCGACGTCGATCTCTCCTTCGACCGCGCGGCGCACGACGAACGCCTTGTGCTCGCCGGTGGCGAGGATGGCGATCTCGCGCGCCTCGAGAATCGTCGCGACGCCCATGGTCAGCGCTTCCTTCGGGACGTACTCCTCGCCGAAGAAATCGGCGGCGGCGTCGCGGCGTGTCACGGCGTCGAGCGTCACCATGCGCGTGCGGCTGTCCGAGCCGGAGCCCGGCTCGTTGAAGCCGATGTGTCCCGTCTTGCCGATGCCGAGGATCTGGAAGTCGATCCCGCCGACGCGCCGGATCTCGTCCTCGTAGCGGCGGCACTCCTCGTCGACGCGCTCGCGCGGCAGGTCGCCGCGCGGGATGTGCACGTTCTTCCGGTCGATGTCGACGTGGTCGAACAGGTTCTCCCACATGAAGCGGTGGTAGGAGTGGACGCTGTCCGGCGCCATCGGGTAGTACTCGTCCAGGTTGAAGGTGATCACGTTCGCGAAGCTCAGCTCCTCCTCGCGGTGCATCCGGATCAGCTCCCGGTACACCCCGATCGGCGTCGAGCCGGTGGCGAGGCCGAGCACCGCGCGCTCGCCGGCGGCGTCGCGCTCGCGGATCAGCGTCGCGATGCGATTCGCGACGAGCCGTGCGATCCCTTCGTGATCGTCGACGACGACGGTGCGGATCCGCTCATTGGGGACGATGGTGGCGTGCTGGACACGTGAAGGCCCGCGACCCTCTCGGGAGTCGCGGGCCTCCAGCACGGCACCGGCGTCCGAGCGGACGCCAGAGACCGAACGTGGCATGATTCGATTTACGCGGTGAAGGAGCTACCGCAGCCGCAGCCGCCGGTGGCGTTGGGATTCTTGAAGGTGAAACCGGAGCCCTGCATCGACGAGACGTAGTCGATGGTCACCCCGCTCAGGTACTGCGCCGAGAACGGGTCCACGAAGACCCGGTAGCCGCCCTGCGACAGGACGAAATCGTCCTCCGCCGGCTGGTCCTCGATGAGGAGGCCGTACTTGAACCCGCTGCAGCCGCCCGGCTGGACGCTCACGCGCAGCCCGCCGACCTCGGGGTTCACACCCTCCGCTTCCATGAACTTCTTGACTTCGGCACCCGCGACGTCCGTCACGGCGAGCACGACTTCAGGCTGAACAGCGCTCATGTCATCCTCCCTGATGCATGTCGCGCGCGACGCGCGCGGATTTTCCAGCTCGAAATATAACGTCCCGGACCGACCCCTTCAAGAAAGACGGGCGTCAGGATCCTGGCTCAATCCCCGGTCGCCGGCGCCGGAATCCCCTCCGCGGCCCGCACGGCCTCGCCCCCGCGACCGCCCCCCAGCGAGCGGGCGATCCACGCGAATGCCAGCGCGGCGATCGCGCACATCACCAGCCCGGTCACCAGCTCGCCGAACACCAGCTTGCCGATGCCGAAGAGTGATCCGTACACCGCGATGATCCCCGCGATCCAGTTCGTCCAGGCGAGCCGTCCCCCGGGGATCTCCTCGCGCCCGTAGCCCAGCCGCGTCGAGACGGGAAGCCACCCACGGCCCCCGGGACGCACGCGCTCGTAGAACGAATCGAGCTTCGCTTGCGGCTCCGGGCTGGTGAGCATCGTCGTCGCGAGCCAGACGACCGTCGTCACCGCCACGGTGATGATCATCCGCCAGGCAACCGCCTCCGGCGCGCCGCCCTTCACGAGCTCGGGGGCCCAGGCGCTGAACATCCAGATCGACATCACGAAGCTGCACGTCATCGCGCTGATCTCCGACCAGGCATTGATCCGCCACCAGTACCAGCGGAGGATCAGCACGAGCCCAGTCCCCGCGCCGAGCGCGAGGAGAAGCTCCCACATCTTCTCGACGGAGTTGATGTTCATCGTCACGATCGCCGCGCCGACGAACAGTCCCACCGTCGTCCACCGCGAGACGCTCACGTAATGCTTCTCGTCCGCGCTCCGGTTCACGAAGCGCTTGTAGAAATCGTTGACCAGGTAGCTCGCCCCCCAGTTGAGCTGCGTGCCCACCGTCGACATGTACGCCGCCGCGAAGCCGGCCATCATGAAGCCGCGCCAGGGGGAGGGAAGCAGGTCCACGAACGCGTGGACGTAGCCGCTCTCCTTGTCCGCGAGGTTCGGGTAGAGCAGCACCGTCGCGAGGCCCGTGACGATCCATGGCCACGGACGCAGCGCGTAGTGCGCCGCCTGGAAGAAGAGCGTGGCGAGCACGCCGTCGCGCTCCGTGCGCGCGCTGAAGATGCGCTGCGCGACGTAGCCGCCGCCGCCGGGCTCCGCGCCCGGATACCACGCCGCCCACCACTGCACGCCGAGGAACACGGCGAGCGAGAGCAGCGGCATCCACGCGTAGCCCATCAACCCGCCGCTCGGCGACACGGTGACCGGAAGTACGGAGAGCGCCGCCTTCTCGCTGCCGAAGTGCGTCGCGAGCCCGGCCTTCAGGGCATCCATCCCGCCCACCGCCTTTACCGCGTACACCGCGAGCACGATCACCGCGGTCATCTTGATCACGAACTGCACGAGATCGGTCCAGAGCACCGCCCACATTCCGGCGGCCGACGAGTACGCGACCGTGATGATGAAGCAGATCGCGACCGCGACCACCTCGCCGGAAACGGTGAGCCCGAGGATCTGCACGTCGTGCAGCCCGAGCGAGATCGTCAGGATCTTGATCATCGCCCGCGTCACCCAGCCGAGGATGATCAGGTTGATCGGGATCGCGAGGTAGAGCGCGCGAAAGCCGCGCAGCACCGCCGCGGGCTTCCCCGAGTACCGGATCTCCGCGAACTCGACGTCGGTCATCACGTTCGCGCGTCGCCACAGCCGGGCGAAGAAGAACACGGTGAGCATCCCGCTCATCAGCATGTTCCACCACAGCCAGTTGCCGGCGACGCCGTGCGCGACGACGAGTCCGGTCACGACGAGCGGGGTGTCGGCGGCGAAGGTCGTCGCGACCATGCTCGCGCCGGCGAGCCACCACGGGACGTTCCGCCCGGAGAGGAAGTACTCGCTGAGACTCTCGCCTCCCTTTTTCGTGAAGAGAAGGCCGATCCCGGCGGAGAGGACGAAGTACGCGACGACGAGTGCCCAGTCGACGTAGTTGAGGGTCATGGCGTGCGGCTCGTGTTCCTGGGGAAGAGTGGCGTTGCGCCCTGCCTGACGGTCTCCAGCACCGACAACGCCGCGTCGGCGACGGCGACGCGCGCCGGTCCGACCCGGTTGTTCTGCCGCGTCGGGTTCACGCGGTTCGTGAGCAGCACGACGAACACATCGTTCGCCGGGTCCATCCAGATCGACGTGCCGGTGAAGCCGGTGTGTCCGAACGCCGCCGGCGACATCCGCCGCCCGGCGGAGTTCCCGCCCGTCGGCTTCTCCCAGCCGATCGCGCGGTTCGAGAACGCGGAATCGCGCGTCCGCTGGAACTGCAGGATGGTGTTCCGGTCGAGCACCCGCGTTCCGTCGAGCGTCCCGAAATTGAGGTACATCTGCGCGAAGCGCGAGAGGTCGCGCGCCGAGCTGAAGAGCCCAGCATGACCCGCCACCCCGCCTAACGCGGCGGCGTTCTCGTCGTGCACGGTCCCCCAGATCAGCCGCTGCCGGAACGAGTCGTATTCCGTCGGCGCGATGCGCGGGAGCAGCGAGCTGTCCGGCTTGTACTGGGTGTCGCGCATCCCGAGCGGCCGCCAGACGTGCCGCCGAAGGTACGCGTCGAGCTTCTCGTGCGACACCTTCTCGACGATCTGGCCGAGGAGGATCGCGCCGAGGTCGCTGTAGACCATCCGCACCCCGGGAGCGGTGTCCAGCGGGGTCGCGTAGACGAGCCGCAGCGCCGAATCGGGGTTCACGCCCTCCTTGTGCAGCGGCCGCCAGGCGGGAAGTCCGGACTGGTGCGTCAGGAGGTCGCGCACGGTCACGCTGCGCTTCTTCGCCCCCTTCCACCGCTTCGGGTCCTTCCACGTCGGGAGATAGCGCTGCACCGGCGCGTCGAGCTTCACCTTCCCCTCGGCGACGAGCTGGTTCATCGCGCTGGTCATCCCCACGACCTTGGTCAGCGAGGCGAGATCCCAGAGCGTGCTGTCGGTCGGCTCCGGCGAATCGTCCCAGTTCACGTGCCCGACGCCGATGCTCGCGAGGATCCGGTCGTGCGTCCCGACGACGGCGTACGCACCGGGGAAGGCGCTGTCCGCCTGGAAGCGCGTGAGCACCGCGCGCACGGTGTCCGCGACGCGACGCGCGACCTCACTGTCGCGCGACGGGCGGCCGGCTACCGCTTCCGCCGCGGCGCGCTCGCTCCACGGTGACAGTGGGTTCCAGGCGAGCAGGTAGCTGTTCACCACGGGGAACTGGCGCACCATGTACGGATCGCCGAGGGCGACCACGATCGCGTTCGGATTCGCCCTGATGATGCGCTGCGTCATCGCGGCGATGCGCGGCGGGACGCCCGCGTACCCCTTCGCCGGCACGGGGCGCGCGTAGTGCGCGACGACCACCGCCTCCGCGTCCGCCGCGCGCGCCGAAGCCGCGCGGACGGCGGCGTCGGTGGACTTCGGGGTGAGCGTGAGGGTGGCGAGCGTCTGATGGCGCGCCTTGAGCAGCGCGCGGAGCTCCGTGGTGAACGCGTCCCCCGGGTGCGAGCCGGGATAGGGCTCCTTCCCCTCGTCGAGGTAGACGATCGCGAGCACGCTCGACGCGCGCTGCAGCCGCCAGATCGCGTTGCCGCGATCGCGGGCGAGCACCATCGACTGGCGGGCGATCTCGGTCGCCAGCGAATCGTTCTCCGGCCGATGGAAGGCGGCGGCGACGCCGGCGCTGTCCACCGTGCGCGCGACGTTGATGCCGAGCCGCTCCTTCGCGCGCAGGACGCGCCGCACCGAGGAATCGAGCCGCGCCTGCGTGATCGTCCCGGCGTTCACCGCCGCGACGACCGCGTCGATCACCGCGCGGTGGTCGGTGGGATCGAGGAGGACGTCGTTGCCGGCGAGGAGCGCGCGCACCGCCGCCGGTCCCGGCCCCGCGTCGCCGACGCCCTTCATCGAGAGCGCGTCGGTCACGATCAGACCGTCGTACTTCCACTCCCGCCGGATGACGCCCTGCAGCAGCGCGGCGCTGAGGCTCGCCGGCGTGGAGTCGCCGGTGAGCGCGGGGAGCGCGACATGCCCGCTCATGATCGACGACACGCCGATCGCCGCCGCCGACCGGAAGGGGCGAAGCTCGGCGCTGTCCAGCCGCGCGCGCGAGGAATCGAGGATCGCGCGCTCGACGTGCGTGTCGACGGCGACGGCGCCGAGACCGGCGAAGTGCTTCACCGAGGTGAGCACGCCGTTCGCCTGCGCGCAGCGGATGTAGGGGAGCGCGAAGCGTTCGACGGTCGGCGCGTCGGCGCCGAAGGCGCGAACCCCGATGCTCGGGTTGTCCGGCCGCGTGTTCAGGTCGACGTCGGGCGTGAGCGTCCAGTTGATCCCGACCGCGCGCGCCTCCTGCGCGGTGATGCGGCCCATCGCGCAGGCGAAGCTGGTATCGCGCGTGGCCGCGATCCCCATCTCGTACGGAAACGAGGTTCCCTCGGGGATGACGCGCTGTCCCGCGCCGAACTCGACGTCCGCCGCGACGAAGAGCGGAAGCGCCGCCGCCCGCTGCAGCGCGTTCGTCGTCCGCGCGAGCTGCGCCGCCGTCCCCGGGCCGACGATCACACCGCCGATGGAATCGCTCGCCACCCAGTCGCGCGCGGCGAGCGCGGCCTTCGAGTCCGGCTCGGCGTTGCCGGGAATCCAGCGCACCACCAGCTGCGCCGCCTTCGCGCGCAGCGAGAGCGTCGGCAGCACGGAGTCGGTCCACGGCGTGGGCGGAGCCGGGGGCGTCGTGTCGCGCGGGGGCGAGCCCCGATCGGGCCGCGCCGAAGCGGTGTCCGCCTCGATCGGGGCGGGCGAGGTGACCGGCGCCGGAGTGCGCGAGGAGCAGGCGAGCCAGACGGCGCCCGCGACGGCGATACCGCCGGGAGCGATCCAGCGTCGGAGAAGCTGATTCATCGAGTCGAGTCGGTCGCGTTGGGCGCGGTGCGGGCGAGCCCGTCGCCGCGGGCGAAGAATCCGGGAAGCGAGATCGGCGAGTGCGCGGTGATCGGCGCGAGGCCGAGCACCGCACGCGCCGACGCGCGTTCGAGCGCATCGCCCACGCCGTAGGTCACGAGATAGCTCCCGACGCGCGGGAACTGGCGGAGGACGTAGGGGTTGCCGTGCGCGACGACGATCACCTTCTCGCGCGTCGCCAGGGAGTCGAGCCACTGCGCGACGGCCGGCGCGACCGCGAAGCGCCCCGCGCCCTCGATGGTGCGGACGTGCGTCGTGACGAGGATCGCGTCCGCGCCGGCGAGCGACGCGGCCAGCGAGTCCAGCTCGGCGCGCGCGCTGCGCGGCGAGATGCGGACGACGCGCGCGTTAGGCACCGACGCGCGCACCACCGCGGCGAAGGCGCGGCCGGCGCGGAGCTCCGTCTCCGGCGCGTAGGTGACGATCGCGACCCGCTTCGCCGTGCCGGCGACGGGGACGAGCGACGCGCTGTCGCGGAGCAGCGTCACCGCGCGCGCGGCGATGCTGTCGGCGAGCGCCCAGTGCTCCGGTGTGCCGACCACCCGGCGCAGCGCGTCGAGATCGACGAGGCGTTGGCGATCGAGCCCGACGCGCGCCTTCGCGACGAGCATCCGCCGCGCCGAGGAATCGATGCGTGCCGCGGAGATGGTGCCCGTCGTCACCGCGTTCTCCACGGCGTCGATCGCGCGCTTCACGTCGCTCGGCTTCACCAGCACGTCGGCGCCGGCCTGCACGGCGAGCACCGCGCTCCGCTCCACGGAGTCGCCCTCGCCCACCGCTTCCATGGTCAGGGCATCGGTGTAGGTCAGCCCGTGGAAGTGCAGCGTGTCGCGGAGCAGACCGGTGACCACGCCCGGGGCGAGCGTCGCCGGGGTGTTGTTCCCCTCGACCGCCGGGAGCGCGATGTGCGCGGTCATGAAGGCGGAGACACCCGCCGCGATCGCCGCACGGAAGGGAACGAGCTCCACCGAATCGAGCCGCGCGCGATCCGATCGCACGATCGGGAGCGCGAGGTGCGAGTCGGTGTCGGTGTCGCCATGCCCGGGGAAGTGCTTGGCCGTCGCCATCGCGCCCCCGTCCTGCAGTCCGCGCACCCACGCCGAGGAAAGCCGCGCCACCGCGGCGGGGTTCTCCCCGAAGGAGCGCGTGTTGATGACCGGGTTGGCGGGGTTGTTGTTCACGTCGGCGACCGGGCCGAAGACGACCTGAATTCCCACCGCGCGCGCCTCGCGGCCGATCGCGTGCGCCGCCGCGTAGGCGAGCGAGTCGCTGTCCGTCGCGCCGACGGCCATCGCGTTGGGAAAGACGGTCGCGCTTCCGCCATACAGCATCGACGGGATGAACACCCCGCCCTCGAGACGTCCGAGCCCCGGCTCCAGATCGGAGGCGACCAGCAGCGGGACGCGCGCGCGCTTCTGCAGCGCGTTGAGCTTCACCGCCACCTCGACCGGTGAGCCGACCGACATCGTCATCCCGCCGACGTGATCCTTCTCGACCCAGCCGAGCACCTGCTGGTACGCGGGGTCCTGCTCGCTGGTGTAGTCGCCGAGCACCCAGACGTTCACCATCTGCCCGATCCGCTCGCGCAGGGAGAGGGACGCGAGGGTGCTGTCGACCCAGTGGTTCTGCGCGGCGGTGAGCGGGGTCTCCGGGGGCGCGACCGCGGCGGGCGGCGCGATGGCGGCGTCGGCGGGCGTGAGGGCGGGCCGGGTCTTCCCGACGCAGGCGGCGAGCACGAGCGCGGCCGTGGTCGCGGGAATGGAGCGGCGGGAACGACGTGAGGCGGCGGGTAGCCGAGCAGGCATGAGCGCGCGGTGGGAGGCTGCGAGGATGGAATTTTCGGTGACGTGCGCCCGGAAGTTACAGACGCGCACGGGGTCGGGGAATCACGCCGTCGTGCCCGGTGCGCGCATACCTCTTGCACCACGGGTCGGCGCGCGCCCCCGGATCGTCCAGGTGCGCCCGAAGCGTCAAACAACTCGCACGTGGAGGCGATACATGAGAACACTCGTTGCCGCACTGGTGATCGCGACCGCGGCCGTGGCCTGCGGCCCCCGTCAGGTGGAGGTCCACTCCGCGCCGGCGGCCGCGTCGGATGCCGCGGTGAACGTCACCAACAATCTCTCCGAGCCGGTGAACGTCTACGTCAACTCGGGGGGCGAGGACGTCTTCCTCGGCCAGGTCGGCGGCGGGAGCGCGATGTCCCTTCCGGTGAAGGGCGTGAGCGCCGGCTCGACCGTGACGCTGAAGGCGACGCGCATGTCCGACAAGTACACCTACAGCAAGGGCGGCGTCGTGCTGTCGGGGACCTACCTCTGGCAGGTTCCGTAACCGCGTCCGACCGCGCAAATCGTTGCGGCGCTGTTGCTAGCGTCCGCCACGTCGGATAGTTTACGGGGCCGGAGCGAATCGCTCCGGCCCTTTTGTTTTCGCGCTTCGCGTGTCCGCGGCGTCATCGCGCGCGCGCCTGCCCCCGCCCCGACGCATGAATCTCATCTGGGACTGGATCAAGAAGGGATACCTCCGGATCATCGGTCCCATTGGTGACTGGTTGGTGCGTCACCGCATCCACCCCAACACGATCACCACCCTCGGCACCTTCTGCACGATCGTCGGCGGGGTGATCTACGCGACTGGGCACATCCGCACCGCCGGATGGTGGCTCGGGCTCACCGCCTTCTTCGACGTGCTCGACGGGACGGTGGCGCGGCGGACGGGACGGAGCAGTACCTTCGGCGCCTTCTACGACTCCGCGCTCGATCGCGTCGCGGATGGAGCGGTGCTCGGCGGCCTGATCATCTTCTACGGCTCGAGCCCACGCTACGGCAGCACCATCATGCAGGTGGTGACGCTCGTCGGGCTCGTCGGCGCGTACATGACGTCGTACACGCGCGCCCGCGCCGAAGCGCTCGGGATCGACGCGAAGGTCGGCGTCCTCCAGCGGCCGGAGCGCGTCACGCTGCTCTCGGCGCCGCAGGCGTTCTTCGGGCTCGCCCTCGACGGGTGGATCCTGGCCGCCATCATCGTACTGCTCACCGTGACGGCGTGGATCACGGTCGTGCAGCGTTTCATCGCCGTTCACGCCGCGTCGCGTCCGACGATCGAGCCGCGGGAGACGATGCCGTCAGGCAACGGCGCCCCGGCGGCGGACAGCGCGTCCCCCCCGCAGGCGCTCGTGCGCCCAGTTTCTTCCTGACAACCGGAGAACCGTTCGTGCCTGGTTCCAGCACTTCTTCGAAAGTCCGTCCGGCCACTGGCCGTCTTGGCATCATCACGCCCGGCCTCGGCGCCGTCGCGACCACGTTCATCGCCGGTGTGGAGAGCGTCCGCCGCGGCCTGTCGAAGCCCGTCGGCTCGCTGACGCAGATGGCGACGATCCGCCTCGGCAAGCGCGGCGAGAATCGCACCCCGCTCATCAAGGACTTCGTCCCGCTCGCCGACCTGAAGGACATCGTCTTCGGCGCCTGGGATCCGATTCCCGACGACGCGTACACCGCGGCGAGCAAGGCGGGCGTGCTCGAGAAGCACGACCTCGAGCCGATCGCCGACTTCCTGAAGACGATCAAGCCGATGCCGGCCGTCTTCGAGAACAAGTACGTCACGCGCATCAAGGGCACGAACGTCAAGACGGGGAAGACGAAGCGCGACCTCGCCGAGCAGCTCCGCCAGGACATCCGCGACTTCAAGGCGAAGAACAAGCTCGATCGTGTCGTCATCGTCTGGTGCGCGTCGACGGAGATCTACATCAAGCCCGGCCCGCAGCACGCGACGCTCGCGCAGTTCGAGAAGGCGATGGAGGCGAACGACGAGGCGATCGCGCCGTCGATGCTCTACGCGTACGCGGCGATCATGGAAGGTGTCGCCTTCTGCAACGGCGCGCCGAACCTCGCCGTCGACATCCCGGCGCTGATCCAGCTCGCGAACGAGAAGGGCGTCGCGATCAGCGGCAAGGACTTCAAGACGGGCCAGACCTGGATGAAGACCGTCATCGCGCCGGGGCTCAAGGCGCGCATGCTCGGACTCGCCGGCTGGTACTCGACGAACATCCTCGGCAATCGCGACGGCGAGGTGCTCGACGACCCGGCCTCGTTCAAGACGAAGGAGGAGTCGAAGCTCTCGGTGCTGCACACGATCCTGCAGCCGGAGAAGTATCCCGAGCTGTACAAGGGCTTCTCGCACGTCGTGCGCATCAACTACTACCCGCCGCGCGGCGACAACAAGGAAGGCTGGGACAACATCGACATCTTCGGGTGGATGGGCTACCCGATGCAGATCAAGGTGAACTTCCTCTGCCGCGACTCGATCCTCGCCGCGCCGATCGTCCTCGATCTCGCGCTGTTCTCGGATCTGGCGCAGCGCGCGGGGATGAAGGGCGTGCAGGAGTGGCTCTCGTTCTACTACAAGAGCCCGATGAGCACGCAGCCCACGCTGTCGCCGGAGCACGACCTGTTCATCCAGCAGACGAAGCTGAAGAACACGATCCGCGAGCTGATGGGCGAGGAGCCCGTCACGCACGTCGACGACCAGGCCTGAGGACCGCCGCATGAAGCGCCAGTCACGCGATGCATCGTTCACGTCGCTCGTCGTCGTGTCGTGGCTGGCGCTGGCGCTGGCGCTCGGCGTCGCGGCCTGCGACGGCAAGCCGCGGGCGCCGAGCATCCGCACGTACTCGGAGCACTTCGAGTATCGGATCACCTCCGATCCCATGCCGCCGCGCGCGCGTGAGGACGTGCTCTACCGCATCACCGTGATCGACAAGGAGACGGGGCAGCCGGTGGAGGGAGGGGAAGGGCGGATCTTCGCCAACAACGAGGCGGGGGCGAGCACGTGGGACTCCTTCCAGCCCGCGCCGGAGGTCGGGACGTACACGGCGAAGCTCCGCTACATCACCGCCGAGCAGTGGGCGGTGGGGATCGAGTTCCGCCGCGACACCCTTCCCGGCACGAAGATCGACCGCGCCACCGACTGGCAACAGGAAGTCGGCGCGGCCACCGCCGCCCCCTGAGCGTTCCGCACGTTCCCGCAGACCACCGATGCGCCACTTCTATCGCAGCCACATGCCGCCCGCCGAGGTCCTCGCGATGGCGGACCGCTTCTTCCCCGGGATCGGCCTCACCCCGAGCGCGACGGCCGTGCGCTCGCGCAGCTTCACCGGGCCGTTAGGCAGCATGAAGCTCACGGTGAAGGCCGAGGGCGGACACTACACCTTCATCGAGGCCGACACCGACCAGATGGGGGAGAGCCGCCTCGACCGGAACGTGAAGAAGTTCTTCGTGCACTGCCACCGGCGCGAGGACCCCGCACACACCCTCGAAGCGTCGTACTGATGGCGACGCGCGCGAAGGGCGGCCGGGCCGCGCCGGCGCCGTCTCCCCGAGCTCTCGACCCCGACACGCCCGGCTCCGCGGCCGCGCTGCTCACGCGCGACCAGCGGCTCGAGTTCTACTACTGGATGCGCCTGACGCGCACGCTCGAGGAGCGGCTCGTCGCCCTCTACCGGCAGACGAAGGTCGTCGGAGGGCTCTTCCGCTCGCTCGGGCAGGAGGCGGACGCGGTCGGCTCCTGCTACGCGCTCGAGCAGCGCGATGTCATGTCGCCGCTCATCCGCAACCTCGGCGCGATGCTCGTGAAGGGCGCGACGCCGGTCGAAGTCCTCAAGCAGTACATGGCCAAGGCCGACTCGCCGACGCGCGGTCGCGAGCTGAACATCCACTTCGGCGACATCGGCGCGGCGGGAAAGACCCGCGGCTTCCTCGGCCAGATCTCGCCGCTGGGCGACATGGTGCCGGTGATGGCCGGCGTCACGCTCTCCTTCCGCATGCGCGGCGAGGACCGGGTCGGCCTGGTGTACGTCGGCGACGGGGCGACGAGCACCGGCGCCTTCCACGAGGGGATCAACTTCGCCGCCGTGCAGCGCTGCCCGCTCGTCGTCGTCATCGAGAACAACGGCTACGCCTATTCGACGCCGACGTCGAAGCAGACGCTCGCGAAGCGCTTCGTCGACAAGGCGGCCGGTTACGGCATCCCCGGCGAGCAGGCGGACGGGAACGACGTGCTCGCGACCTACGACGTGACGAAGCGCGCCGTGGAGCGCGCGCGCCGCGGCGAGGGCGTCTCGCTCATCGAGCTGATGACCTACCGGCGGAAGGGGCACGCGGAGCACGACAACCAGAGCTACGTCCCCGCCGGGGAGATCGAGCGCTGGGCCGCGGAGAACGATCCGCTCGACCGGTACGCGCATCGCCTGACGACGGAGCTCGGCGCCGCCGCAACGGAGCTCGCGTCGATCGACGCGCGCGTGACGCGCGAGGTCGACGAGGCGACGGACGTGGCCGAAGCGTCGGCGTTCCCGGAAGCGCTCGACGCGCTCACCGGCGTGTACGCCGAGCCCGCGGCGGCGAGCCCGCTCTGGTTCCGCGAGGGCGGGCGCGGCGGGGTGACGGCGAGCGAGCGCGCCGCCGACGGATGGGGCGTCTACAAGCCGGACGCGAAGACGGAATCGCGCGTCTCCCAGGAGGACGCCTGATGGCCGAGGTGACCTATCTGGAGGCGATCCGCGAGGCGCTCTTCGAGGAGATGGAGCGCGACGCGAACGTCTTCTGCCTCGGCGAGGACATCGGGGCGTACGGCGGCGCGTTCAAGGTGACGGACGGGCTGCTCGCGAAGTATGGCGAGCAGCGCGTCATCGACACGCCGATCAGCGAGACGGCGATCGTCGGCGCGGCGGCCGGGGCGGCGCACATGGGGATGCGGCCGGTGGTCGAGATGCAGTTCATCGACTTCATCGCCAACGCGTACGACATGCTCACGAACTACGTCGCGACGGCGCGCTACCGCGCCTTCCTCCCCTGTCCGATGGTGGTGCGCGGACCGTCGGGCGGGTACGTGCGCGGCGGGCCGTTCCACTCGCAGAATCCCGAGGCCGGGTTCGTCCACACGCCAGGGCTCAAGGTCGTCTATCCGTCGACGGCGGAGGACGCGAAGGGGCTGATGAAGGCGGCGATCCGCGACGAGGACTGCGTGCTCTTCTTCGAGCACAAGTATCTCTACCGGCGGATCAAGGGGACGATGCCCGCGGGCGATCACGTCGTGCCCATCGGCAAGGCGCGCGTCGCGCGCGAGGGGACCGACCTCTCGATCATCACCTACGCGGCGACCGTCTGGAAGGCGCTCGAGGCGGCCGAGCAGCTGGAGAAGGAGGACGGGCTCTCGGTGGAGGTGATCGACCTCCGCACGCTGGCGCCGCTCGACGACGAGGCGATCGTGGCGACCGTGAAGAAGACCAACCGGGTTCTCGTGGTGCACGAGGACACGCGGACCGGCGGGATCGCCGGCGAGATCACGGCGCGGATCAACGAGATGGCATTCGAGTGGCTGGACGCGCCGGTGCTGCGGGTGACGGCGCACGACATCCCGCTGCCCTACGCGCCGGCGCTCGAGGACTTCGTGCTCCCGCAGACCGCGGACATCGCGTTCGCGGCGCGGAAGCTGGCGAGCTACTGACCGTGAGCCGCGTCAACCCGACGATCCCGGAGCAGGAGCCGCCGCCGCTCCCGCCCGCGGTGCGCAACACGATGGTGGGGTGTCTCACGTTCGTGGTCGGATTCTTCGGCGGCGGGATGATCGCGGTGCTGCTCGGCAAGGGCGTCGACATGGCGCGCCGCTGCGTGCCGCCGGAGGGGCTGCCGATGTGCGGCGACTGGGCGCTGTTCGCGTTCGGCGGTGGTCTCATCGGCGCGATCTTTCTGCCGACGATGGTTCTCATGAAGCTCCGGCGCTCCAGCGCCGCGACGCGCAACTCTGCTCAATAGGAGTATCCGGTGGCACGTATCGACGTGGTGATGCCCCAGATGGGGGAGTCGATCGCCGAGGGGACGCTGTCGAAGTGGTTGAAGAAGGTCGGCGACGCCGTCAAGCGCGACGAGCCGATCTTCGAGATCTCCACGGACAAGGTGGACGCGGAGATTCCCGCGCCGAACGCGGGCGTCCTGGCGGAGATCGTGGTGGGCGAGGGCCAGACGGTGGCGGTGGGGACGATCGTCGCGCGGATCGAGACGAGGGCGGGCGCGGCGGCGGGGAACGGAGCGGCGGCTACGGCGCCGGGCGCGGGGGGCCCCCCCCAAAGGCAAGATGCACCCGCCGCCCCCCCGAGCCATCAGCCTTCCGCCGCACCCTCCACCGTTCCCTCGCGTCCCGCCTCCTCGGCGCCCTCGCTCGCTGCCGCCGCGAACTCCCTCGAGGGCCGCCTCCGCACCAAATCCTCCCCGCTGGTGCGAAAGATCGCCGCCGAGCACGGGATCGAGATCGCGGCGCTGAGTGGAAGCGGGATCGCCGGGCGCGTCACCAAGCGCGACATCATGCAGGCGCTCGAGTCGGGCGCCGCCGGCCGCGGCGCGCGTACCCACCCGGCGCCGTCGTTCGCCGGCGCGCAGGAGGCGGGATTCCCGCTCCCGCAGGGTTGGAGCGGTGACGTCGTCGAGCCGATGTCGAAGATGCGCTCGCTCACCAGCGAGCACATGGTCAACGCGCGCCGCCACGCCGCGCACGTCACCTCGTTCTTCGAGGTCGACCTCACGCGCGTCGGACGCATCCGTCAGAAGAATCGCGTCGCCTTCGAGCAGCAGAACGGCCAGAAGCTGACTTTCCTTCCCTTCGTCATCAAGGCCGTCACCGACTGCCTGAAGCGCCACCCGATGCTCAACGCGGCGCACGACGGCCGCAACATCATCTACCGGAAGCAGTACAACGTCGGCATCGCCGTCGCCCTCGACTGGGGGCTGATCGTTCCCGTGATCAAGGGCGCCGACGACCTCTCCCTCGCCGGGCTGACGAAGCAGCTCAACGACCTCGCCGCCCGTGCGCGCGCGAAGAAGCTCCAGCCCGCGGAGGTGCAGAACGCGACCTTCACGATCACCAACCCCGGCGTCTTCGGCTCGCTGATGGGCACCCCGATCATCCCGTTAGGCACGGCGGCGATCATGGGGCTCGGCGCGATCGAGAAGCGGCCGAAGGTGGTCACCGGCGCCGACGGCGAGGACACCATCGCCATCCGCACCTGCGCGTACTTCTCCATCTCCTTCGACCACCGGATCGTCGACGGCGCCGACGCCGACCGGTTCATGGCCGACGTCAAGCAGACCCTCGAAACGTTCCCCGAGACCGCGCTCTGATCATGTCCCGCGTCCTCACGATGCACCGCAAGATCGTCCCGCCGCAGGACCGGAAGAACTACATGGAGCGGCTGCGGGCGAAGCGCGACTACTACAAGCGCGCGAATTGCAGCTTCTGGGCATGCGAGGAGATGGGGCTCCCCGGCGCGTTCCTCGAGTTCTTCGAGGCGCCGGACGCGCCAACGCTCACCGCGGCCCACGCCGCCGCGCCGGAGTCGATCGTCGACCCGCGGCGCATCTACAAGCTCGTGGAGCTCTGAGTCTCATGCCCTATCGCACCATCGACGTCGGCGGCCAGCAGTGGCGCGTCCAGTCCAGCGGCCGCGTCACGCAGCTCGATCGCGACGAGTTCGGCCTCGTCTTCGCCCGCGGCAGCGGACCCTCCATGGAGGTGCGCGTCACGCGCTACTCCCCGCAGGCCGCGCGGTCGCGCCACACCTCGCTCGCCGAGCTGAGCGACGAGAAGCTGCGCGAGCTGTTCGCCTTCTCGCAGGCGAGCGACACGTCCCCGGACGCAGGCTACCGGCCGTGACCGGGCCCACGGGCGAGAGCCTCCCGCCCGTGACGCGCCACGTCGACCTGCACATGCATTCGACGGCGTCCGACGGCGCGCTCGCGCCGGAGGTCGTCGTGCGCGCGGCGCGCGACGCGAAGCTC
>JABFXC010000197.1 GCA_013361935.1 Gemmatimonadaceae bacterium
CGCAGGCGACCGGCGCGACGGCTCGCCGTGCCAGCCCGGTCGCGAGGAGCGCGGCCGTTAGCGCGCTGCCGGCGCCTAACGCGCCGTGCAGCCCCGCGAGGAGCCCGGCACCGTAGCAGAGCAGCGCGATCGCGACGAGCGGCATCGGGGCGTCGCCCCGGCCGCCCGCGCGTCAGCGGATGGTGGGCGTTCCGGTGGGCGGCGTGAGATGCCGGGGCTGCGCCGCGACGGTCTTGATCGCGTTCAGCACGACGGCGATGAGCTGCGCGCGCCCGGACTCCGACTGCAGCTCGAGGCGCGACAGCACCGCGCCCGGCTGCGGCGGTTCCCCGCTCGCGTAGCGGGGACGAATGTGGTTCAGCGCGTGCGCGATCGCGTCAGCGCGGCATTTCTCGCAGCCGCAGAATCCCGCGACCTGCCCGCGGACCTGCTCGTACGCGTCGACGATCGCGTCTTCGGCGATGTTCTTCATCCGGCCATCGGAAGCGGCTGGCGCTCGCGGACCACGGCGCCCGTGAACGTCGAGCCGGTGGTGCCCGTGAGCTCCACGGTGAGGTAGCGTCCGAGCATCGATTCGTCGCCCGGGACGAGCACGGTCTTGAAGTCGCGCGTGCGAGTCTGGAGGAGGTCCTGGCCGCGGCGGGCGACCTTCTCCACGAGCACCTCGTGCCGGCTGCCGAGCAGTCCGAGGTTCCGACCGCGCGCCGCGGAGCGCACGGCGTCGATGAGCCGGGCGAGACGCTCGGACGCGACCTCGTCGGACACGGTCTCGCTCGCCGGCATCCGCGTCGCGGGCGTCCCGTCGCGCGGGGAGAACTTGAAGGTGAACGCGTCCTCGAACCCGAGCTCGCGCACCGCGCTCAGCGTCTCCTCGAAGTCCTCGTCCGTCTCGCCCGGGAAGCCGACGATGACGTCCGTCGTCAGCGCGAGCCCCGGGATCGCCGCGCGGAGCCGCGCCACGCAGTCGAAGTAGCCCCCGCGGGTGTACCGCCGGAGCATGCGCTTGAGCACGCGCGACGATCCGCTCTGCATCGGCAGGTGCACGTGCTCGCACACCGACGACACCTCGGCCATCGCCGCGATCACGCGGTCGCTGAAGTCGTTGGGGTGCGGGCTCGTGAAGCGCACGCGCCGGATCCCCGGCACTGCGCCCACGGCACGCAGCAGATCCGCGAAGTCGTGCGAGCCATCGTCGTACGAGTTCACCGTCTGGCCGAGCAGCACGACCTCGGTCATGCCTTCGGCGACGACCTGCTCCGTCTCGCGCACGACCTCGGCGAGGCGGCGCGAGCGCTCGGGGCCGCGCGTGGTCGGCACGATGCAGTACGTGCACTTGTAGTCGCAGCCGCGCTGCACGGGGATCCACGCCTTCACCTTGTCGAAGCGGCGCGGCGAGAAGTCCTCGTAGTGCTCCTCGAGGTCGAAGGTCGTGGCGATCGCGCGCTCGCCGCGGCGCGCACCCTCGACGAGCGTCGGCAGCGCGCGATAGCCGTCGGGGCCGATGACGAGGCTCACGTGCTTCGCCTTCTCCAGGAGCTGCGGACCGAGCCGCTGCGCCATGCAGCCCGTGACCCCGACGACAGTGTCCGGCCCCATGAAGCGCCGCAGCTCGCCGAGGCGTCCGATCACGCGCTGCTCGGCGTGATCGCGGATCGCGCAGGTGTTCACGAGGATCACGTCCGCACCGTCGGGGCGATCGACGGCGTCATAGCCGCTGGCCGCCAGCTTCCCGAGCATGAGCTCGGAGTCGCTGACGTTCATCTGGCAGCCGTACGTCTCGATGTAAACGGTCGGGCGGTCGCTGGGAGCCATTGGGAGGACGCTGGTGGTGAGCGGCGAAATATAAAGTTGGCATCAGGTCGCCGCGACGTCCCGTGACCTGGCGCACCGGCCCGAATCCGGTGGTTGCGTTTCGTTAATGGGCCCTCGCGCGTCACAATGACAGTAGTGCCCGCTTCGGACCGGTGACGGGCGTCATCGGACAGCCGAGGTGCGACCTCTCATGTGCAGCCATTCACTCGCGAGGGACTGGAATGCGATCGACACTTCTCAAGGCCACACTCTTCACCGCCGGGATGCTCGTCGCGTCGCTCCCGGCATCGGCGCAGGGCTACGTGGAGCTCGGCGGCTTCGGGACGTACACGAAGTTCGACCCGACCATGGGGCTCAAGTCACGGAACACCGGCGGCGGCCGCCTCTCCTTCGCCTCCGGCGAGGGGCTCTCGACCTTCCTGCTCGAGGGTGAGGCGTCGTACTACGCCTTCGACCTCGGCGCCGGGATCACGGCGCGCATGATTCCGGCTCGCGCCCGTCTCGCCTACGCGCCGAGCTTCGGCCGCGTCTCGGCGATCGTCGGCGCGGGTGCGGTGCGCAACCAGTACCTCAAGCTCCCCGGCGCCACGCAGGCGTTCCACGAGTGGGGCTACACGGGCGACGTCGGTCTCCGTCTGCAGATGGGGAACTACATGTCGCTGCGCGTCGACGGGATCCTCGACTACATGACGCACCCGCTCAACGCGTCCACGACGGTCACGCGCAACACGAACCGCACGGTGCAGGCCGGGCTGAGCTTCCCGCTCTGGATGGCGCGCAGCGAGCCGAAGCCCGAGCCGGTCGCGGCTCCGGCGCCGGCGCCGAGGCGCGAGGAAGTCGTCGCGGAGGCGCCGGTGAAGCAGGCGCCGCTCCCCGACGCCGACAGCGACGGCGTGCCTGACGGTCGCGACCAGTGCCCGAACACGGTCGCCGGCGCCTCGGTCGACTCGATGGGCTGCCAGACGTATCGCGACAGCGACAGCGACGGCGTGATCGACGCGAAGGACATGTGCGCGGGCACCGCCCCGGGCACGTCGGTGGACGGCCACGGCTGCCCGCTGGTCGCCGACACGGACAACGACGGCGTCCCGGACACGCGCGATCGCTGCGCGAACACGCCGGCGGGAACGGCGGTGAACTCGGTCGGCTGCTCGACGCCGGAACCGGAGCTCGACGCGGATCATGACGGCGTGCCGGACTCGCGCGACAAGTGCCTCGGCTCGCCCGTCGGCCAGCCGGTGGACGCCACGGGCTGCAACCCGGCGCCGCAGCCGCTCTTCAAGAACAACGAGCGCACGGTGACGCTGCGCGGCGTGAACTTCGCCGCGTGGAAGGACGACCTCACGCAGTCCTCGATGGCGGTGCTCGACGACGTCGCGCGCCAGCTCAACGACGCGCCGTCGATCAAGGTCGAAATCTCGGGGCACACGGACAACGGCGGCAGCTACACCCGCAACGTCCGCCTGTCGCTCGCGCGCGCGGAAGCGGTTCGCGCGTACCTGATCATGCGCGGCGTGTCCGCCGACCGCCTGATCGCCCGCGGCTACGGCCCGGATCGTCCGACGACGAGCAACGCGACGGCCGCCGGCCGCGCGCTGAACCGCCGCGTCGAGATGAAGCGCATCGACTGACGCACGGCTGGATACTGAACGACGGAAGGGCACGCCCGAAAGGGCGTGCCCTTCTGCATTGATGACGAGCGCGGTTCTTCCAACTGCTCGGCTCTTCCAACTGCTCGGCTCTTCCAAACAGCAGGGGCTCTATAGGATAACTGCAACCACATCAAGGAGTGCCCGAGCCGTGGAGCTTGTGGAGGATGGGAGCGGTTGCCCCCTGGTAGTCCTCCCGAAGCTCCCAAAGCTCCCCGGCTCGGCGTACCAATGAGTGGTTGCAGTTACCCAATTAAAGCCCCAGCTGTTGCCGAGCAATGTTGCCGAGCAATGTTGCCGAGCAATGTTGCCGAGCAATGTTGCCGAGCAATGTTGCCGAGCAATGTTGCCGAGCAATGTTGCCGAGCGCGATGATGTCGAGCCGCTCTCTCCGCGCCTCAGAGCGACGCGCGTACCGTCGCCGTGGTCGTCGCGGGGTGGAGGGGGAGGCGGAAGTGGAAGGCGCTTCCCCGCCCCTCGTCGCTCTGGACCCAGATGCGACCGCCGTGCGCCTCGACGGCGAGCTTGCAGAAGGCGAGCCCGAGTCCGGAGCTGCGGACCCGCGGCGCGTTAGGCGTGCGCACCTGCTCGAACTTCCGGAAGATCAGCTCCTGATACTCCTTGGGGATCCCCGGGCCGTTGTCGGCGACGGTGAACAGGACCCCGTCGCCGTCGAGGCGGGCGGAGAGCTGGAGCTCCACCGCGCGCGCCGAGTGCGTGATCGCGTTCTGGATGAGGTTCGCGAACACCCGGCGCAGCAGCGTGCCGTCGGCCTCGAACACCGGCACGTCGTCGCCGATGTCCGTGCGGACGACGACGCCTTCCTGCTGGAAGCGGAGCCGCCACTCGTGCACGATCTCCGAGATCAGCGCGGCGGGCGCGGTCGGGGCGAGCTGCAGCGTGATCGTCGTCTCCTCGAGGCGCGCGACCTCGAGCAGATCCTCGATCAGGGCGAGCAGATCTTCCGCCTTCGCCTCGGCGTCGCCGAGCGCGCGGCGCTGGTCGCCGGTGATCGGCCCGAAGTCGCCGTCGGTAACCATCTCCAGCGTCGCGAGCACCGTCGTCAACGGACTCTTGAGGTCGTGCACGATCATCTTCATGAGATCGTCGCGAACCTTCTCCAGCTCGCGCATCTTGCGGAACGACTCCTCGAGGGCGTCCGTCGCCGCCTTGAGCTTGATGAGCGAGCGCACGCGCGCGCCGAGCACCAGGCGGTTGTGCGGCTTGGTGAGGAAGTCGTCGCCCCCGGCCTCGATCGCGCGGACGCGATCGGTGGTGTCGTTGAGCGCGGTGACGAAGATGACCGGGATGCGCGCGCTGCGCGGATCGCGCTTGATCCGCCGGCAGACCTCGAAGCCCGTCGAGCGATCGTCGACGCCGAGATCGCCGGCCGGCATCGAGACGTCGAGGATGCACAGCTCTGGACGGTGCTCGAAGCAGGCGGCGAGCGCGCTCGGCCCGTCGTGCGCCGAGATGGTGCGGTAGCCGAGGGTGTGGAGCTGGTCGAAGAGCAGCTCCACGTTCGCCGGCACGTCGTCGGCGACGAGGATCAGCGGCGCGAGACCATCGCCGTTGTCGGTCATGCGGTCAGGGGCGGACGGTCAGGCCCACTCCGAGCGTGAAGCTCTTCTCGCCGGCGACACTGCGCGTCGCCCGCTGCCCGAAGATCGTCAGCAGCGCGCGATCGTAGGCGAAGGGCGCGCTCAGCCCGGCGGTGTAGGCGTTCTCCTCCACGGTGCCCCACTGCACGTTGCTCCCGTTCACCGCGGTCGGCGCGTCGTAGGCGAGCGGGCGGTGATGGAAGCCGGCGCGCACGGTGAGCGCGCGCCCCGCGAAGCGCGGGCCCGGCGCCTCGATCCCCGCCGACCAGCCGAGCGCGTCGTGCGGCTTGGAGTCGGTGCTCAGGGGAGCGAGCGCGCTCCACCCGATCCACTCGACGTCGGCGGCGAGCAGCGTCCGCGCGGCCACCTCGTACGCGAGGCCGGCACCGAGGCGGTTGGGGATGTCCGCGCGCGCGACGAGCGAATCGCGGCGCGTGAGGCGCACCGACTGGCCCATTCGTCCGGAGACGCCGAGCGAGATCGTGCGATACGGCCGGAGAAGGACGCCCGCGGAGAGCGCGCTTCCCGAGAAGCGGATGTCCGCCTGCTGGCCGTACGGGCTGAACTCCGAGCTCGTCGTCGTGGTCGTGCGCGGATCGGCGCGCGAGAGCACGACGGTCTGCGTGAACCGGTCGAGGCCGACCATCGCGTGCGCCGCGACGCCGACGCTCACCCATTTCGCGGCCGACCAACCCAACGCGAGACGGATGTCGTTCATCCCGCCGTCGGACGAGGACGTCTGGCTGACGTAGAGCGACTCCGCGCCGACCGACTGCCGGCTCACCGACGACGTCGCCCAGGTCCGGTCGAGCAGCGAGGAGAGCGAGAGCGCGAGCGCGGCACGCGAGCCTAACGGCAGCGCGGCGACGACCACCGGGATCCGGTTCGCGACCGTGCGGAACGTCCCGCCGGGCACGGTGTTCGTGCGGAACTCCGGCTCGTACTGGAAGTGCAGCCCCGCCGCCTGCCAGCCGAGCACCGTCGCCGGATTGAGCGGCGTGGTCTCGTCGAACTCGGTGAGCGCGCCGCCGGTCGAGCCCGCGCGCGCGCCGAGCTGGCCGGTGGGATAGCCGAAGCCCTGCACGCTGGCGACGCCCTGCGCCCCGAGTGGGGCGCCGGCGAGCAGCGAGAGCGCGAGGATGGTGCGTGTGGTCGTGCGCATCACGGGATGCCCGGCGCGTTGCGCGGAACGAAGGTGATCTGGAGCGTCGGCCGAAGAGCCGGCGTCGCCTCGAGCGATGCGAACCAGAGCTCGGTCAGCTCGATCCCCTCGGTCGGAAGCTGGAGGATGATCGTGTGCGGCACGTCGGTCGAATCGACGTTCGCCCACTGGCGGAGGATCGGCGCCACCTCGATGCTGCGCGTCGCCGTGGTGTCGGCCTTGATCGCGACCTGCGGAAGCCCGCTCATCGCGCCGACGATCCGTCCGTTGATGTCGAAGGTGACCGGCTCGTGGAAGAGCGTGCGCTTGGAGATGTCCTTCACCACGCCCTTCGCGGTCCCGAGCAGCGCCTCGAGCAGCGCCGTGTCTCCCGGCTCGGCGAGGGGCGCGGGCACCTGCGAGAGGTGGAGCGTCGCGCGCACGATCTGGGTGGAATCGAGCAGCCGGCGCGGGACGTCGAAGGCGAGATACGTGCGCCGTCCGCGCACGCCGCCCACGGCGAAGACACCGGTCGGCGGGGGCGGCGTGCCCTTCACCACCAGCGTGTAGTCGGCGAGCTGCGCCTTCACGACCTGATCGTCCGTCGGCGATCCGGAGTTCGGATACCAGGTGAGAAGCGTGTCCTTCGAGGTCGTGTCCGCGCCCGAGAACGCCCGATACCGGAGCACCGGCTGGCGCGACCCGGTGGTCGAGCTGAGACGCACCGTGGTGTTCCCGCCCGACTCGATCCGCAGGCCGATCCGCAGCCTGCCGTTGCCGACCATCCGCGCGCCGACGATCGAATCGTTGAGCGGGATGCGCATCGTGTCGATCGCCAGCACCGAGGGGAACCGTCCCTCGCCGAGCTTTCGCGACGGCACGAAGAGCGCCGCGACGGGCGACACCGCGGTGTCGAGCACGCCCACGGTGTCCACGTCGTACGCCGCGATCACGATCGAGTCGCCGGCGGGGATCAGCCGGGTGGACGTGTCCGCGCCGGACACGACGAGCTGCGACTGCAGCACGCCCTGGATCGTGTCCGTGACCGTGGTCCCGTTCTTCGTCACGGTGAAGGTGTTCGGCAGCGTGTCGAAGCGGAGCACGCCGCGCAGATCGATCGCGCCGTCGGTGCGCGTCGCGAGGAGGATCCGTCCCTCGCTCCCGACCGCCGGACCGGCGAAGACGGTGCTGTCGACCACGACGCCCTGGATCGTCGTGTCGGAGATGAACACTTCCTCGATCGGGCAGAGGTCGGGACAGGCCCGGCCGCTTCCCAGCTTCTCGGTGCACGCGGTCGCCAGCAGAGCGGCCGCGAGGATCGCACAGCAATTACGCAAGACTGACACTCCTGCCCTCGACGTCGAAGCAGTCGACGATTCCCATGATCACGGCGTCCACAGGGCGGTCCTTGGTGACCGCCGTCAGGCGCGCGGAGCTTCCGGTTGCATACAGCACGACTTCACCGACACCAGCGCCGACGCTGTCCACCGCGACGACGTAGCCGCCCTCCTTCTGCAGCTCGGTCGTCAGATTCTCGACGACGAGCAGCTTGAGCGACGAGAGCGACGGATCCTTCCGCGTCGCGACCACCGTTCCGACGATCCGGCCGAGCTTCATACGCGTCCGAGGGAAGCGGGGGTGAACGGGTGCGGGAGCAGCTCGGCGAGATTCCATCGCGCCTCGCGGCCGCCGGCGAAGCTGATCACCGGCAGGTCGGGCGCGAACTCGACGAGCACCTGCCGGCAGACGCCGCACGGCGGAGTCGGCTCGTCCGACTCGGTGACGAGCACGAGGAGCTCCAGCTCCCGAACCCCGCGCACGACCGCGGAGGTCACCGCGGTGCGCTCGGCGCAGATCGTCGAGCTATAGCCCGCGTTCTCGACGTTGCAGCCGGGGAAGACGCCTCCGTCGCGGCCGAGCAGCGCCGCGCCGACGCGGAATCCCGAATAGGGCGCATAGGCGCGACGCATCGCCTCCTCGGCGGTCGCGCGAAGGCGCTCGACCATCGCGCGGTCGTGGGCGCTCGTCATCCGCGGAGGATCGCCCGCTCGAAGGATGTCCCGAGACCGTGGTACGGCACGCCGAGATACTCCGCCACCGTCGCGCCGAGATCGGAGAAGGTGTCCCGCGCCCCCAGCGCCACCGGGTGGACCTGCGCACCCAGCACGAGCAACGGCACGCACTCGCGCGCGTGGTCGGTCGATGGGGTGGTCGGGTCGTTCCCGTGGTCGGCGGTGATGAAGAGCAGATCGTCCTCGCGGAGGGCGTCGGTCAGGGTCGGCAGGGCACGGTCCAGCTCGCGGAGCGCTCCATAGAACCCCGCTGTGTCGTTTCTGTGCCCGAAGAGCTGGTCGAAATCTACCAGATTGGCGAAGCAAAACCCAACCTGATCGCTCCGCAGCCATTCGAGGATGGCGGCGATCCCCTCGGCGTTCGAGGCGGTGTGCCGCGAGCGGAGGTTGCGTCCGGCGAAGAGGTCGTCGGTCTTGCCGACGCCGGTGCGCGGCACTCCCGCGGCGGCGAGCGTGTCGAGCAGCGTCTCCGCGGGTGGCGCGATGGAGAAGTCCCGCCGGTTCGCCGTGCGCTTGAATGCCCCCGGCTCCCCGGTGAACGGCCGGGCGATCACCCGCGACACGTCGTTCGGGGCGACGAGCATCTCGCGCGCGCCCTCGCAGGCGGCGTAGAGCTCTTCCAGCGGGACGATCTCCTCGTGCGCGGCGACCTGGAAGACCGAGTCGGCGGAGGTGTAGAGGATGAGCCCACCGGTGCGCATCTGCTCTGCGCCGTACTCGTCGATGATCGCCGTCCCGCTCCCGACGACGTTCCCTATCACCTTGCGGCCGGCGATGCGCTCGAAGGCCGCGACGACGTCCGCGGGAAAGCCGTTCGGGTACGTCGGGAACGGGCTCGCGAGATGGACCCCGGCGATCTCCCAGTGCCCGGTCGTGCTGTCCTTCCCCGCGCTGCGCGGGATCATCAGCCCGAAGGCTCCGCGCGGCTCGTCCACCGCCTTCACCCCGGCGATCGGCTTGATCCGGCCGAGACCTGCGGCCTCGAGGTTCGGCAGATCGAGCCCGCCCACGGCGCGCGCGAGGTTGCCGAGAGTGTCGCTGCCGACGTCGCCGTAGCGCGCCGCGTCCGGCGCCTCGCCGATCCCGACGCCGTCCAGGACGAGGATGAGCGCGCGGCGGATCATGCGGCCTCGCGATACACGCGCCGCAGCCGCGCGCGCAGCCCCGTGAGGATCTCGTACGGCGAGAGCTCCGCGCGCTCGGCGACGTCGGCGACGGAGAGCGAGTCGCTCCCCGCTGCACCAATGAGCGTCGCGACGTCACCCGGCTCGCAGCGCGTGCCGGTGGCATCGATCATCGTCATGTCCATCGTGACGAGACCGGCGACGCGGGCGCGCGCGCCGTTGAGCAGGACCTCGCCGCGATTGGAGAGCGCGCGGCGGTAGCCGTCCGCGTAGCCGATGGCGAGCGTCGCGATGCGCCGCCGGCCCTGGGCGCGCCAGGTCGCGTCGTAGCTCACGACGTCGCCGTCGTCGATCTCCCGGACCTCGACGACGCGCGCGTGGAGATTCACCACGGGCTCCGGCGCGATGCGCGCGCCGTGGCCGCTGCCCACGCCGTAGAGAAAGATCCCCGGACGCACGACGTCCATCGTCGACTTCGCGTCGAGGTGCTCGACCGTCGGCCCGTTCTCAGCGTGGAGCATGCGCGGGCGCGACGGAAGCGCGGCGAGCGCGGTGGCGAATCGCTCGCGCTGCTGCGCGACGCTCGTCGAATCGGTCGCGCTGTGAAAGTGCGTGCAGGCGCCTTCCGGCGGGACGCGCGCGAGCAGATGAGCGATGTCTCCGATCCTGTCCCAGCGCACGCCGGCGCGGGCCATCCCGGTGTCGATGTCCAGCTGCCAGGCGTCGCCGCTCTCCGTCCACCGCGCGATCGCGCTCGCGTCGCCGAGCACGGGAGTCAGGCGCGCGGCGCGCGCCGCGGGAAAGTCGGCGGGGAGCAATGGCGTGAAGACGAGAATGGGGCGCGTGATCCCGGCCTCGCGGAGCGCGGCGCCTTCGTCGACCGTGGCGACGCCGAACCCCCACGGATGGAGCGACTCCAGCGCGCGCGCGACGGCGACGGCGCCGAGGCCGTACGCATCCGCCTTCACCATCGGGAGAAGAGGGACGCCCGCGTGGCGCGCGATCGCGGCCCCATTTCGACGTAACGCGCCGAGGTCGATCTCGACCCAGGCGCGGCTCGTGTCACTCGGTTGCTCTGGCATTCGACGAGCGCTTAGTATACGGACGAGCCGAATAGCATGCAAGACGAATCATCACTTGACGATACGCTCGCGCTGATGCGCGATCTCCGCGCCCGCTGCGACTGGGACGCGGCGCAGACGCACGACTCCCTTCGCCCGTATCTCATCGAGGAAGCGCACGAGCTCGACGACGCCCTCCGCGCCGGCGACGAGCGCGCCATGCGCGAGGAGCTCGGCGACGTGCTGCTGCAGGTGCTCTTCCACTCGGTGATCGCCGAGGAGCGCGGCGCGTTCTCGATGCGCGACGTGGGCGACGCGCTCATCGCGAAGATGCGCGCCCGTCACCCGCACCTCTACGGCGACGGCGAGAAGGTCGCGTGGGAGCGGATGAAGGCGAAGGTGCGCAACTCGATCGCCGACGGCCTCCCGGTCGACCTCCCCGCTCTCCATCGCGCCCACCGCCTGCAGGACCGCGCCGCCGGCGTCGGCTTCGACTGGCCCGACGTCGACGGCCCCGCCGCGAAGGTCGAGGAGGAGCTCGGCGAAGTCCGCGCCGAGCTCCGCGCGCCGCGCGGTGAGACCACCATCGACGCCGCCGCACGCACCGCCCGCCTGGAGGCGGAGCTCGGGGATCTGCTGTTCGCGGCGGTCAATCTCTGCCGGAAGGCAGGCGTGCACGCCTCGCTCGCGCTCGACAAGGCGAACATGAAGTTCGTGCGCCGCTTCGAGGGGATCGAAGCGCTGGCGGCGGAGCGGGGGATCGACGTTCGTACCGCCGGGCTCGAAGTGCTGGACGGGCTGTGGGAAGAAGTGAAACGCCGTTAGGCGTTGGTACCGAGAGGGGTACCGTTGGAAAGGGCGGGGCGGGGAGCGGAATACTGCGGCGCGGAGAGCGGGGGGCGGGAAAGGACCTATAAGGACTGTGGCCGACGTGCGGCGCCTCGGGCGCCGCTGTCGGCCACTCTCCTTACAGGTAGGTTCTCGCTCCAACAATTCCGCGCTGCCTCTTCCCGCGCCGCGGTATGCCGCCCTCCGCGCCGCCCTTTCAATTGGAGCCCATCTCCCGCCCCGCAGTATTCCGCTCCCCGCCCCGCCCTTTCCAACGGAATGCGCCCTGAAGTTTCGAATCTCGAAACTACGGCCGCAGCCGGTGCATCATCCGGGCGAACGGAATCGCTTCTCTGATATGCGGCAGCCCGCAGATCCAGGCGACAGTGCGCTCCAGTCCCAGCCCGAAGCCCGCGTGCACGAACGTTCCGTATCGGCGCAGGTCGAGGTACCAGTCGTAGGCGTCGAGCGGCAGCCCTTCGTGCTTGATGCGCGCGACGAGCTTGTCGTAGTCGTCTTCGCGCTGCGAGCCGCCGATGATCTCGCCGTAGCCCTCCGTGGCGAGGAGATCGTCGCAGAGGACCGTGCGCGGATCGGCGGGGTTCTCCTTCATGTAGAACGCCTTCGCCTCCTTCGGATAGTTCATCACGAAGACCGGCTTGTCGTACTCGGCGACAATCAGCGACTCGTCCTCGGCGCCGAGGTCGTCCCCCCATTGCGTCTGGCTTCCCTTTTTCTGGATGAGCGTGATCGCGTCCGAGTAGTCGAGACGATGGAAGGGAGCCTTCACTCGCTCGAGCGGGGCGACGTCGCGGCCGATCTCCGCAAGCTCGGCGCGGCGGCGCTCGAGGCAGCGCTGGACGAGGAAGGAGACGAAGTCCTCCTGCAGGCGCATGTTCGCGGCCGAGTCGTTGAAGGCGACCTCCGGCTCGATCATCCAGAACTCGGTGAGGTGCCGGCGGGTCTTCGACTTCTCGGCGCGGAAGGTCGGGCCGAAGGTGTAGATCTTTCCGAGGGCGGCGGCGGCTGCCTCCCCGTAGAGCTGCCCCGTCTGCGCGAGGTAGGCGTTCCCCTCGTCGAAGTACTCCGTCGAGAACAGCCCGCTCCGCTCGCCGATCGCCGCGGTGAGGATCGGCGTGTCGATCCGCACGAAGCCGCGCTCGTAGAAGAAGTCGTGGATCGCCTGCTCGATCTCGTTCCGGACGCGCATGATCGCCACCTGGCGCGGGCTGCGCAGCCAGAAATGGCGGTTGTCCATCAGGAAGTCGATCCCGTGCTCCTTCGGCTGGATCGGATAGTCGAGCGGGCTGGCGCCGAGGAGGACGAGCTCCTTCGCGCCCATCTCGACGCCGCCGGGCGCGCGGTCGTCGAGGCGGACCTCTCCGGTGACCGCGACGGACGACTCCTGGGTGAGCTCGCCGAACAGCGCCCAGCTCTCCGGGCTCACCTGGCTCTTCACGAGGACCGCCTGCAGGCTCCCGCTGCCGTCGCGGAGGACGACGAAGGCGACCTTGCCGGAGGATCGGAGGTGCGTGACCCAGCCGCGGACCGTGACGGTCTGACCGGCGTGGGACTTCAGCTCCTCGATTCGCGCGAACGTGGGAGATGTCATGCGGTTGCGATGTTGAGGGGTGGGGGGCGAAGCTATCTGAGGCGGGGGTCGAAATCAACGCTGTCCCGCGCTCGCGGCGTATCTGTTGCAATGCGAAACCGCGCGCCGGCCTCCGGCGATGATCGTGTCTCCCGCCGCCGGTGACACGAGCCGTAAAATCTTGTTCCCTCGCACGCCTGATCCTACGCCCTTGCCGGCCGACGCCCCCATGACCCGGCTCGCGTCCGTCTCGCGAGCCTCTGCCCCCCCCGCCGCGCGCGCGTCATGACCATTCGCGCGAAGCTGGCGGTCGCCCTCGCCGCGATCCTCATCCTGCTCGCGCTGCCGCTGGCGATCTCGTACGGCTCCCTGCGCCGCGTCCATCGCGCGACCGAGACGCTCCGCGATCACGAGTTCGCCGCGTCGCTCCTCCTCGGCCGCATCCGCGGCTCGGTCGACGACCTGCGCCGCGCGGAGACCGCGCTCCTCTTCGTGCACGACGCCAGCAGCCGCGACGCGATGTCGCGCGCCGTCGGGGCGATCGCGGCGATGGCCGACAGCCTCGACCGCTACGATCTCGACGCCGCGGCGACCGAGATCCGCGCCGCCGTTCGCGACGTGGAGACCCTCGCGCCCGCGGAGTACCAGGCGGCACTGGGTGGGCACGGGGCGGAGGCGGAGCAGATCTCGACCTCGCGTGTCGTTCCGGCGATAGGGAAGGTCGAGCTGGCGGTCGGTCATGCGGAGGTGTCGCTGCGGCAGCGAACCCAGGTGCGTGTCGAGCAGACTGCGCAGGCCGTCGGGGACGCCGGCACCGTGGCCGCGATGGCCGCGGTCGCGGCGATCGCCGCGGCGACGCTCATAGCCGCCTGGCTCCTCCAGGCGATCGGACGTCCGGTACGCGCGCTGGAGCGCGGGATGCACGAGATCTCCGAGGGCTGCTTCGACTATCAGCTGCCGATCCGCCCGACGCGGCGCGACGAGTTCGGCCGCCTCGCGGCGTCGTTCGACCGGATGGCGAAGCAGCTCGCGGAGCTCGACAAGCTGAAGGCGGAGTTCGTGTCGGTCGCGTCGCACGAGCTGAAGACGCCGATCAACGTGATCATCGGCTATCTGCAGCTGTTCGAAGAGGGTGTCTACGGCCCGGTGTCGCCGAAGCAGAACGAGATCCTGAAGACGCTCGAAGCGCAGGCGGCCTCGCTGGCGCGGCTCACGAAGCAGCTGCTCGACGTCAGCCGCTTCGAGGCCGGGGGCGGGTCGATCGCGCCGCGGGCGATCGAGCTGCGCGCCTTTCTGCTCGAGCTCGAGGCGGCGTTCCGCGTGCTCGCGCAGCAGCGCGGCGTCGCGCTCGAGGTGGCGTGGAGCGACGACGCGCCGCACGAGGTCCACTGGGATCCCGACCGCATGAGCGAGGTGCTCGGCAACCTCCTGTCGAACGCGGTGAAGTTCACGGCGCAGGGCGGGCGCGTGTCGCTGCGCGCGGAGCGCGACGGGGAGAACGTGACGATCGAGGTGCGCGACACCGGCGCCGGGATCCCCGGCGATCAGCTGCCGCACGTCTTCGAGAAGTTCTTCCAGGCGGACAATCAGGGGAGCGCGTCGCAGCAGGGGACGGGGCTCGGCCTGGCGATCGCCAAGGAGATCGTCGAGGCGCACGGCGGCACCATCGACTGCGAGAGCACGCCGGGAGTCGGGACCGCGTTCACCATCGTGCTCCCGATGCGCGCCGCCGGCGGCCGCGAGCGCGCGCAACGGCCCGCGGTGACCGAAGGAGCGGCGCCATGAACGCGCGGCATGTGCGAGGTGCCGCGCTCGTGCTCCTCCTCGCGTCGGGTGGCTGTCTGTCGCGCCCACGGTTCCTCCAGCCCGAGGCGCAGCGGAGCTGGCCGGCGACGTATCTCTCCGCGCAGAACGCGGCCGACCACGGCGGCTACGACGACGCGGACCGGATCCTCGCGGACTTCGCGAAGGGTCATCCGAACACCACGCAGGCCGCGGAGGCCGGCTACTGGCGCGCGGTGTACAAGCTCGACCCGGCGAACAAGAGCGCGAGCACGCGCGAGGCCATCGCGGGGCTCGACGCGTACATCGCGTCGTCGAACGTCGACCATCGCGGCGAGGCAATGACGCTGCGCCGGCTCGCCACGCAGCTCATGTCGCTCGACCGCGCGCTCGCCCAGAAGCCCGACGAGCCCCCGGTGGCGGCGAAGTCGCGCGACGAGGAAGTCCAGAAGCTCCGCGACGAGCTGCAGGCGACGAAGGACGAGCTGGAACGGATCAAGCGGAGGCTCGCGGCGCCGAAGCCGTGAACGGCGCGGGTTCGGGGCTCGGGGCTCGGGGGCTCGGGGTTCGGGGCTCGGGGCTCGGGGCTCGGGGTTCGGGAGTACGGGAGTACGCAACTGCGACATGGGAGCGCCGTACTCCCCTACTCCCGTACTCCCGTACTCCCGTACTCCCGGAGTGACCCTTCCCCCGGTCCGGCCGTCGATTGACGACTCCAACCGGCCCGCGATGACCGATCCGAAGCAGCTCCCAACCCTCGACGACCTCCGTGCGCGCCGCAAGGATGCGATGCGCGGCGCGACGCGCCGGCTGATGCCGATGATCCTCGCCGCGCTCGCGCTCGAGGCGCCGGCGATCGCGGGCTTCGTGATGGTGAACACCGGCCGCGCGACGTTCGCGCAGGCGCTGCCCTTCATCGCTGGCTCGATCGCGGCGAGCACGATCTGGCTCACCGCGCTCCTCTACACGCACGTGAAGCGCAACCTGCCCGAGGAGCTGCGGCGGGAAGGCCTCGTCTGCCACGCCTGCGGCGAGCCGCTCGTGCTGCGCCCCGGCGCGGCGGGCGCGCGCGGCGTGCCGAGCGATGCCGCGATGCGTGCGCTGATGGAAGGCCGCTGCGCGTCGTGCAAGGCGGTGGTCGTGCGCGACCTGCCGGAGATCGCCGGGGCGCTTCCCGCTCAGCCGACCCTGAAAAGCTCCAGGGCGCGCGCGTAGCGACCCTGCAGCGCCGCGCGCAGCGGCGCGTGCTCCGCGCGCTCGAGCTCGGGGTCGCTCGCCAGCAGCCGCTCGGCCACCCCACGCGCGGTCTCGTTGAGCGCCTCGTCGCGCAGCGGATCGGCAATGCGGAAGGTCTGCTCCCCGCTCTGCCGCGCGCCGAACAGGTCGCCCATCCCGCGGAGCTGCAGGTCGGCGCGGGCGATCTCGAAGCCGTCCTCCGTGCCGACGAAGACGTCGAGCCGCGCCCGCGCCTCCTCGCCGACGTCGCCGAGGAGGATGCAGTAGCTCTGCTCCGCCCCGCGCCCGACGCGGCCGCGCAGCTGGTGCAGCTGCGAGAGCCCGAAGCGCTCGGGGTGCTCGATGACCATCACCGTCGCGTTAGGCACGTCGATGCCGACCTCGATGACGGTCGTCGCGACGAGGATGTCGGTCTTTCCGTCGCGGAAGGCGCGCATCGTCTCGTCGCGCTCCTCGGGCGGGATGCGGCCATGCAACAGAGCCAGGCGGCGGTTGGCGAAGGGACCGGAAGCCAGCGACTCGTACTCCACCGTCGCCGCCTTGAGGTCCACCTTCTCCGATTCCTCGACCAGCGGGTAGACGATGTACGCCTGCCGGCCCTTCTCCACCTCGCGCTCGACGAACTGCATGATGCGCTGACGCGCGCTCTCGGGCCGGAGCGCGGTCGTCACCGGCTGCCGCCCCGGCGGCCGCTCGTCCAGGACGCTGACGTCGAGATCCCCGTACATCGTGAGCGCGAGCGAGCGCGGGATCGGCGTCGCCGTCATGAGCAGCGTATCCGGCGTCTCGCCCTTGGCCTGCAGCGCCTTCCGCTGCTCGACGCCGAAGCGATGCTGCTCGTCGATCGCGACGAAGCCGAGCTTCCCGAACACCGCGCTCTCCTGCACCAGCGCGTGCGTCCCGACGACGAGCAGCGGCTCGCTGCTCCCGATCTTCGCCAGCGCCGCCTTCCGCTCGGCGGCCGACAGGCTGCCGGTGAGGAGCACCGGCTCGACGCCTAACGGCGCGAGAAGGCGCCCCATCGTCCGCAGGTGCTGCTCCGCGAGGAGCTCGGTGGGCGCCATGATCGCCGCCTGCCAGCCGTTCTCCATCGCGAGCAGCGCGGCGAAGAGCGCGACGATCGTCTTGCCGCTGCCGACGTCGCCCTGGAGGAGGCGATGCATGCGCCGCGGGCTCGTCATGTCGCCGACGATCTCGCGGAGGGATCGCGTCTGCGCGTGCGTCAGCTCCCAGGGGAGCGACTTGCGCAGCCGGCTGGTGAGAACGCGCTTGTTCTCGAAGACGATCCCCTGCCGCATCGAGCGCGCGAGCGCGTTGGCGCGACGCTGGAGGATCTGCACGAAGAGCAGCTCCTCGTAGGCGAGCCGCGCGCGCCCGCTCATCGCCTCGGCGAGCGACGTGGGGCGGTGCACCATGCGCAGCGCCTCGGGAAGCGGGGGAACGCGTGCCGGCGCGAGCACGTCCGCGGGGAGGGTCTCCTTCACCTGCGCGAGCAGCGTGTCGAGGTGCGCGTCGAGCAGGGTGCGGATGACCTTGAACGAGAGCCCCTCGGTCGCCGGGTAGACGGAGAGCACGCGCCCCTGCGCGGTCCCCTCGTCCTCGTCGCCGAGGTTGACCATCTCGCGCGGGAGGAGCTGGCGGCCGTGGAAGAAGCGCACCTGCCCGCTGAGGAGGAGCACGTCGCCCTTCTCGATGGTCCGGTCGAGATACGGCTGCCCGGGCCACGCGGCCTCGATCAGCCCCGAGTGGTCGCGGACGACGGCCTGGAAGATCCGCAGCCCCTTCCGCGTGGGGAGGACACCCTTGGAGACGACGCGGCCGATGATCGTCGCGTGCATCCCCGGCTCGAGGGAGGAGATCGGCGCGACGGTGCTCGCGTCCTCGTAGCGGTGCGGCGCGTGATAGAGAAGGTCGCCCGCGGTCAGGATGCCTAACCGTCGAAACGCCTCGGCGCGCGCGGGGCCCACGCCCTTGAGGTACGTGATCGGCGTGTCGAGAGCGATGCGTGCCTGCGGCTGTCGCGCTCGCGCCGGTGGCATCACTCCTCTTCGAGCAGCGCCCGCGAGAAGTCCTCGGCGTCGAAGGGCTCGAGGTCGTCGATCTTCTCGCCGACGCCGACGAACTTCACCGGCACGTCGATCGCCTCGTGCGCCGCGACCACCACTCCACCGCGCGCCGTTCCGTCGAGCTTCGTGACGACGAGCCCCGTGACCGGGACCGCGGTGGAGAAGGTCCGCGCCTGCGCGATCGCGTTCTGGCCGATCGTCCCGTCGAGCACCAGCAGCGTTTCGTGCGGCGCGTCGGGGAGACGCTTGGCGATGACGCGGGCGACCTTCCTGAGCTCCGTCATCAGGTCGTCGCTCGTGTGCAGGCGCCCCGCGGTGTCGATGATCGCGACGTCGACGTCGCGCTTGAGCGCCGCGTCGATCGCGTCGAAGGCGACCGCGGCGGGGTCGCCGCCCGGCTTCCCGGCGACGAAGTCGGCCCCGGCGCGTTCCGCCCAGACGCGTAGCTGGTCGATCGCGCCCGCGCGGAAGGTGTCCCCGGCGGCGACGAGCACCGACTTCCCCTCGCGCCGGAATCGCCCGGCGAGCTTGCCGATGAACGTCGTCTTCCCGGCGCCGTTGACTCCGATGACGAGGATGATGGTCGGGCCGCTTGGCGCGGTCACCAGCGTGGGATCGCTCCTGCCGGTTCGCAGGGCCTCCTCGACCCCCTGGCGCAGCGCCTCACGGAACTCGTCCTGCGTCTTCACGAAGCCGCGCGACGCCTGGCGCTCCACCCCGTCGATGAGGCGCAGGGTGGTCGGAACGCCGAAGTCCGCCTCCAGGAGCATCTCCTCCAGCTTCTCGAGCGAGCCCGCGGAGACCCCGCCGCGCGCGAGCACGGCGACGTCCATGAGGGCGACGTCCTTGATCTTCTGCCAGAGCGACCGTTTGGGGACGTCGCCGGACTTGCGGAGTAGACGCATCGCCGGAAGTTAGCGCGCGCCCATGGGTCAGCGTAGGCCGGAGCGCCTCCGCAGCACCCATTCACCGCAGAGCGCGAGCAGCGGGAGCGCATAGCTCCACCAGTGGTCGCGAAGGGGTGCCGGCGGGATCCCCGGCGCCGCTCCCGCGACCGTCGTGTCGCGGACGATCGCGCGGGTGGGAAGGAGCTCCGCCGGCGCGTTCACGACGAACGACGCGCTCCCTCCGCGGAAGGTCGTGGTCCAGCGGCCGGGGGCGAGCGGAGGGGACTGCGCGTCGCGATCGTCGCCGGCGAAGGCGAGGGCGAGCGCGCGCTCGCGGCCAGCCTCGTCGCGCAAGGTACCCGACACGAGGGAGTCCGCGCCGGTGCGCCGCCAGTCGAGGCGCTCCCCCGCGCGGGCCCAGCGGCGCGCAGGAAGCGCTGCGCGCGCATCGCCAGGGCGCGAGGTCGTCCAGTCGACGATCGCGCCCCAGAGCGCATCGTAGCCCTGCCGCGCCGCCCCGCCGCGGGCGCGCCATCGCCACATCCCGCTCGCCGCGACCACCACCCGCCTGCGACCACCGGAATCTCCCCCGGTGACGACGGCGCGCGTTCCCCCGCCGACCGTCCCCGCGGCGACGAGCGCGGTCCAGTCACCACGGGGCGCCGCGACGGGAAGATCGATCGGCGGGACGCTGTCCCAGGGGACCCCGCTGAGCGAAGGCGTGAGCGGAGTCACCTCGCCGGGACGCGCGCGCCACTCGTCCCCCGCCTCCCCGGGCACCATGAGCACCAGCGCTCCGCGGCCGCGCGACTACGGAGCGCCGAGTAGGGCTGTGTCGCCGTGGAGCAC
>JABFXC010000015.1 GCA_013361935.1 Gemmatimonadaceae bacterium
GGCGGCCGGGTGCGCGAGCGGCGGCCCCGCGCCGGCACCGAACAGCGCGCCGCGCGAGTCGCCCGCGCCGACGACACGTACGGATACCGCGCCGGCGCTCGTTCCGGCGGGGTACGGTACGCTGCGGCAGGACGACATCGCGCTCAAGCTCCAGGTGGAGCAGGTGCAGGTGCGCGCCATCCCGCTCGACGAGTCGGTGATCCGCGTGCTCGCGCCGGATTCGTATCGCTCGCTCCACGGGCTCCGCGAGAGCAAGCGCGATGCGATCGACCGCCTCGCGGCGCGCTACCTGCTGCGCGAGCGGAACGTCTGGCTGGTGAGCTTCTTCGGGCTTGCGCCGGACGCGCGCTTCCAGCCGGGAGAGCTGACGCTCACCGTTTCGGGTCGCGACTATCGGCCGGTGGAGATCCTGCCACTCAGCGCGGGGTTCGGCGAGCAGCGGCTCAAGCAGCGCGAGACGCAGACGGCGCTCTATCTGTACGGCGACGGCGTCAACCTCAGCCAGCCCATCGTCGCGCGGATGCAGGGACGCGAGGATTCCTCGTGGGGCGACATCCTGCAGCGGATCGAGCAGGAGCGCGCGCTGATCCGCGGGCGCGCGTCGCGCCCCGGGGCGGCGCCGGCACCCTAGGAGCGTCGGGCGCCGCCCAGCGTGTCGGTGACACCGGCGTCGGGGGCCTCCCGCGACGCGCGCTCGACCGCCTCCTCCGGCGCCTGGTCGCCGACGATCGCGATCGCCCGGCTGCTCTTCGACAGGTATCGCTCGCGCAGGACGAGTTGTCCGTCGACGACCATCCGGTGTCCGCGGGCGATCACCTCGCGGATCTCGAGCGAATCCCGATCGAGCACGAGGACGTCCGCGTCGCAGCCCTCCGCGAGCCGACCCTTCCTCTTCAGCTCGAGGACGCGTGCCGGGTTCGCGGTCACGAGCCGCAGCACGAGCTCGAGGGGATGCCGGTGGTCGAGGACGAGGCCGCGGAGCTGCTGGAACAGGATGTCCGGAGTCGACGAGTCGGCGTCCGAGGAGACGGTGAGTCGTTCGGGCGGGCCGTCGTGGGCGAGGTAGAAGCGCAGCCACCTCGCGACGTCCTGCTCGACGCAGTCGAAGTCGACGGTGGCGCCGCGCTTCGCCAGCGCGATGGCCTCGCCGAGCAGCTTCTCGTTGCGCTGGACGTGGGTCGGGTAGAGCCATTCCGGCTTCACCTGGAAATCGTCGATCAGCTCGCGCAGCGGGCGGAGCCGGACCTCTTCCTCGCCGACGTGAAAGTGCGTGACCCCGGCCTTTCCCGAGAGCAGGCCGCCGACGTGGGTATCGCGGACGAGCTTGGCGAGCTCCTGCGCCGACTGGTTCAGCCCCCGCTCGTCGGCGATCGCGACCTCGCCTGCGCCGACCACCTCGTGGATGAACAGCATGTCCTCGCGCACGGAGCCGAGGACGGTGGTCGGGGGCACGTTGTAGCCTCCCGTCCACATGAAGGCGGACAGACCCTCCTCGTGCATCGCCTTCACGCGCGCGAGGAGGCCCTCGATGGTCTTCATGGTCGTATCGACGCCGAGCGTGCCGACGACGGTGGTCACCCCGGCGCGGACGATCTCCCGGGGAAAGATCATCGGCGTCTGCAGGGCGAGGCTGCCCTCACCGCTCCCGCCGAGCAGGTGCTCGTGCGGGTCGATGATCCCGGGCGCGACGACACAGCCAGCGGCGTCGATCGCCTCGTACTCCACGCCCAACGCGTCGAGAGCGCGCCGATCGACGTTCCCGACGCGCTCGATCCGGTCGTTGGCCACGAGGATCGACCCGGCTCCCCGCGGAGCCGGGTCATGGATGTCGCCGTTCTCGATGAGGATGAACATCGCCGCTCCGTGGCCGGTCCGCTTCCGAACGGGCAGATTCCAGACCAGACGCCCGGCGACCGGACATTCGCCGCGCTCCGGTCGAAGTCGGCCCGGCGAACGCTTATGATTGGGAGGGCGGACGACCGGAGACGGCCGACCGCCGCGCCGGACGATACTTCCACAGGACTCGACGATGGCACTCCTCCCCCTTCGCCAACTCGCCGACACGCCGATCGAGCGCGTCGAGCAGGAATGGCTCGACGGAATCGCCGACGCGCTCGCGAAGCCGGACTGCGATCGCGCGCGGCTCTGCCGGACGACGCTCGCCGAGCTGCTGATGCCGGAGTACGCGGCGAGCTGGGAGACGGCGATCGCCGACCCGAAGCTCCCCGCCGGGACGCGTCTGGCGCTGGCCGCGCTCGATCCGCGGAACGTGACCCTCGAGCCCGAGTACTACGCCGACTGCGACGACGCGCGGTTCCAGCGCGTGAAGCCGCTCCTCTGGCTCTGGTACTCCTTCGACCGCTCGCCGTTAGGCGGGCAGGCGGTCTCGCTCGGCGTCCGCCTGCGGCGGATCCTGGCGCGGCACATCTTCCGGCGCTGCGGGGAGAACTTCAAGGCGTTCCAGCACGTCGAGTTCTCCTTCGGCTACAACATGGAGGTCGGCGACGACGTGGTGGTGCACCGCCACGTGCTCCTCGACGATCGCGGCGGAATCCGGCTCGGCAACAAGGTCTCGATCAGCGACTACGCGAACATCTACAGCCACACCCACAGCATCGTCGAGCAGAAGGACGTGACCAACGCGACGACGGTGCTCGACGACGGGGTGCGCATCACCTACCATGCGACCGTGCTCGCCGGCGTGCACGTCGGCGAGCAGGGGATGGTCGGCGCCGTCGCGGTGGCGACCAAGGACGTGCAGCCCTATCACGTAAACGTCGGCATCCCGGCGAAGAGCGTCCGGGTGAAGCCGAACGCGCCGCAGGCGAACGACTGCCTGCCGACGGCGCGCGCGCGGCGGCGCGAGGAGGGTTGATCGCCGGCCGGCCGATCTCGACCCGACCGGCGCAGCGCGGTGGACCACGCCGCCGATTCGTCGACGCATCACCTCAGAAGACGCGGAGGACGTCCTCCACGGGCCCCGCGTCGCCCGTCGCCAGGAGGTCGACGATCTCGCGAAGCGATGTGCGCTCGCGCGGCCACACGAAACGCCGCAGCGCCTCCTCGACGCCGAGCCACTCGTAGTCCCGGTGCTCGGGACCGAGGACCACCTCCCCGCCCTCGGCCACGAACGCGGCGAACACCACCGCGAGCTGCACCGTCCGCAGCTTGTGCAGGTAGAAGGGCGCGATCGTGACGTTGTACAACCGCTCGACCGGCAGCGCCGTCTCCTCGCGCACCTCGCGCACAGCGGCGAGCTCCGGCTCCTCGCCGGGCTCGATGCGGCCGTGCACCGTCTCCCATGCGCCCGGGCAACGCGTGTCTCGCGAGCGCTGGAGCGTCAGGACCCTCCACCCCGCGGGAAGCGGGCGGATGACGAAGACGTCGATCGTGCCGACTGAGACCTGGGCCATGCGTGCTCGCGTTGCGACGGGCACGCAAGATAACGCCTTCAGGGATCGAGGAGCTCGAAGTCGTCGAGGGCGGCGACCGGCGCGTGGTAGATCCCTTCGCGTGCACGGCGCACCAGCGCTTCCGCCGGGGGCGGCAGCGGCATGTCGAGAACTCGGCCGATCTCGGCCACCGACGTGGCGCCCGCGATCACCTGGGCCACGCCGTCCTCCCAGAGACGGCGCATCCCTTCGCCGCGGGCGAGATCGGCGATCGCGTCGGGCGCCGCACCGCCGGCGATGAGCCGCTCGATGGGCGGCGACGCGAGCAGCGTCTCCACGACGGCGATGCGTCCATGGTAGCCCGTGCTCCCGCAGCTCGAGCACCCGCGCTCGCGCCAGCGCGGGGCGTCTTCGGGGAGCCAGCGAGCCAGCGCGGGGCCGAGCGTCGCATCGTCGGGCGCGCGACAGCTCTCGCAGAGGCGGCGGAGCAGCCGTTGGGCGACGATTCCCTTGAGCGACGCCGCGACCTTGTATCTGTCGACGCCCAGGTCGTCGAGCCGGGCGATCGCGCTCGCCGCATCGAGCGTGTGCAGGGTGGACAGGACGAGATGTCCGGTGAGCGCCGCCTGGATCGCGATCGACGCGGTCTCGGCGTCGCGGATCTCGCCGACGAGGATGACGTCGGGATCCTGACGGAGGATGGAGCGCAGCGCGGCAGCGAAGGTGAGACCCGTGCGGGTGCTCACCTGCACCTGCACGACTCCGGCGAGGCGGTACTCGATCGGGTCCTCGACAGTGACGATGTTGACCCCGCGCTGCTGGATCGCCCGCAGCGCGCCGTAGAGCGTCGTCGTCTTCCCCGAGCCGGTGGGGCCGGTGACGAGGATGAGTCCCTCGCGCGCATCGAGCAGCGACTGCAGGCGCGCCAGCTGCGACTCGCCGATGCCCAGCGTCGCGAGCGACGCGCCGCCAGCGCGGGTGTCGAGCACCCGGAGAACCACCTTCTCGCCGTGTGCCGCGGGCAGCGTCGAGACGCGGAGATCCACCTGCCCCGCGCCGAGGGTGACGCTGATGCGCCCGTCCTGCGGACGGAGCCGGTCGGCGATGTCGAGGCCGGCCATGATCTTGATGCGCGAGACGAGCCGCAGCCCCACTCCCGCCTCGAGCGTGCGGGCATGACGCAGCATTCCGTCGACGCGATGGCGCACGGCGACCCCCGCCGGCTCGCGCTCGAGATGGATGTCGCTCGCCCGGGCGGCGATCCCCTCGCCGATGAGCGAATCGACGAGGCGGACGACCTCGCCGTCGGAGTGACCGGTCTCGTCGGCGGCGTCCGGTCCGCTCGGAGGCAGCCGCACCGCGCCGGGAGCGTCGCCCCGATAGAGGCGGTCGAGCGCGCGCGCGATCGCCAGCGGAGACGCGAGCGCTCCCCGTACCGTGCGGCCGGTCGCGAAGCCCAGCGTGCGGTCGCAGTCGAGATCGAAGGGCGACGCGGTGGCGATCGTCAACGTCGTCGCCGAGAGCTCGAGCGGGACGATCTGGAATCGCCGCGCCCAGGACTCGTCGACGAACTCGCGCGCCGCCGCGCCGGGAAGCGAGCCGTCCCAACGGTCGAGCGCGTGGTGTCGCGCGAGCGCGTCGAGGAGTCGCGCGTCTTCGACGATCCCGCGCCGCACGGCGCTGACCCAGAGGCTTTCCCCTGCGGTCGCGAGGAGCCGCTCGAGCGCGTCGGCGGGAACGAGGGTCGCGAGGACGGGGAGGATCCACGTGTCCCGCGCGCCGGGGGTGAACGATTCCGCTGCCATGGCCGCCAGGATGCGACGGTCGCTCCAATGGAGCAGCATCGCGACGACGCCGACGCCAGCGTTCTGTCCCGCTCCGGCCTAGAGCACGCTCCAGAACTCGCGCGCGATGTCGACGGAGAAGGTCCAGCGCCCGTCGCGCAGCCCCCTGCCGACGTCGAAGCGCACGACGTCGAAGGGAGTCAGAAAGCCGAATCCGACGGATGGATAGATACCCGCGCGCCCCGCGGGCGCGATGAGCGGCCGATCGACCCAGACCGCGTGAGATCG
>JABFXC010000119.1 GCA_013361935.1 Gemmatimonadaceae bacterium
TCTCCCCGCCGAGACAGCCCACCACGCGACCCGCGAGAACGCCCGCCGAGAATGCCCGCGATCGCTGGCGGAATCTTTCACCTGCTGCTCGGCGGTGAATAACAGGGAGCCGTGGAGCTACGGGAGGTGCTTTTCTCGTGAGCCCTTGCTCCTGCGAACGCCTCCCCCGACCTCCACGGCTCCCTGTGAATTAACGCCAAGGCCGAGAACGATTGTGGGGCGCGCCCGGCGAGATCATCTCACCCGGCGCGCCCCACAAGGTTCAGCGAAACGATCCGCGAGGGATCCGTGAGATCCACCCGATCCGCCACGATCCGCGTCCGTCGTTCGCCGAGCCCCAGCGCTCAGTGATGCGCCTCGTGCCAGATCCGGACGTGGCGGGTCTCCTTCAGGAAGAAGCTCCCGATCACGAGCGTCATCAGCGACACCGCGATGGGATAGTAGAGTCCCGCGTAGCGGTGTCCCGTCGCCGCCGAGACCCACGTCGCGATGAAGGGAAGGAACCCGCCGAACCACCCGTTGCCGAAATGATACGGCAGCGACATCGACGTGTAGCGGATGCGTGCCGGGAAGCTCTCCACCAGGAACGCCGCGATCGGACCGTAGACCATCGTCACGTAGATCACCTGGATCCACACCAGAAAGGTCAGCATCCCCGCGTTCGCGTGCTGCGCCAGCTGCGTGACCTTTCCCGCTGCGTCGGTGATGCTCGTCGCCGGACCCGCCGCGGCCGACATCGCCTGATAGATCGGGATGTACGTGAGCGCCGCGATCAGGCAGCCGGCCATGATGATCTTCTTCCGCCCGATCCGATCCGACAGCGCGCCGAACACCACGAAGAAGGGCGTCGCCAGCAGGAGCGCGATCGCGACGATCGTCGACGACTGGCCGAGCGAGACGTGCAGCACCGTCTGCAGGAAGAACAGCGCGTAGAACTGCCCGGTGTACCACACCACGGCCTGTCCCGCCGTCGCGCCGAGCAGCACCAGGAAGAAGATCTTCATCCGCTCGGCGGAACCGAAGCTCTCGGCGATCGGCGCCGTCGACGTCTTCCCTTCGTCCTTGAGCCGCTGGAAGAGCGGCGACTCGCGCATCCGCACGCGGATCCAGAACGACACGACGACGAGAATCGTCGAGATCAGGAAGGGGACCCGCCATCCCCAGCGCGCGAAGTCGTCGCCGCTCATCGATCCCTTCACCGCGAGGATCACGAGCAGCGACATGAACAGGCCGAGGGTCGCCGTCGTCTGGATGAAGGACGTGTAGTAGCCGCGCTTCGCGTCCGGCGAGTGCTCGGCGACGTACACCGCCGCGCCCCCGTACTCGCCGCCTAACGCGAGCCCCTGGAGCAGCCGCAGGGTGACGAGGAGGATCGGCGCGAGGATCCCGATGCGCCCGTACCCCGGCAGCAGCCCGATCGCCGCCGTCGAGCCGCCCATGATGAGCAGGGTCAGCATGAACGCGTACTTCCGCCCCACCATGTCGCCGACCCGCCCGAAGACGAGCGCGCCGAAGGGACGCACCGCGAAGCCGACGGCGAAGGTCGCGAGCCACTTGAGGAGCGAGATCGTCGCGTTGGTCTCAGGATAGAAGACCTGCGAGATGGTCGACGCGAGGCTGCCGAAGATGTAGAAGTCGTACCACTCGATGATCGTCCCCGTCGACGAGGCGGCGATCACTCCCCAGATCCTGCCATGCGCCTCCGACTCGGCGGCGGAGGGACTCGGGTGCGGCTCAGTGAGAGATGCCATGGGCGGCGAAGATGGCACGACGCGGTCCGGTGTCAAGAAGACCGGGAACGTGGGAGTGGACGTGGGACTCGCTGGAGCGAGTTGGGGACCCGGGGACGACGTGGGACGGGGAGGGAGGAGTCACACGTCAGAAGTCGTCCCAGCCCCACCCTCGCTCCAGCGCGTCCCACGTCCACTTCCACGTCGCAGTGCCGTGCCCCTTCCCTCCCACCCACCACCCGTGCAGCTTCGACCTCATGACCGACATCGACGTCCTCCTCCAGGAAAACCGGAAGTTTCCGCCGGACCCCGCGTTCCGCCGCGCGGCGCACATCTCCAGCCGGGAGCTCTACGACTACGCCGGCGCGGACCCGACCGGGTTCTGGGACGGGATGGCCCGCGATCTCGACTGGACGAAGCCCTGGGACAAGGTCGTCGAGTGGGAGCCGCCGCATGCGCGATGGTTCGTCGGCGGGCAGCTCAACGCCGCGTACAACTGCGTCGACCGCCACGTCGCCAACGGCCGCCGCAACAAGGCGGCGCTGATCTGGGAGGGAGAGCCCGGCGACCGCCGCACCCTCACCTACTGGGACCTCTACGTCGAGGTGTCGAAGTTCGCCAACGTCCTCGGGACGTTAGGCGTCGGCAAGGGCGATCGCGTCGCGATCTACCTGCCGCTCATCCCCGAGGCGGCGATCGCGATGCTCGCCTGCGCGCGCATCGGCGCCATCCACTCGGTGATCTTCGGCGGCTTCTCACCCGAGTCGGTGCGCGACCGCGTGAACGACGCGAAGGCGAAGCTCCTCATCACCGCGGACGGCGGCTATCGTCGCGGCCAGATCGTCCCGCTCAAGCGCAACGCCGACAAGGCGCTCGAGGAGTGCCCGTCGATCGAGAACGTCATCATCGTCCAGCGCCGCCCCGGCGCCGGGGGCGACGAGGCGTTCGCGCAGTTCGTCGAGGGGCGCGACCACTGGTGGCACCGGCTGATGGCGCGCGCGTCGCAGCACCACACGCCGACGCCGATGGACAGCGAGGACGTCCTCTACATCCTCTACACCTCCGGCACGACCGGAAAGCCGAAGGGGATCGTCCACACCACCGGCGGCTACCTCACCGGCTGCGCGACGACGACGAAATTCGTCTTCGACCTCAAGGAGGACGACGTCTTCTGGTGCACCGCGGACGTCGGCTGGGTGACCGGACACTCGTACCTCGTCTACGGCCCGCTCGCCAACGGCGCGACCTGCGTGATGTACGAGGGCGCCCCGGACTGGCCGGAGAAGGATCGCTTCTGGGACATCTGCGAGCGCTACGGCGTGACGATCCTCTACACGGCGCCCACCGCGATCCGCGCCTTCATGAAGTGGGGCGACCGGTACCCGAAGAAGCACGACCTCTCGAGGCTGCGGCTTCTTGGATCGGTGGGCGAGCCGATCAACCCCGAGGCGTGGGTCTGGTACCGCGAGGTCATCGGCGGCGGACGCTGCCCAATCGTCGACACCTGGTGGCAGACGGAGACAGGGGCGATCGTGATCTCCCCACTGCCCGGCGTCACCGCGACGAAGCCGGGGAGCGCAACCAATCCGCTTCCCGGCTACGACGTCGCCCTCCTCGACTCGGCGGGGAACGAGGTGCCTGAGGGCGGCGGGCTGCTGGCGATCACCCGCCCCTGGCCCTCGATGCTCCGTACCATCTGGGGGGACGACGAGCGCTATCGGCAGACGTACTTCTCCAAGTGGCCCGGGCGTCCCGACGTCTACTTCCCCGGCGACGGCGCGAAGCGCGACGACGACGGCTATTACTGGATCCTCGGACGCGTCGACGACGTGCTCAACGTCGCCGGCCACCGCATCGGCACCATGGAAGTCGAGTCGGCCCTGGTCGAGCACCCCGCGGTCGCGGAAGCGGCGGTCGTCGGCCGGAGCCACGAGCTGAAGGGACAGGCGCTGGCGGCGTTCGTGACGCTGCGCGAGGGGAAGCATCCGTCCCCCGCCCTCCGCGACGAGCTGCGCGACTTCGTCGCCGACAAGATCGGCGCGATCGCGCGTCCCGACGACGTCATGTTCAGCGCCGACCTGCCGAAGACGCGCAGCGGCAAGATCATGCGCCGTCTCCTCCGCGACATCGCCGAGGGGAGGGCGCTGGGCGACACGACGACGCTGGCCGATCCGAACGTCGTGGCCAGCCTGAAGGAACAGTACGAGGCGCAGGAAAGTTGAACGCGCCGACGCAGGGCCAGACGAGCACGCCGCCGCGCGTGCGGATCATCCAGCACGCCGGCAAGCCGGTCGTGCTCCTCGACTTCGCGGGGATCACCGACCGCGACGACGGCCTCGCCGCGGTCGCCGAGGCTCGGCGCTTCGTCGCGACGCTCCCCGCCGACGGGACGCACTGTACCCTCACCGACGTGCGCGGGACGCGCTACGACCGGAAGATCGTCGAGGCGTTCAAGGAGCTGACGGAGCACAACCGGCCGTACATGCGCGCCGCGGCGGTGATCAGCGATTCGGCGATCCATCGGGCAGCGATCACGATGATCGCGGCGTTCTCCCGTCGGAAGCTGGCGGTGTTCGACACGCGCGAGGCGGGGCTCGAGTATCTGACGCGGCCGGACTGAATCCGGGGCGCGGTGGTGCGCTCACTGGAGGGGAGCGTTTCGTGTCCACGGTCCCATCGGCTCGCGCAGCGTCACCGACACGATGAACTCCGCGACGCGAGGCGGGACGGCTTGATGATCCACGGTCGGGCCGCAGTCGAGCCGTCCGGTGAGCGCCCCGAGCTCGGCGAGGTCCATGAACGCCATGGAGGCGACGCGCATCGGAGCGCCGCTCGGGGCGCGGAGCTCGACTTCGCTGAGCACGCGACCGACGTCGAGGATGCGCGCGCCCGCGCTGGTGGTCTCGAGAACTTCGTGGATGCTCTCGGGAGGCGGGTCGTCGGGGTCGAGCCCGCGCCGGAGCAGCTCGTCCTTGAGGTCCGCGCCCGCCGAGAGGATGCCGCAGAGCCGCGGGAGCAGCCGGCGGCCGTGGGCGGTGGGTCGGAAGACGCCGGCGAGGTGGGGACGCGTCCCGCCGCGCGCGCGGCCGGTGCCATCGCCCTCGAAGTTCGTCTCGCCGATGAGGATTCCGCGGTGCCAGAGTGTGTGTGCCATGTGCCGAGGATAGCCTGGCGCCGCGGGGCGGCATCATCAGAATCACGCGAGGCGCACCGGAACGATCCCTGGGGAGGAGTCATCGATGGGTGACCGCCTGACTCGCACGCTCATGCTCGCGATAATGCTCGCGCTGGCCGGCGCCCGGCCGGCCTTCGCGCAGTCCAGGCGAGCGCACGCCGACTCCGTGCGGATCGTCGCCGAGCTCGCGGGGCTCGACAGCGCGTGGCACTCGGGCGACGCCGACGCCTGGGTCGCGCACTACGCGAGCGACGCCGACTTCGTCGGGTTCGTCAACATCTCCGGCACGCGGATGACCGACCGCGCGACGCTGCGCGAGCGTCTGGCGCGGATCTTCGCGGGGATGTTCCGCGGGAGCCGACACGTCGGAACCCTCCAGCGGCTGCGCTTCCTCGGCGCCCACATCGCGGTTGCCGACGAGGACATCGAGATCACCGGATTCGCCGCGCTTCCCGCCGGCATCTCGGCGACCGCGCCCGGCGTCCTCCGAACGCGGATGCGCCACGTGCTGGTGCGCCGCGGCCGACGGTGGCTGATCGTCGCCTCGCAGAACACCGCGGTCGCGCCGTGACGGCGGAGCGCGCCGACGACGCGAGGATCCTGGTGCGCACGCGTGAGTACCGGGACTCCGATTGGGCCGATTGGTTGCTGATGAGCATCTCTCTCTTTCCGAGTTATCCGGCCGATGATCTGGCGGCGGGGATGATCGAGCATCGCGCGCGCGAGGACGCCGCCGTGTTCGTGGCCGACCGCGGCGACGACTCGCTCGCCGGTTTCGTGGAGGTGGGCGCCCGTCGGTACGCCGACGGGTGCGCGACGAGCCCTGTGGGCTACATCGAGGCATGGTACGTGGACGCGGACGTCCGCCGTCGCGGCATCGGCCGCGCGCTGCTCGCCGCGGCTGAGGACTGGGCGCGGGCTCGCGGCTACCGCGAGATGGCCTCGGACGCGACGCTGGAGAACGCCGTGAGCCACGCGGCGCACGCGCACGCGGGGTACGAGGAGGTGGACCGGGTAGTGCAGTTCCGGAAGTCGCTCGGGGATGCGGATGGGCGCGAGGGGGGCTGAGGCCGCGGGTGCGAGCGCGGGAGCGAGCGACCCCGCGCAGGATAACGCGCGGGGAGTTATGGAGATTACTCGCAGTCCAATTCCGGCGGGTAGCGATGGTGGAGGAGTGTAAGTCGTGAAGCGGTGAGAGATGGGCCGTGGCGCGGTTGCGGGGGTGTGGGAATTGGCGCCATTGTAAGCAGTGATAATTTTTTAGATTGTTCTGTCTAACAGGCGTTAGACGGACATACGCGAATCCCTCTCGCCGTTCATGACCTTTCGCTCGCTCACCACGTTCGCGACCGGGCTGTTCCTCCTCGCGCCAGTGGCCGCGCATGCGTGTAGCTGCGCGGGTCCGGGCGACGCGGCAACTGCGGCTCGCCTTTCGTCCGTCGTATTTGCAGGCCGCGTCCTCGGGTGGCGCACAGTCAGTGGACGCTTCGGCGCAGAGCGCGCGGTGATATTCGCCGTGGAGCAGGTCTGGAAGGGAAAGCCGGTGCGGCGTCTAGAGGTGCGAACTGCAGCCTCAACTTCGGCGTGTGGTTTCCCATTCGAGCGAAACCATACCTATTTTGTGTACGCAGTTGCTGACGAGCGGGGTCAGCTCGGCACCGCCTTGTGTTCGCGTACCGCACTCTTGAGTCGGGCCGTGGCAGACGCCGTGGCGTTGGGGAAGAGCGTCGCTCTCGAGGCGGATCCGGGTTGGCCGCCAGTGCCAGTGCAGGTGCGTCCATAAGCGAGATGCCGTCTAACGTGGCGCTGAAGCTGACGGGGCTTAGTTTCGGTAGGCAGCCGCTTCGCGGCTGCATGGTTTAGAAAGCCCCGCAGCTTAGCTGGGGCGTTAGGCCGAGATCGCGGGGCACGAGCCGAGATGGTTTAGGGGCGTGGCGCTCGAGCCGCGGCGCCGGTCGCAACGGCGTTGAACGGCGGGATGGAACGACGGGGCGCTGCGTGCATCGCGGCGCCAGAGTCGATGCGCCGGTCTCAGTGCACCAGAGTCGGTCCGCCGGCCCACGCGTGCCGACGCATCAGGTATCTCGCCACGAGCCTCGCGCGCCGGGAGTCTCGCGCCGGAGTCGTCTCGCCGGAGGCGAGTCGGCCGGCCGTGGGGCTTTCGCCCCCGACGATCCGGCCTAACGTATCGCTGAAGCTGACAAGGGCACGCTATTGAAGGTGGCGCCTCCGGCGCCACATTATGAGAAGCCCTTGCAGCTTAGCTTGGGCGTTAGACGGCCTCCAACGTGTATCATAAGGCCACTTCCGAGTCGCCTGATCTCCTCGCTGAATGGCGATGGCTAGTCGGCGGGCACCCGCGTTGCTGCGGATGGTCCTCGGCGGGCGATTTGTTCTATGCCGATACAACGGGCCAGGTCTGGCGCCTCGATACCGGCGCTGCCGAGGCAGAGAGGGTCGGAACCTCGCAGGCCGCCTTCGATGACCTACTCGGGAATCGGGCGCGCGCCGACGAACTGCTGATGGCGCCAGTGGTACAAGCCTTCGAGGAGCTGTACGGACCTCTGGGCGCGGCCCAGTGTCTCGGCTTCAAGAGCCTTCCGGTCCTCGGCGGCACCTACACAGCGGAGAACCGAGTCGCACTGCCCATCTGCGAGCACGCCGCCGCTACTGGCGAGATGCACCGTCAGATCCGTGATTTGCCTGATGGAGCGACTGTCCGCGTGACGGTCATACCCTAGGCCGTCTAACGTGGCGCTGAAGCTGACGAGGTCTCGCTATTGAACGCGGGCGCTCCGCGCCCGCATTATGAGGCAGCCCTCGCAGCTTAGCGGGGGCGTTAGGCCGACCCAAGGGATTTCGCCAGCAATGAAGGAAATGGTCCGCGCCCGGGCGATCAGCGTGATGACCCTGCTTTGGATGGTGCTATGGTTGCCCTTCGCGATCACAGCCCATCTCGCCATCCTGTTCGAACCACCGCACCACTCCGTGGCATGGAGCCAAGTCCTCCGCGCCGTTCGCTACGGCGTGCTCACGGCGGGGTTGTGGGGGCCAGGCAGTGGCGTCGTGTTCGCGGCGCTACTGGCGACCGCCGAGCGCGGAGGGGCGATCGGGCAGCTCGTCGTACGTCGGGTAATCTTGTGGGGGGCGATCAGCGGCGCGAGTCTTCCGGTACTGCTCCTCGTGTGGGACGCTGTGCAGATCGGTATCACAATGGTTGTCGACTGGCGGAACGTCACAGTCGTGGGCCTCGGGGCAGCATACGGGGCACTGATCGCCGCGGGGCTTGTACTACTCGCCCAGCGGGCGCCGGCGGCCTAACGTGTCGCTGAAGCTGTCAGGCGATCAATATTGAAGCTCGCGCTCCGCGCCCACCATTATGAGAAAGCCCCGCAGCTTAGCTCTAGGCGTTAGGCCGCTACGCAGTGCACGGTCGGGCTGGCCGATCACATTCGAGAGGAGGCGCACATGGGGTGGTTCTCGAAGCCTAGAGATTCAACGCCCGTGGCTCCGGCGCGCTGTGCCCGCTGCGGCGCGCGGGCCGGGACGGCGCTCGTCCGCTTCGTCGCAGGCCAGGACGCGCCGCCGCCCGACGCGGGCGCTCGGACGGCCTCGCTCTGCGACGCGTGCCAGGCTGAGGTCCGCCGCCGGGCCGGCGACAACTAGCGCGGGGCCGACGCGCCCACATCGCGACCGAGCGGTCTAACGTTGCGTTGAAGCTGACAAGCGCTCATAGCATCGCAGTTTCGTGGCTGGAGAGCAGTAACCAGGGTGGGTAGTACACGCTTGGGCAATCGGGCGCTTACAGCTTAGCGTGGGCGTTAGATGACCACAGTGATTCATGAAGAGCAAGCTCGCCGCGCTCCTACTCGTCTTCGGTTGCACACGGCAGCCCGCACAGCGGCCGACTGATAGCGCGGCCCGCATCGCGGTGCGGCCCCGGCCGAGGTTTGAGGCATTCCCGGCCGACTCTATCTATCATGGCCCTGTCGCGCCCGTCGACCTCAGGTCGTCGCCGGGCGCGCGCGAGTTCCGCACGGTGCTCCGCGAGGGCGCGGATGGCCCACCGAACTTCGCGGGAGGGTATCGCGTCGTCGAGTGGGGTTGCGGGAGCCCGTGTCATACTTTCGCCATCGTGACAACCGCCACGGGGCAGGTCTACATGCCCGACATCGCGGCGATGTCGGGGATCGCGTTCCGGCCAAACAGTCGCCTCCTCGTGGTCGAGCCGCCTGGAGATGTCATCGAGCTATGCCAAGAGGGGTGGATGCGCCCGATCTGCGAAGACGTCTATTCGTACTACTACGTGTGGGATGGCCATCGGCTCGCCTTGCTGGACTCCATCGTGGTTGATTCGTCCGCCACGCAGCATCGCTGAGGAAGCCATCTAACGTGGCGCTGAAGCTGACACGGGGTTGCGATTGATTCGTGCGCGCTGCGTGCACACTATGCGGACGCCCCGCGGCTTTGCGGAGGCGTGCACGGCACGAGGATGAGTACCCCGCGCATGGCATTGCGAGACTGGTCCACCAGACGGATCCTGACTATGTGGCTCATCGGGATCGGCGCAGAGCTCGTCCTGCTCGCCGGTACCGCGGCATACTCGCGCCTGACGGAGTCGCCTCGAGAGCGAGAGCTGCGGCTGTGGGCAGATCGGAGCCGGCGGCAGTGGCAGGCATACGAGGACAGCGTGGCTCGCGGCCTCGAGCGACCGCCGCAGGCGATTACGCCAGCGCAGAAGGCCGCGATCCAGGCCCTGCTTCGTGACTCCCTCGGGGTCACGTGGGAGACGCATGGTAACGTGACGACGATCAAGGGCCCTCCCGCGTTCGATAGCGCAGTCCGCCGAGCCACCACCAACCTGGGCAACGCACTGCTGCTCGCCGCAGTGCTGTACCTGTCGATTCCCATCGTGCTCGTGGGAGTGACGGTGTCGTGGCTCATCGAGCGCCGTCCGTGGCAGCACCGTCCGGCCGTCGACGCGCCTGCCGGCTGACGTGGCGCTGAGGCTGACTAGGCCACGCTATTGAAAGTGGCGCCTCCGGCGCCCCATCATGAGACCGCATCACAGTTTGCCCAGGACGTCGGGCCACGATCGAGGTTTCGATGAGCCAGATCTCACCCTCCCGCGACACCGAGTCGCCACGCGCACTGGAACGCATCCGGAATCACCTGGGGCGTCTCGCGCTCGGCAGCCTTGGGGCGCTGGGCCTCGGCGCGGCCGCGCTCTCCCTCCATCTCATTCCCGCCGCGTGGCGGGCGGCGAAAGGACCGCTCGTGGTCGTGGCCGTCGCGAGTGTCGCCATCGAGGAGGCGCTGCGCGTGATGGGCCGCGCCCGGCGTGGGGTCCGCCTGCCGTGGCTCCGCGCGACTGGCGCCCTGGTCGTGGCGAGTTTTCTGCTCTGGCGCGCCGCCGACCACCTCTGGCCTGCCGCGGTCGATCTCGCGGACTGGATCAACGTCTATCTGACAGGTGCTCTCGGCCTGCTCGGCGTCGCCGCAGGTATGGATGCGCGGCGCGGCCTCCTGCGGCGTGAGCTCCCGGGGTTCGCCATTGGCGGCGCGATCGCCGGCGCGCTCGGGGTGTTTGGCGTCGCTGCGCTGCTCCTGGCCGAGGATCGCTTGTCGCGCCAGGTCTGGTGCGAGGGGTTTCTCGCCGCGATGGTCTGCCTTGCGATCGCGGCGTGGGCGTACGTGCGGGTGCGCCGCGCCGAGCACCGGTCGCCGGCGGCCTGACGTGGTGCCGAAGCTGACGGGGCCACGCTGAGGAGTCCGCGCGGCCCATCTTACGCGTTAGGCCGCTACGCGCCTCGCGCCTGACGACCCCTCCGCATATCGACGCCACGGATCACTGGCGGGTGAGTCAGCCGGCGGTCGATTGCCTGTCCGCGTGGGGTGGGATCCTGGCGCTGAAGCGGACGAAAGCTCGCCCCGGAAGGGACGCTGTCGAATTTCGCCCCCGTCGTTCGTCGTGAGTGCAGGGGTTACAGTCCCCGGATCGCCACCCTCACCTGGGAGAAGGCCATGCCTCGCGTACGCGTGCACAGCTTCACGATCTCGCTCGACGGCTACGGCGCTGGCCCGCGTCAGACGCGCGAGGAACCCCTCGGCGTCGGTGGGGAAGCGCTGCACGACTGGCTCATCGCGACCCGCACCTTCCAGAGCATGATCGGCAGGACGGGCGGCACCGTCGGCGTCGATGACGATTTCGCAGCGCGCTTCGGGGTGGGCGTCGGCGCGTGGATCATGGGGCGCAACATGTTCGGCCCGATCCGTGGCGCGTGGCCCGACGACGCCTGGCGCGGCTGGTGGGGAAAGAACCCGCCGTACCACGGCCCCGTATTCGTCCTGACTCATCACGGCCGGCCACCGGTCCGGATGGAAGGCGGCACCGTGTTCCACTTCGTGACGGGCGGGGCGCGGGAGGCGCTCGAACGGGCGACGGAGGCGGCGCAGGGAAAGGACGTGCAGATCGGCGGCGGCGTGTCGACGATCCGCCAGTATCTCGAGGCGGGTCTCATCGACGAGCTGCACCTGGCCATCGCGCCCAGGCTGCTCGGCTCCGGCGAGCATCTGCTGCGCGACCTCGATCTCACGGCGCTGGGCTATCAGTGCACCGCCCACGTACCGACCGCCGCCGCGACCCATGTCGTGCTCACGAGACGTTCGCCAGCCGAGGCGGAGACCGGTCGTTGACGAGGCCTTCCGGTCGCCTCATCCCCGCTGCTGCTCGGCGACGAGCGTGTCGAGGCGCGCATAGCTCGTCTCCATGCCGTCCGTCATGCCCGTGGAGATGGCCGCGTCGCGCGCTTCCTTCGAACCGTAGTCCATCAGCACGACCAGCGTGGTGACGCCGTTCTTCTCGGTGAACGTCGTGCGAGTGATGGCCGGATCCTTCGCGGGCATCGCGCCGCCGAAGTCGCCGGGATCGTAGTATTCCGCCTGAACGATCTCCCTGGGCGCATCGACTTCGCGGTAGTCGCCGTAAAAGCCGAACTCCTTGCCGCCCTCGTCCATGCGCCAGCGCCAGCGATACTTGCCGCCGGGGCGGACATCCATCTCGCACACCGGCATCGACCACCCCGGATAGCCCCCGATCCAGCGTCGAAAGAGCTCAGGCTCGGTATGCGCCCGCCAGACCAGCGTGCGCGGCGCCCTGAAGTCGCGCGTGACGCGCACCTCCGTGTCGCTCGGCAGCGAGACCTGCGCCTTGTCGTTGATGGCAGTCGTCATGCGTGAAATCCTCGGAATGGGTGCGGTGCGGGATTCGGCTAGCGGCGCTTGCGTCTCGACCTCGAAGGCTTGCCCTGCAGCTCGTCGAGCAGGTCGTCGAGGGCCCTGTAACGTCGCTCCCAGAACTGCCGGTATTCCTCGAGCCAAGCGGTCGCTTCGCCGAGTCGCGCGCCTTCGAGCCTGCGCGGCCGGCGCTGCGCGTCCTGCGCGGTCGAGACGAGGCCGGCGTGCTCCAGCACCTTGAGGTGCTTGGAGATCGCGGGTTGGCTCATGGCGAAGGGCTCCGCCAGCTCCGCGACCGAGGCGTCCCCGCGGGCGAGCCGGGCGAGGATCGCGCGGCGCGTGGGGTCGGCGAGGGCCGCGAAGGTGGCGTCGAGGCGCTGGGAGGACGTCATGGCTCGCTGTGCATAACCATGGAGTTATGATAACCAATTAGTTATGGATGTCAAGAGCTCCAATCGGAATCATTCCGGGACGACATCGCTGTTCCCATTTCCAAGGGGGATCGCCAGATTGGGTCAACTCGAAGGACGTCGAGCCGACCTTCGTCTTCGTCGGCGCCTGCACATGAGAGCCCGAATGGTTCAGCAGCGCATGACCATCTCACGCTTCCTTCCGATCCTCCTCGTCTGCCTCGCCGGCTGCGACTCGCCCACCGACAACGGCGGGGTCATCTGCCCCGCGTGGATCCAGCGGGCCATCGAGGTCGACGTGACCGACGCGAGCACCGGACTGCCGATCGCGCGGGACGCGAAGGGGATCGTGCGCGACGGGACCTTCGCCGACTCGCTCCGCGTCGTTGGCTGGCGCGGCTTGCCGCCTAACGACACCGCGACGACGCTCGGGGCGGCGCTCGGCAGGCGCGGCACCTACGACGTCTACATCGAGCGCGCGGGTTATCAGCCCTGGGCCCAGATGGGCGTGACGCCGCACGTCGGCGCTTGCGGGCTCGAGACGAAGCATCTGCAGGCCGCGCTCGCGCGGCAGCCGTAGGAAGCCGGCAACCCTTTCCCAGCGCGCACCCATGGCCAGAGTGGTCGTCTGCACCAACCTCACGCTCGATGGAGTGATGCAGGCGCCGGGACGGCCGGACGAGGACCCGCGCGACGGCTTCACCCACGGCGGCTGGGGCGCGCCGTACGCGGCGATGGCGCACGCCGGCGAGGTGTTCGGGCGCGCGGGCGCACTGCTTCTCGGCCGCCGCACGTACGTCGACTTCGCGAACACGTGGCCGGCACGCCCGGACAGCCCCTTCACGCCGTGGCTGAACGCGACGCCGAAGTACGTCGCCTCGCGCACGCTCGCGGCGCCGCTTCCGTGGATCAACTCGATCCTCCTCGACGGCGACGTTCCCGCGGCGGTGGCGCGGCTCAAGGAGGAGCAGACGAAGGACCTCCTGATCCTCGGCAGCGGTCAGCTCGTGCGGTCGCTCATGCAGCAAGGACTCGTCGACGAGCTCGTTCTTCTCGTGCACCCGCTCGTGCTCGGCTCCGGGCGCAGGCTGTTCGAGGACGGCGGCGCGGAGGCGACGCTGCGGCTCGTCGCGAGCAGCACGACGCCGAACGGCGTCGTCGTGGCGACCTACGAGCCGGTGCGCTGAGCGGCGGCCTTCCCTTCCCCACCGACGCGCGTGCATGATCGAGGGACCAGCGAGCCATCGTACCGTGCACTTCATCAGCGTCCAATGACAGCACATTTCCGCCACTTCCTGCTTTCGATCGCCCTGGCCGCCCTCGCGGTGCCGGCGCACATCGTCTCCGCGCAGTCGCCCGCGCCCGAAGTGCTCCTCCGTCTCGACGACATCGGGATGAACCATTCGGTGAACATGGCGATCGAGGAGGTCGGCGCGACGAAGATGCCGATCTCGGTCTCGGTGCTCTTCGCCTGCCCGTGGTATCAGGAAGCAGTGGAGATCCTGAAGAAGAACCCCCAGATCGCGGTGGGCGTGCATCTCGCGCTCAACTCCGAGTGGCGCGGCTATCGCTGGGGGCCGGTGCTCGGAAAGGGCGGAGTCCCTTCGCTCGTCGACAGCGCCGGGTACCTTCGCTCCTCGGGGAGCGAGTTCCTCGCCAGCGCGTACGACCTCGGCGAGGTGGAGCGCGAGCTGAGCGCGCAGGTGGAGCGCGCGCTGGCGTCGGGGCTGAAGATCAGCTATGTGGACGCGCACATGGGCACGGCGTGGGCGACGCCGCAGCTTCGCGAGGTGACCGAGCGCGTCGCGCGAAAGTACGGGCTCGGCATCTCGACCTACTTCGGCGAGGACTACTTCACGCTCTGGGGCGAGCCGGTGAACGCGAAGACGACGGTGCTTCTCTCGCACCTCGCCGCGGCGAAGCGCGACACCGTCAATCTCGTCGAGGTCCACGTCGCCGAGCGGACGCCGGAGATGGAGGCGATCTACGACACGAACGCGCCGGAACAGAATGCCCCCGGCGCGGGCGTGGTCGCGCACCGGAAGGCGGAGCTGGAGACGATGCTCTCGCCCGAGCTCGCGCAGCTGGTGCGCACGGGGAAGATCCGGCTCGTGACGTACCGGGACCTGATGGCGCGCGGCGGGACGGCCGCGATGCGGCGGCCGCGCTGAGGTAGCGCCTAACGCAGCAGCCCGTACACGACGACCTGGTTCGAGAACGTCGGGAGGTAGACGCGCCCGTTGGCGACCGTCGGCGACGCGAACTTCGCGTAGTTCCCGGGCGCGTCGCGGCCGGCCACCTCGCGATTGCTCCACAGCTCCTTGGTGACGTCGCTCGCGTCGAATGCGCGGAGGATGCCGGGGCTCACCGCGTGCTCCGCGTCGCCGGTGGTCGCGTACGAGGCCCAGAGGATCCCGGTGCCCGCGGTGTTGCCGTCGGAGGAGACGGAGAGCACGGCACCGCTCTGCCCCGTCGGGCCCTGCGAGCTGAAGACCTTCTCGCCGTTCTGGTCGAGCAGCCCGGCGGCGCGGTCGAAGGGGATCGCGCGCAGCGCATCGTTCTCGGACCAGACGTAGACGTACTCCGTCCCCGCGCCGCCGTAGTACGCGGCCTGGCAGTGCATGTTGGCGCCCGGGTTCAGCGCGATAGTCTGCTGGACGCGGTTCGACGACGGCTGGAAGCCGCCCATGTCGTCCTTGTTCAGCAGGTAGAGCGAGCCGTCCTTCGCGCCGGTCAGGAAGAGGTTCGCGTTGGGGATGAGCAGCGCGCCCATCCCGCCGTAATCGAGGTCGTTGTTCTCGAGGAACTGGTAGTTCGAGGGCGTGAACCAGCTCGCGACCTGCAGCGTCGAGCCGGAGGGGATGAGCTTCAGCGCGCTCTCGCCGCGGTTCCTCAGGCTGGTCGGGTCGCCGCCGCGTCCCACGGTGCCGTTGCCGGTGACGACGTAGAGGCTTCCCTGCGCGTCGGCGGCCATCCCCATCCCGCTCTCCCACATCCCGGCCGCGGCGCCGTCGGGAGTCGCATTGTACACCGTCCGCTGCTGCAGCGTGGCCGCGTCGTAGCCGAGGACCCAGCCATGGTACGGGCCCCAGTCGCAGTGCGAGGAGAAGCTGACGTAGACGACGCCGTTCACGAGCGTCAGCGCCTGACGCTGGTTCTGCCGCTTCGCGTCGAAGGTGATCACCCCGTTCGCGCTTCCGTCGCCGCTCCCCGCGTACGTCGCGGCGATCTTCACCGGGCTCCCCGCGACTTCGTTTCCCGTGACGATGTCGACGCCGTGCAGGTACTGCACGTAGTCGCTCCCGGTGGTGCTGCGGGCGACGAAGTAGATCGCCTTGTGACCGGCGTCGATGACGGGGGTGCCGACGATCCCCATGTTTCCGCTGAAGTCGGCGTACTGGCCGCCGCAGGCGCCCGTCATGTCGATGTTCCGCGGCGGGCGCATCCCGGCGGCGGTGTAGTTCCGCTGCCAGTAGAGGTGCCCGTTGTCGCCGTCGAAGGCGTAGACGCTGTTGTTGACGGTGGCGACGTACACGACGTTGTGCTCGCCCCCGCCGATCGCGATCTTCCCGGCGACGAGCGGCTGGGCGTAGATCTGGTCGTCCACGGGGAGGGTGGACACCTTTCCGAAGCTCTGCGCGTTGACGTTGCTCGTCGTGAGCAGCGCCTCGTGATCGTTCCAGCCGGAGCGCGAGAGATCGTTGTGCTGGGTGAGCACGGACACGCCCTGCGGGTTCGGCGGTCCGGGATCGGGCGGCCCGCCGCCGGTGTCGGCGATGTCGCGCCCGCACGCGGCGAGCAGGAGGACGAGAACGAGCTGTCCGCGGTTGGCCATGAGTGATCGGCAGGGGAAGTGCGCCGGAGTCACTGGACGTCCGGCGCGAGGCTGGCGTGGCAATGTTGATCCACGCCGCGAACGATCGCAAGACGAAGCGCTGGATATCACCACCGCGAGGTTTGCCATGTCACACGATCCAGCCGCCGCCGCGCCCGCGACGGCGCGCGCCAGTGCCGGGGTGCATTTCCCGCCGCCCTTCGTGTATGCACTCGGCATCCTCGCCGGGTGGGCGCTCCAGCGGTGGCGCCCGTGGCCGATCACGGCGGGCCACGCGTCGTGGCGTGGCGTTCTCGCCGCCGTGTGCGCGCTCATCTATCTCCTGATCTTCGCGAGCGCGGCGACCGGCTTCCGTCGCGCGCGCACCACGCTCATCCCGAACCGGCCGGCGTCGGCGCTCGTGACGACCGGCATCTACGGGCGGACGCGGAACCCGATGTACGTCTCGCTGGTATTCTTCTACCTCGCGTTCGCGCTCTGGCTGAACAGCTGGTGGATGCTCGTTCTGGTCCCCGTCGTGATCGTCGCCGTCGATCGGCTGGTGATCGCGCGCGAGGAGCGATATCTGGCGAGCGCGTTTCCCGACGACTATCGCGCCTATCGCGCGCGCGTGCGCCGATGGATCTGACGGCGCGCCGCACACCGCCACCAGCGGAGATCATGTGAGCCACGTTCCTTCGCGGATCGCCCTTTTCGTCGTTCCCTGCATCGTGTTCGCGGGCTGCTCGGGCACCGAGTGCTGCGACCCGGGATTCCCCACGGTGTACGGCCGCATCTACGGGGTGGCCGAATCGTCCGGCCACACGCCCCTCCCCGACGTCTTCGTGCAGACCGAGAACACCCGGGGAGTGGTGACCGACGCGGCCGGCCACTACGCGCTCGATTTCGCCGTCCATGCGATGCCGGAGAGCTCCATTCGCATGGTGGTGCGCGCCCTGCGCACGACAGCTGGCGGCGCGGTGCTCGACTCGGTGAGCGTCCCGTCGCAGGTGACGGTGCACGCGCTGAAGCCGGTGACCGACAGCACGATGGTGAACATCACGTTTTCCACCCCCTGATCGCGCGATCGCGGCGAGCGACAACCGGCGCGGGGCGATAGATTGTGGAGGTCACATCGAGCCGCCACGCGCTCGTCCCCCCAGCCGCATGAATGGAGCGGAGTCTCCACACCGATGGCCCGTCAGCCGAACTACGATTTCGAGAAGCGGAAGAAGGAGCAGGAGCGCAAGGCGAAGAAGGACGCGAAGCGCGCCGACCGGCAGCAGCGCCGCGACGAGCGCCGCGCCGAGGACGAGGCGCAGCCCGCCCCGCCGACCGCCGACGCGACCGAGTGATGGGGCGCTGAGCGCGCCCGCGCGCTGGCACGGATCGCGCGTTGTGGCTCCCCGGATCGAACGGGGAGTCTCATGCGCAAGGTACCGCTCATCGTGGCCGTGGCCGTGCTCGGAACGATCGGCTGTCACGCCCAACCGGAAGTCGTCCAGCCCCATCTCATGGCCACCGCGGTACGAATCGCGGCGCCGATGGACACGGGCTTCGTCCGACGAACCTGCGCCGCTCCCGACAGCGTGCTCGCGGGCACCACGCCCTGCTACGAGCGCGGCCAGAAGTCGCGCCTGCGACTCTTCTAGCGCCGCCGCACTGGCGATCGGGGCTCCGCGTCGTGGAACGTCGCGACGCGGAAGCCCCAGCGCCCGCTGACCGGCGGGCCACTGCGCCGCAAACCCCTACGGCGCCGAAGGGGGTAACACCTTCCCGATCGGGGCGCCGCCCCGACAGCAGCCGCCCGACGAGAGCGTAACTTCCTCTCGTCGTCGACCGTCGATTGCAGGACCCCAACTACACGACGAATGCGGATAGCCGTCCCACGAGAGATCACTCCCGGCGAGCGCCGCGTGGCGCTCACGCCCGACATGGTCGCCCGCCTCATCAAGGGCGGCCACGCGATCAGCATCCAGACGGGCGCGGGGGAGAGCGCCGGCTTCGCCGACGCCGCCTACGCGGCGGTGGGCGCGACGATGGTTCGCGAGCCCGCGGCGCTCTATCGCGACGCGGACGCCATCTTGAAGGTGCAGCGTCCGATCTGGAGCTTCGCCGCCGAGGCGAGCGAGGCCGAGCTGTATCGCCAGGGCGCGGTGCTCATCGCCTTTCTCAAGCCGGGAACGGACGCCGGCGCCCTCGACAAGCTCGCCGCGCGCGGCGTCACCGCGCTGGCGATGGAGCTCGTGCCGCGCATCAGCCGCGCGCAGTCGATGGACGCGCTCTCCTCGCAGGCGACCATCGCCGGCTACAAGGCAGCGCTGCTCGCGGCGAACGCGCTCCCGAAGTTCTTCCCGATGCTGATGACCGCCGCGGGAACGATCCGTCCCGCGAAGGTGCTCGTCATCGGCGCCGGCGTGGCCGGGCTGCAGGCGATCGCCACGGCGAAGCGCCTCGGCGCCGTCGTCGAGGCGTTCGACACGCGCCCCGCCGTGGAGGAGCAGGTGAAGAGCCTCGGCGCGAAGTTCGTGTCGCTCGAGCTGGAGTCTCACGACGCCGAGGACGCGGGCGGGTACGCGAAGGCGCTCTCCGCCGACCACCTCCGCCGCGAGATGGATCTCATCGCCAGGCACGTGTCCGAGGCGGACGCGGTGATCACCACCGCGCAGATCCCCGGCCGGCCGGCGCCGGTGCTGATCACGCAGGAGACGCTCGGCGCGATGAGGCCCGGTTCGGTGATCGTCGACCTCGCCGCGGAGAGCGGCGGGAACTGCGAGGCGAGCCAGCCCGGACGCACCGAGGTCGTGAAGGGCGTGACCGTGATGGCGCCCCTCAACCTGCCGAGCGAGCTCGCGGTGCACGCGAGCCAGATGTACGCGCGGAACGTGACCTCGCTCGTCGAGCTCATCGCGCCGAAGGGAACGCTGAACATCGACATGAACGACGAGATCATCCGCGGCGCCTGCGTCACGCACGCGGGGCAGGTGCTCTACCCGCCGGGAAGACCCGCGTCCGCCCCATCGCAGCCGGGAGCCGCAAAGTGAGTCAGGAGCTCGTACTCGGAATCTACGTCCTCATCCTCGCCGCCTTCGTCGGCTTCGAGGTCATCGCGCGGGTGCCGGCGGTGCTGCACACCCCGCTGATGTCCGGGACGAACGCGATCCACGGGATCGTGATGCTCGGCGCGATGCTCGTCGCCGGGAGCGCGGACACTCCGCTCCTGCGCGTGCTCGGCGTGGTCGCCGTGGCGCTCGGCGCGGCGAACGTCTTCGGCGGCTTCGTCGTCACCGACCGGATGCTCGAGATGTTCAAGGGACGCGACGCGAAGGGCGCGGCGGAGAGCAACGGCAAGGCGAGGGAGAACGGCGCGAAGGTGAAGCCATGAGCGGCGACCTGCGCTTCACCGTCATCAGCCTGAGCTACGTCGCGGCCGCGCTGCTCTTCATCTTCGGGCTGCGGCGGCTGAGCACCCCGCGCACCGCACGCTCGGGGAACCGGCTCGCCGCGATCGGGATGCTCGTCGCGCTCGTCGCGACGCTCCTCGACCGGAGTATCATCTCGTGGTGGGAGATCGCGATCGGCACCGCGATCGGCGCTGCGATCGGGATCTACAGCGCGCGGCGCGTCCACATGACGGCGATGCCGCAGATGGTCGCGCTGTTCAACGGGATGGGCGGCGCGACCGCGGCGCTCGTCTCGATCGCCGAGTTCATCCGCGCGGCGAACCACGCCGTGCAGCCCGGCGCGGGGGCGGCGGTCTCCGGCGCGTTAGGCATCGCGATCGGCGCGATCTCCTTCACCGGCAGCCTCGTCGCCTTCGGCAAGCTCCAGGAGATCCTCCCCGGGCGGCCCCTGCTCTTCCCCGGGCGCCACCTCGTGAACGGCCTGCTGGCGCTGGCGATCGTCGCGCTCGGCGCGTGGATCGCCAGCGGCGCGCTCGCGGCGTCCACGGTGTGGGCGCTGTTTGGCGTCGCGCTGCTGCTCGGCGTGCTCGTCGTGCTGCCGATCGGCGGCGGCGACATGCCGGTGATGATCTCGGTGCTCAACTCCCTCACCGGCGTCGCCGCGGCGCTCACCGGCATCGTGCTCGGCAACCAGGTGCTCGTGGTGGCCGGGATGCTCGTCGGCGCGTCGGGCACGCTGCTCACCCTGCTCATGAGCCGCGCGATGAACCGGCCGCTGACCAACGTGATGTTCGGCGGCTTCGGCGCGCAGACGGCGGCCGCGGGCAAGGCGGTCGCGCGCCCGGTACGTCAGACGTCCGCCGAGGACGCGGCGGTCGCGATGGCGTTCGCCAACCGCGTGATCGTGATCCCGGGCTACGGGCTCGCGGTGGCCGAGGGGCAGCGCCAGGTGAAGGAGCTGAGCACGGAGCTGGAGAAGCGCGGCGTCGAGGTGAAGTACGCGATCCACCCCGTGGCCGGCCGCATGCCCGGTCACATGAACGTGCTCCTCGCCGAGGCGGACATCCCGTACGACCAGCTCCTCGACATGGAGCAGATCAACCCCGAGTTCGACCACACCGACGTCGCGCTCGTCGTCGGAGCGAACGACGTGGTGAACCCCGCCGCGCGCACCGACCGCGGCAGCCCGCTCTTCGGGATGCCGATCCTCGACGCCGACCACGCGAAGAACGTGATCGTGATGAAGCGCGGCATGAGCGCCGGCTTCGCCGGCGTCGACAACGAGCTGTTCTACGCGCCGAACACGCAGATGCTCTTCGGGGACGCGAGGAAGTCGCTCTCCGCGCTCACGGAGGCGCTGAAGGGGGTGTAGCCTTGCCGGGCCACGTGCTCGGCGGGGTTGGCATCGGAACGCTCCGGGCGCGTTGCTGAGGTCGTACTTGGCGGGCCGGGACCGTGGCTGTGAACTACTCACGCGGATGGAGGCGGATCGGGCGGATCGACGCGGATACTGCTCTTGCTCGTGATTTTTTTGGGGCGCGCTTGGCGAGATGATCTCACCCGGCGGGCCCCAAAATCATTCTCGGCCTTGGCTTTGGATAACAGGGAGCCGTGGAGGCCGGGGGAGACGTTCGCAGGCGCGATAGCTCTCCACACGAGCACCTCCCGTAGCTCCACGGCTCCTGTGATCACCGCCGAGCAGTAGTCACAAAAGATCCGCGTCGATCCGCCCGATCCGCCCAGATCCGCGTCTGTAGTTCACCGGAAAAACAATCGCCGACCCGGCTCGTTGAGGCGAGGAGCCATCGCGCCACATGGTGCGTTCCGATGCCGATGAAGCCGAGTCGCGTCATCTCGCCGCCGCGGCCTTCGCGAGATCCTTCCACCCGATCAGCACGATGTGGTTGTCGGCGAGCGCCTTCTTGAACTCGGCGCTCGTCACGACGTCGTAGTCGCGCTGGCGCCACGCGGCGCCGTAGGGCTCGTGGTTCACCGTCACCGCGCGCAGCTCGGCGTCGTCGAAGCCGAGGTGGACGATGATCTCGGTGACCCCGGGCTTCAGCTTCGCCAGCGCGTCGAGGTAGAACTCCTTCCACCGGTCGCGCGGCACCTCGTCGCCGGCGATGATCACCGTGTCGGGAACGATCTCGCTCGCGGCGAGCGGGAGGGGCGCGATCCATCCCGGGGGCCTGCGCGCGGCGAGGAAGGGGTAGCGATATTCGCGCGCGACTTTCATGTACGTCGCCACCATCCGCGGGTTCGCGAAGAGCGTCCCCATGTGGCTGTCGACGTGAGTCGGCCGGATCCCCATCTTACGGGCGAGCGCGATCTGCGCGCGCAGCTCGCGCTCGACCTCGGGCATCTTCGCCCGCGCGACGACCGGCGGCACGTCGCTCGGGAAGTAGCCGGCTGAGTCGAGCAGGCTCGGGACGCGGTCGCTCGAGGCGACGCTTCCCCAGCGATACGTCGCCCATTCCGCGGTGAGCGTGAGGTGCAGGCCGAGATCGGCGTCCGGATGCGCGCGCGCGTACGCGGCGACCTCGGTCACCCATGGCGTGGGCATCATGATGCTAGCCGACGAGATCGCGCCGCTGCTGAGCGCGGCGAGGCTCGCCGAGTCGACCGAATGCGCGACGCCGAGATCGTCGGCGTGGAGGATGAGGAGCTTCGCGTCGGCCGGGTAGCCGAGCCGCTCAGCGGTGGTCCGCGCCTGCGCGGCGAGGGGAGCGGCGGCGAGGATGCCGGCGAGGAGCGAGGGCCAGCGGAGGGTGTGCATGACGGCCTCGGAGGCTGGGGTGGGCGCGCGGAGACGCGGTCGAACGTACCGCGGCGCCCCGGAGGAGCGGAAGCCTTCTGGACGACCGGTCCGGCGCGCGCCATCTTGTCCCCGTGCCGGCCGCGCCCGCCTCGCGTTAGGCACGGCGGCGCCCTGCCGATCTCACCTCACCCCTTCCAGGAGCCCCGATGGTCAGTCGCTCGCACCTCGTCCGCTCACCGGTCGCCGCGCAGGCGCGCCGCGCCCTCGCCACGCTCGTCATCGCCTCGCTCGCCGTCGGGTGCGCGAAGAAGGACGCCGACAGCGGTGCCGAGGCGAAGGCCGACGCCAGCGGGAGCGCCGTCGACGTCACCGACGCGCTGAACACCGCCGTCAAGGGGAAGGTTCACCTCGAGGTGACCGGCGGAAAGAATGCGGGGACGTACGACGCCGAGATGAAGGACGGCGGCTGCAGCTACGGTCTCGCCGGCGAGGGCTCGTGGGGGAACCAGTTCTCCATCGACACCAAGGACGCGAAGCAGTTCAGCAGCCTGCAGCTCATCGTTCCGAACGCCAAGGCGGCCGCCGGCGGGACGTCGAAGTTCCAGCTCACCGCCGGCTTCGGCCCGATCTTCGGCGACGGCGCGACGAGCTACGACGTCAACACCTCGGACCGGAAGGGGAGCGGCAAGGTCACCGTCGACGACAAGGGCTCGACGGGCACAGTGACCTTCGACGCGAAGACCGCCGACGGCGTCGGCCTGAAGGGGACGATCGACTGCGCGACCGTCATGCGCGCGGGCTGATCGCATGACTGTGCCGGCTGCTCGCGCGAGGGAGGGAGAGACGCCGCCCGAGCAGCCGCGGCTCCATCGGCGCTTCGGGCTGCTCCCGGCCACGGCGCTGAACATGACGAACATGATGGGCGCGGGCCCGTTCATCACGATCCCGCTCCTCATGACCGCGCTGGGCGGCCCGCAGGCGATGCTCGGCTGGATCGTCGCGCTGGTCATCGTCATCTGCGACGGGATGGTCTGGAGCGAGCTCGGAGCGGCAATGCCCGGCTCCGGGGGCTCCTTCCAGTATCTTCGCGAAGCGTTCGGCCGGACGCGCTGGGGTCGGCTGATGGCCTTCCTCTTCGTCTGGCAGTTCGTGCTCAGCGGCCCGCTCGAGATCGCGTCCGGGTACATCGGCTTCGGCCAGTACGCGACCTACATCTGGAAGGGGCTGACGCGAGGCGGCGTCATCGCGCTCGTCGTCGCGGTGGGCGCGATCAACGTCGCGCTGCTGTATCGCCGCATCCACTCCATCGCGAAGATCACCGTCTCGCTGTGGGTGGGCACGCTCGTCACCGTGCTCGCCGTGATCGTGACCGGCGCGATGCACTTCGACGCGCGGCTGGCCTTCGACTTTCCGCCCGGCGCGTTCGACTTCTCGCTCGGCTTCTTCCTCGGGCTCGGCGCGGCGTCGCGAATCGGGATCTACGATTATCTCGGCTACTACGACGTCTGCTTCATCGGCGACGAGGTGCGCGAGCCCGGGCGGGTGATCCCGCGCTCGATCCTCATCAGCACCGCCGCGGTCGCGCTGATCTATCTCGGGATCAACCTCTCGATCATCGGCGTGATCCCCTGGCGCGAGTTCGTGCCCGCGGGCGAGCACGCGGAAGCGAACTTCATCGTCTCGATCTTCATGGAGAAGATCTACGGGGCGAAGATCGCGACGGTCTTCACGCTGCTCGTCCTCTGGACCGCGTTCGGGTCGGTGTTCGCGCTCCTGCTCGGCTACTCGCGCATCCCGTACGCGGCGGCGGAGAGCGGCTACTTCTTCCGCGTCTTCGGCCGGCTGCACCCGACGAAGGACTTCCCGTACGTCTCGCTGCTCATCCTCGGCGCGATCTCGATCGTCGCCGGGTTCTTCTCCCTGGGCACGGTGATCGACGCCATGATCGTGACGCGGATCGTGGTGCAGTTCATGGGGCAGGTGGTCGGGCTGATCCTGCTCCGCCGCCGCGCGCCGGAGATGGAGCGTCCCTACCGGATGTGGCTCTATCCCCTGCCCGCGCTCGTCGCGCTGCTCGGCTGGATCTTCGTCTTCGCGACGACGGAGCCGCGCGTGATCCTCTTCGGGATCATCGCGCTGCTCCTCGGTGCCGCGGTGTTCCTGCTCTGGTCCTGGCGGACGACCCGGTGGCCCTTCGAGGTCAGGGAAGCTCCGGCGCACTGAGCGCGGCGATCCCCCAGTCGCTCGACAACCCGCCCGACGGATCGGCCTGCTCGAGCACGTAGACGCGGCTGCCGTCGGGATTCGCGAAGACGAACCGTCCCTGCGCCGGCACGTCACTCGACGCGCCCGGGAACTTCGGCAGCGGCACGACGCCCTTGAAGGCCAGATACTGCGTGTCGTAGACACGCAGCCCATACGACGCGTCGTTGCTGACGATGTAGGCGCGCCCGCGGACTCGCGAGTCGGCGGCCCCGAACACGAGCCCGGAGCCGGGGAGCGAGCCCGCGTAGCTCATGTCGTCGCCGCGCGTGTCGGAGGCGCGGAACACCTCGCTCGACGCCGCGTACATGCGCGTTCCGTCCTCGGAGAGCCAGACGTTGCCGTAGCTGTGCTCACCCCAGTAGGGCGAGCCCCACATCGCGGCCGCGGGGCCGTTGGCGACGCTGTACTTGTCGACGCTCGATGGGGAGAGTCCCATCGTCGGGACGTACATCGCCGTTCCGGCGCGATTGAGCCGCGCCAGCGCGCCCGCGTAGATCGTCCCCGACGACGACTCGACGCCGGTCGCGAGCGCGACATTGTGGATGGACTGCCACTGGTCGCGCCGCGGGAAGACGTACATCCACCCGTTGCCGGGCAGCACCGCGTCGAGCGCGTCGACGGTGACCGCGTACGTCTTCACCACCTGCGCCGAGAGCAGGTCGACGTAGCTCATGAACCCGTTGTGGCAGACCGCGGCGTATCGCCCGTCGGGCTGCACGGCGACGCACGCCGGCGGGAGCGCGAGGTCGACGCTCTTCATCAGCCCCGACTCGACGTCGATGATGTTCAGCCGCGCCGGGTTCGCCGAGACGGTGACGATCGCGCCCGTCGCCGGGCTGTATTCCGCGTCGACGACGCGATGGCCGAGCACCGTGAGGCCTAACGGCAGCCCGCTTCCGCCGGTGAGCTCGATCCGCGTCTGCTGCGTCCCGTTCACCGCGTCCGAAGTGATGGCGAGGTTCCCGGTCGCGTCCGGCGACCCGGCGGCGGCGTGATCCACGGTCACCGCCAGCGCCACCGAATCGCCGACGGCGAGGGTGCCGTTCGACGGCGTCACCGCGCCCCATCCCGCCGGCGCCGACGCGGTCCAGTGCAGCGCGCCCTTCCCGATGTTGCGCAGCCAGACCGTCCGGGTCGTCACCGAGGCCGCGAACACCAGCCGCGCGGACGAGAGCACGGCCACCGGGGAGGGGGGAACGACCACGCTCACCGGCAGCGCGACGTCTCCGGCCTTCTGGTTCGACTTGATCGTGAACGAGACGCTCGTCGTGCCCACGGGGAGCGGACGCTTGTCGGCGACGAGCGTCAGCTGCACCGCCTGTCCGGTAGCGAGCGATCCGCTCGCCGGGCTCACGCTCACGCCGTTCAGCGGGGACGCGATCGACCAGTTGAGCGCCCCCCGGCCGGTGTTGGAGAGCGTCACGCGCGCGGTATCGCTCGTCTCCGGGATCGTCAGGGTGCCGCTCGTCAGGTGCACGATCGGGTTCGCCTGGACGACCGCGTTCGCCCCGATCGACGCGGCCGCGCCGTTCGCGATGAAGTCGATGCGGCCGTTGAGGAACCCCGGCTCCATCGTCGCGAGCTGCGGCGCGCTGACGACGACGGCGACGACGGAGCTCCGAACGGTGCCCGAGCTCGGGGTGACGGTCAGCCAGTCCGGCTTCGCCGCTACCCGCCAATCCACCGTCGCGCCCTGCGGCTTGGCCGTGAGGTATACCGTGTCCACCGTCCGCGCCTCGCTGAGCGAGACCGCCGTCGGAGCGACGAGCAGCGAGACGTCCACGGTCTGCGGCGGCGGGGCATTCGAGTCCTTCGTGCAGGCGAGGGCGAGGACGAGCACGGGGGTGAGCAGCCGCGCGGCCGAGAGACGGGCCTTGCGCGTGGTCACCTTCGGAGAGAGGAGGGACACGGCCGGGGGAGCTGAGTGTGCCTTGCGGGGAGGTTCCTTTCGGCCCGCAAACATACGGCGCCCCGCCGGGCCCGGCAATATCGCCGGGCGTTAGGCCCCGGCGCGTGGCATCTTCACGCGGGCTGCCTGGCGGACGGCCGCGAGTCGAGCACCTCGCGCACCCGGCGCGCCAGGGCGACGGGGCTGAAGGGCTTCTCGATGAACGCCGTGCCCGGCTCGAGGAAGCTCTGGCGCAGCGCCGCGTCGCGCGTGTACCCGGACATGAAGAGCAGCAGCGTGCCCGGGTGCCGCTCGCGGATCTGCCGTCCCAGCTCCGGCCCGTTCATCTCGGGCATCACCATGTCGCTGACGATCAGATCGATCGGCGACGTGCGCTCCTCGCAGATACGCAGCGCCTCGGCACCGTTCTCCGCCTCGAGCACGGTGTATCCCTGCTGCACGAGGATGCGGCGCCCGACCGTCCGCACCGACACGTCGTCCTCGACGAGGAGGATCGTCTCGCGCGCGGGCGCGAGGCTCGGCGCCGAGCGCGGCGCGGCGATGGGAGTCGCGGCGCTCTCCCGCGCATCGGCCGCCACACGCGGGAGATAGACGTTGAAGGTGGCTCCCGCGTCCGGCTCGCTCCGGCACCAGATGTAGCCGCCGCTCTGCTTGACGATGCCGTACGCGGTCGACAGACCGAGCCCGGTGCCCTTCCCGAGCTCCTTCGTCGTGAAGAAGGGCTCGAAGATCCGCGCGCGGATCCGGTCGTCGATGCCGCAACCCGTGTCGGTCACCGCGATCCTGACGTACGACCCTGGCGGGATCATCACGCGGTGCTCGGCGTCGCGCTCGGCCACGGTGAGGTCGACGTTGCTCGTCTCGATGGTGAGCGAGCCGCCGCGCGGCATCGCGTCGCGCGCGTTGACGACGAGGTTGACGAGCACCTGCTCGATCTGCCCAGGGTCGGCGCGCACCATCCCGATCCGCGGGTCGAGCGCGACGACGAGGGTGATGTCCTCGACGATCAGCCGGCGCAGCATCGCCTCGACGTCGCGGACCGTCCGGTTCAGGTCGAGGAGCCGCGGCTGGAGCATCTGCCGGCGGCTGAAGGCGAGGAGCTGCCGCGTGAGCGCGGCGGCGCGATCGGCGCCGGTGCGGATCTCTCCGATCGCCTCGCGACGATCGTCGCCGGGCGGCGTGTCGGCGAGCAGGAGCTCGCTGAAGCCGGTGATCGCGGTGAGGATGTTGTTGAAGTCGTGCGCGATGCCCCCGGCGAGCTGGCCGACGGCCTCCATCTTCTGCGCCTGCCGAAGCTGGTCCTCGAGCGCGCGGCGCTCGGTGAGGTCCATCAGGAGGCCGTCGCAGAGGATGCTGCCGTCAGGCTGCCGCTCCTGCCGCGCGCCCGCCTGGATCCACTTCACCTTGCCGCTCGGGAGGATCGCGCGTCCCTCCCAGTGCCAGGGCGCCAGCGTCGCCACCGCGTCGGCGCCGGAGGTGTAGAAGCTCTCGCGATCGTCAGGGTGGACGAGGCTGAAGACGGTCATGAAGTCGCGCAGCACGTCCGCCGGCTCGACGCCGAACAGCTCGCGGACCCCTTCGCTCACGACGGTGAATCCCTTGCTGCCGTCGGGGCGGTAGATGAACTGGTAGACCGCGCCCGGGACGTTGGTCGCGATGTGCCTGTAGCGCGCCTCGCTCTCCCGCAGCGCGCGGTTCGCCGCCACCAGCTCCGCGGCGTGCAGCCGCGCCTCGCGCGACGCGTCCTCCACGCGCTCCGCCATCGCGTTGAACGCGTCGGCCATCTGTCCCAGCTCGTCGCCTCGGGCGACGCGGGCCCGGCGCGAATGATCCCCGGCGGCGAGCGCCGCGGCCGCGGCGCCGATCTCGGCGAGCGGCCCGGTCACCTCGCGCGTGATGCGCAGCGCGGCGAGCACGCCGACGAAGACGAGCAGGATCCCGGCGAAGAGCATCCCGACGATGAAGCGCCGCGCCGGCACGAGCGCGCCGTCGGTGGGCACGTCGACCACGACCTGCCAGGGCACGAACGCGAGCGTCGCCGACTGGCGGATCACCCCGGGGTCCGCCGTCGCCATGCGCGCCGAGTCGTTCGGGTTGACCAGCGGGTGCACCAGATCCGTCCACGCCGAGCCATCGAGGTTGCCGACCCGCATCGTCGCACGCGGACCGATGAGGTGGCCGAGCACCTGGTTCGACGCGCTCGCCATCTGCCGGTTCAGCTGCACGAAGCCGATGGTGTCGCGGCCCGCGGCGTCGAGCACCGGGACGATGACGTCGTAGCGCGCGGCGCCGTCGATGACTTCGATGGGACGGATGCCGCGGGCGAGCACGCGGGGCTGTCCCTCGGGTCCGGCGGCGGCGAGCCAGGTCGTCGCCGAGCCATGCGCCGAGTCGACGGAGATCAGGGCGCGGCCGTCGCGCGTCAGCAGGGTGAGCGAGACGACCTGCGCCGCGCGCGCGTGCTCCCTCGCGAACAGGTCGCGGAGCCCATCGATGGAACCCGGCGTGAACGGGGCCGCGATCGCCGCGCGGACGACCGAATCGCCGGCGAGGCGATCCGCCTGCCGACGGACGGCGCTTGCCGAAGCATCCAGGGCGACGGCGATGCGCTGCGCCGCGCTCGCCGCGCGCTCCCGCGCCGCCGCGAGCAGCACGGTGCGCAGCTCGAGGTATGCGACGAGGCAGGCTCCGCCCACCGCGACCGCGAGCACGGTCGCGAAGAGGAGGGGGAGCCGACGGCGGAGCGGTTGAAGCGCGGGGAGCAATTCCTGAAGCGGGCGAAAAGCACGGGCGCGGCCTTCACCGTCGCGGCGCCCTCCGAAGAGGGACGCATGCGCAGGTGCGGCGTCACTCGCCCTGACGGAATCTTCATCGTGCGCGGGAGCCTAACGCTTCGCGCGGCGCTCGCCCGCTCCCTGCCCCCTCCGGCTGACCTCGCTACTCGCGGCCGAGGACGCCCGACGATATCTTTGTTGCTCGCATGTCCGCACCAGTTCGTCCCCCCGAGTGTCCCGACCCGCGTCGGTCGCCAGTCCCCGATGACCCTGAGCTCCAGGTCATCGAGGACCGGCTCGCCGCGTGGGTCGCCGAGCGCTCGTCCGCGGAGGGCTTCGATGACGAGGAGACCCGCGTCCTCGTGCGCGCCCTCGTCACACGGCTGCACGCCCTCGGCTGCCCGCCGGAGATGATGCTCCTGCACCTCAAGCAGGTGCTGACCCCGCTCGGCGAGCGCACGCCGGTGCCGCGGCGCCGGGGCGAGGTGGAGCTCCTGCGCGACACGCTGGTGCGCGTGGCGATCGAGGAGTATTTCGGCTATCGCCGCCCGCGGCAGCGTTAGGCAGCGACCCCCGTTCCCGGAGGAAGCGATGAGGCGCAAGGGTGAGCGCGAGATCCCCGACTTCTCGCCGAAGCACAAGGGACCGCACGGCGTCGAAGCGGAGCGGAAGATGACCAAGGCGACGCATCCCGTGCGCGGCCCGGCGGCGAAGCCGCAGGCGACGTCCAGCAAGTCGGGACGCCGCGGGCAGTAAGGGCCACGGGGACGCGGGCGCCTAACGCCTGGCCCCTGGCACCCTCTGCGGTTTCCAGCTCGGCGACACCCGCGGGCCCTCGCCCGTCCAGCGCAGCGGATCGATGCACATCTGGCGGACCGTCAGCGCCTCGTTCCAGGCGTGATAGACGACCCAGTCGTTGCCGTCGGGACCGGTGACGATGGAGTGATGGCCGGGGCCGCGCACGTGGCCGGGGACGCCATGGAGCACGCGCGCGGAGTGGCCCTGACCGGTGTACGGTCCTGTCAGGTGTGACGATACCGCATAGTCGACGCCGTAGTTGCGCGTCTGCCAGTTCGAGCCGCTGTAGAAGCAGTAGTACTTCCCGCGGTGCATGCGGACGAAGGGCGCCTCGATGGTGTGCCAGTCGAAGGTCGCGTCGTAGACGTTCATCCGGCGGTGCGCCTCGTAGAGCGTCCACGGATGGCGCGCGCGCAGCACGGTCCGGCACTCGCCGGCGAGCTTCGTCATCCCGTCGAGCCGGTCGACGGCGAGGCCGGTGCCGGGATGGAATCCGCCTTCGGTGTTCGGGTAGTTGCGCGCGTAGAACAGGTACCACTTGCCATCGGTGTCGCGGAATGGATGCGCGTCGATGGTGAAGCGGTTGCCGGTGCAGTCGACGAGCGGCGTGCCGGTGTCGGCATACGGCCCTTCGGGACGCGTGCTCGTGGCGACGCGGATGGCGAACTTCTCCTCCTCGACGCCGCCCATCGCGTAGTAGAGATAGAAGGTCCCGTTGTCGAACGCGGCCTCGGGCGCCCAGTACTCGTAGCGCGGATCGGCGTCCGGCGGCGTCAGCGCCCCGCCGAGCTCCTCCCACGACACGAGGTCCTTCGACCGAAGGAGGGTGAAGATCCGACCGTCCGCCTTGCGATCCTTCCCCGTCGTGCCGAAGGCGTAATACACGCCCTCGTGCAGCATCACCCCGGGGTCGGGCATCGAGCCGGCGTACACGGGATTCGTGTACGTCTTCGCCGGCGCGATCGCGCCGAGGAACGGCCGCGGGTCGAACACGCCGAACGCGCCGAGCCCGACACCAGCGCCGAGGGTCCTGAGAAAGTCGCGGCGAGAAGGAGAGTCGGTCATCTGCATTCGGGGCGAGGGCTTCGTGGAACGGGTGCTGGAACTACGTCGCGGGTGGAAGGGTGCGCAAGTGGAGATGCGGGGCGGGCTGCTCTCTCGCCGGGGTGGCATCGGAACGCTCCGTGTGGCGGGAGAGCTCCTCGGCGCAACGAGCCGGCTCGGTGACTGTCTGCTGTGAACTACTCACGCGGATCTTTACGGATCGGGCGGATCGATGCGGATACTGCTGGTGCTCGTGATTCTCCTGGGACGCGCTGGGTGCGATGGTCTCGCCTGGCGCGCTCCAAAATCATTCTCGGCCTTGGCGTGATTTTACAGGGAGCCGGGGAGGCCGGGGGAGGAGTTCGCAGGGGCTGCGTGCTCCTCACGAGCGCCACCTCCCGTCGCTCCCCGGCTCCCTGTTATTCACCGCCGAGCAGCAGGTGAAAGAACCCGGGGTAATCGCGGGCATTCTCGGCGGGGAGATCGCGCGGTTTTTCCGGGAAGAACTACGCAAGCACGGCGGAAGAAGGGCGGAAGATTCTACCGGTACGAGCCGGGATGTTTTGTGGGGCATGCAAGGTGAGATGGTCTCGCCCCGCATGCCCCACACAGCTTTCGGGCTGGTAGCACGTCGATCATGGCCCCGAGAGGACCCCTTCCGCAGTTCTTGACGAGGGCAGTTCTTCCGCCGTGCTTCCTGCCCGAACCGCGCGATGCCGGCACTGCCGACGAGCCCCGACGCGACCCGCGACAGAGTCCGCAGCCATGCACCGGGCCTCCCCCTCCCAGCTCCCTGTCATTCACAGCCGAGCAACAGTCAAAAGGATCCGCGTCGATCCGCCCGATCCGCCCCGATCCGCGTGAGTAGTTCACAGCAAGCAGTTCCCAGCCAGAATATCGGCCAGCCGCGAGGAGCCGAGAAACGCGCTCGGAGCGTTCCGATGCCACTCCCGCGAGGCACCGCGAAGCCGACTAGCCGAACGCTCGCCCGCCGCTCATCTTCGACCGCGGAATCACTCAGGAGCATCGATTGAGCGAGGACACCACCTTCGACGCGATCGTCGTCGGCTCGGGGATCTCGGGGGGCTGGGCGGCGAAGGAGCTCTGCGAGAAGGGGTTGAAGACCCTCGTCCTCGAGCGCGGCCGCAACGTCGAGCACATCAAGGACTACCCGACCGCGAACCTGATGCCCTGGCAGCTCCCGCATCGGGGCGCGGTGCCGCTGAAGATGATCCGGGACAACCCGCTCATCAGCAAGGCGGCGGGCTACGGCGAGGACACGGCGCACTTCTTCATCAAGGACGCCGACCACCCGTACGTGCAGGAGAAGCCCTTCGACTGGATCCGCGGCTACCAGGTGGGCGGGAAGTCGCTGATCTGGGGGCGCGCCTGCCAGCGGTGGAGCAGGCACGAGTTCGTCGCGCCCGAAAGACAAGGCTATGGAATGAACTGGCCGATCACCTACGACGACGTCGCGCCATGGTACTCGCACGTCGAGCAGTTCATCGGCGTCTGCGGGAACGCGGACCATCTCGACGCGATGCCCGACGGTGAGTTCCTCCCGCCCTTCGATCTCGACTGCGCGCAGGCGCACATGCGCGACGCGCTGAAGGCGCGGTACACCGACCGCCACATCGTGCAGGGACGCTGGGCGCACCTCTCGCAGCCGAAGCCCATCCACCTGCAGCAGGGGCGCGGCACCTGCCAGGCGCGGAACCTCTGCATGCGCGGCTGCCCCTACGGCGGCTACTTCGCGTCGAACTCGTCGACCATCCCCTGGGCGATGAAGACGGGGAACCTCACCATCCGCCCGGACTCCGTCGTGCACTCGGTCATCTACGACGAGAAGCAGGGGCGGGCGACGGGCGTGCGCGTCATCGACGCGAAGACCCACGAGGTGCACGAGTTCAGGAGCCGCATCGTGTTCATGAACGCGTCGGGGCTGAACACGCTGCTCGTCCTGCTCAACTCGACGTCGGCGCGCTTTCCGCACGGGCTCGGGAACGACAACGGCCTGCTCGGCCACTACGTCTGCCACCAGAGCTATCGCGCCGCGGGCGGAGGGACGCTCGACGGGCTGAAGGACCGGTACGTCTTCGGACGCAACCCGACCGAGGCGATCCTCGTGAACTTCCGGAACCTCGGGAAGCAGGACTCGGGCATCGACTTCGTCGGAGGGTACACGACCTTCGTCGACGGGTATCGCACGCGCGGCGCCGAGATCGAGGACGACGTCGGCGCCGCGTACAAGGACGCGCAGACGCAGCCCGGGACCTGGGGGATCTGGATGTACATGCAAGGGGAGACCATCCCCAAGCGCGAGAACCACGTGCGGCTGCACGAGACGAAGAAGGACCAGTGGGGGATCCCGCTGCTCGTCACCTCGGTGGGCTACGACGACAACGACGAGAAGATGATCGCCGACTGGCGGACGCAGGCGGAAGAGATGCTGCACGTCGCCGGATGCCGCGACGTCGAGACGCACGACACCAAATGGGCGCCCGGGCTCGACATCCACGAGATGGGCGGCTGCCGGATGGGGCGCGACCCCAAGACCTCGATGCTCAACGCCTGGAACCAGCTCCACGCAGTGCCCAACGTCTTCGTGACCGACGGCGCGTGCATGACCTCGACCGGCAACCAGAGTCCGTCGATCCTCTACATGACCCTCACCGCGCGCGCCGCGAACCACGCGGTGGAGGAGCTGAAGCGGAGGAACCTCTGATGCGCGAGATGAACCGGCGCGAGGCGCTGAAGGCGACCACCGCCACGTTAGGCACTCTGCTCCTCGCGACCAGCGGCGTGCTCGCGGCCTGCGACCGCGCCCCGAAGCGCGCGACGAACGGCGTCCTCGACGCCGAGCATCAGGACCTCGCGGAAGAGATGGCCGACACGCTGCTCCCGACGACGCCGGCGTCCCCGGGCGCGAAGGCCGCGGGCATCGGGCCGTTCATGAACGTCCTCCTCACCGACTGCTATCCGCCGGAGCAGCAGAATCTGCTGCGCGACGGGTTGCGGAAGTTCGGCTCGGGCGCGGGAAAGGACTTCGCGAAGAAGACGCGCGCCGAGCGCGAGGCGCTGCTGCGCGAGATGTCGGCGAAGGCGAAGGCCGCCGCGCCGGACCCGCACTGGTTCCCGATCTTTCGCGACGTCGCGCTGCGCTCGTACTTCACCTCGGAAGTCGGGATGACGAAGGCGCTGCGCTACACGCTCGTCCCGGGTCGCTGGAACGGATGCGTCCCGCTGCAGCCCGGGCAGCCGGCGTGGGGATGAGCTACGGGGTCAGCGGCCAGGCGGAAGGAACTGCGTCAACCGCAGTCAACGCCGTTCCTGACGCCTGACCCCTGACCCCCGATCCCTCACCACCAACACGAATCCAGTATGTCGAAAGTGAAGATCGGCATCATCGGCTCCCGCTTCCAGGCGGACTGCATCGCGCACTCGGTGAAGATGATGCCCGACGAGATGGAGGTCGTCGCCGTGGCGTCGCCGACGCCGGGGAACGCGGAGAAGTTCGCGCGCCAGCACGGCATTCGCGCCGCGTACACCGACTATCGCGAGATGCTGCGCGACCGGGACGTGGAGCTGATCTCGATCACCGCGCCAAACCGCCTGCACGCGCAGATCACCATCGAGGCCGCCGCCGCGGGGAAGCACGTCGTCTGCGAGAAGCCGCTCTGCATCACGCTCGAGGAGGCGGACGCGATGATCGAGGCGTGCGACCACGCCGGCGTCCTGCTCCTCTACGCGGAGGAGCTCTTCTTCGCGCCGAAGTACGTGAAGGCCAAGCAGATGGCCGACGAGGGAGCGTTCGGGAAGGTCCACCTCGTGAAGCAGGGGGAGAAGCACAACGGTCCGCACTCGGACTGGTTCTGGGACGTAAACCAGTCGGGCGGCGGCGCGCTCATGGACCTCGGCTGCCACGGCATCGCGTTCTGCTGGTGGTTCCTCGGCAAGCCCGAGGTGAAGAGCGTGTACGCACAGCTCTCGACTCAGACGAACGCGCACCGCACGCAGGGCGACGACGAGGCGATCACGATCATCGAGTTCGCCAACGGAGCGATCGGGATGGTCGAGAACAGCTGGAACCGTCCCGGCGGGATGGACGACAGCATCGAGGTGTTCGGCGACAAGGGGCAGACCTACGCCGACATGCTGATGGGCAACGCGCTTCCCACCTACTCGGAGGTCGGCTTCGGCTACGCGGTGGAGAAGGCGGGATCGACGAAGGGATGGACGTACCCGGTCTTCGAGGAGCACTGGAACTACGGCTTCCCCCAGGAGATGCGGCACTTCGCCCGATGCGTGCGCGGGAAGGAGACCCCGATCTCCGATGGGCGCACGGGGCGCGTCGTGCAGGAGGTGCTCTACGCGGCGTACGCGTCGGCGGGGCTCGGCCGCAAGGTGACGATGCCCTTCCGTCCGGCGGGGATCGAGAAGCCGATCGATCTCTGGAAGAAGCCGGAGCTGGCGCGAGACGCGCGCTGAATGCGTCTCGTCGCCGCGGTGGACATCGGCGGAACGCGGACGAAGCTCGGCGTCGTCGGTGAGGACGGGAGCATCGTTCGCCGCACCACGATCCCGACGCCAGCGCGCGGGGAGCCCGAGCAGCTCGTGAGCGGGATCGGCGCGACGCTCGGCAGGATGATCGACGCGCTGCACCCGGAGGTCGTCGACGGCGTCGGCGTCTCGGTCGCGGGATTTCTCGACGCCGAGCGCGAGGCGATGGTCGGCAACGCGAACCTGCCGCTGCTCTGCGAGTTCCCGCTGCGGCGCGCGCTCGAGCGCGCGACCGGGCTCGCCGCGCGGCTCGAGGTGGATTCGAACGCGGCGGCGATCGCCGAGCATCGGCATGGCGCGGGCGTCGGCGCGCGGCGGCTGCTGAGCATCGCGATCGGCACGGGGCTCGGCGGCGGAGTGATCGTCGACGGGCGGATGCTCCGCTACACCGGCGCGTGCGCGGGCGACCTCGGCCACGTCATCATCGACCACGATGGGCGGCAGTGCAGCTGCGGCGCGCGCGGCTGCCTCGAGGCGATGGTGTCGTCGTCGGCGCTGTCGGAGCGCGCCGGAGGGCTCCCCGTGCGCGAGGTGGTCGGCCGCGCGCGCGCGCAGGATCGCACCGCGCTCGCCGCGCTCGAAGAGACGGGATGGTGGCTCGGGCTCGGGCTCGCCTCGCTCGCTCCGCTCTTCGCGCCGGACCGCATCGTCGTCGGCGGTGGCGTCGCGGCGGCGGGCGAGCTGCTGCTCGAGCCCGCGCGCGCGAGCTATCGCGAGCACGCGGCCGCCGATCAGCGCGACCGCGCGCGGATCGTCGGCTCGATCTTCGAAGGGTGGGACGGGATGATCGGCGCGGCGAGCGGGTTTCTCCAACCGATGGAATAGCGCATGGCCTCGACGCCGATCCGCGTCTTCACGACCCCCGAAGCGTTAGGCGACCACGTCGCCGCGCTGCTGCTCGACCGCATCGGCGCCGCGCGGCGGGAGGGGCGCCCCTTCCTGCTCGGCAGCCCGACGGGACGCACGCCGCGTCCCGTGCTCGACGCGCTGGCGCGGCGAGTGGCGGCGACGCGGGAGGACCTGTCGCACCTCGTGGTCGTGATGATGGACGAGTACCTGGTGCCCGGCGCCCGCGGGCTGGCGTACGCGCCGTCGTCGGAGCCGTGGTCCTGCCACGCCTTCGCGCGCGTCGAGATCGTCGGTCGGCTGAACGCGGTGCTCCCCGCCGGGCGCGGAGTGCGCGAGACCATGGTGTGGTTCCCCGACCCGGCGGCGCCGGACGCCTACGACGCGCGCATCGCCGCCGCCGGCGGGATCGATCTCTTCCTGCTCGCCTCCGGCGCGAGCGACGGCCACGTCGCCTTCAACCCGCCCGGCAGCCCGCGCGAGAGCCGGACGCGCATCATCCCGCTCTCCGAGGAGACGCGCCGCGACAACCTTCTCACCTTCCCCACCTTCGGCACGCTCGAGAAGGTGCCGCATCACGGCGTGAGCGTCGGCATCGCGACCATCGTCGACTCGAAGGAAGCGCTGATGCTCGCATGGGGCGCGGGCAAGCGCGAGACCGTCTCCCGGATGCGCGCGGCGACGCGCTACGAACCCGACTGGCCGGCGACGCTCATCCACGAATGCGCGCGCGGCGAGATCATCGTCGACGTCGCGGCGGCTGGGTAGGCATCGGATCGCTCCGTGTGGCGCGGCGGCTCCTCGGGCTCCGAGTCGGCTATTGCCTTGTGCCGAGACACGAAGGCCACGAAGGAGCACGAAGGCTGCTACGGCAACTCCTTCGTGCACCTTCGTGGCCTTCGTGTTCACCACCCCGACCGAGCCTCCCTCACCCCTGCGCGAGCTGCTTCAGCAGATCGGCGATCCGCGACTCCAGCCCGCCGGTGGTCGTACAGGCGACGTACTCGCCGGCGAAGGACACGGGGCGGGCCTGGGCCTGGAGCGAGGTGCTCGCGAGGGTGCGCGCGCCGTCGGCGGTGGGGCGGAGCTGCGTGGCGACGGCGAAGAAGACCTCGTAGGTCTCCGCGTTAGGCCCGCCCTGCGCGTGTCCGCAGTCGAGCAGGCGCATGAGCGGCGTCTTCCCGAGCGTGCGGCGGACCTTGATCCCCGTGTTCCCCATCAGGTGCTGCGACTCGTCCACCGTCGACACCGGGATCCCGAGCGAGTCGTAGACCGCGCGCAGCGCCACCCAGGTCTTCGCGAGCGGCGCGGCGACGTCGACCGTCGCCGTGGGGGAGACGGTAGTGGTCGTGATGGCCGTCTGACCGCTCTGCGCGCCGCCGGAGATGCGGGTCGTCGAGATCGTCGTCGGCGCGCTCCTGTCCACCGGCGCCGAGGCGCAGGCGAGCGTGAAGGCGAGAGCGAGGAGCAGGGAGCCGCGCATCGATCCTCCAGGAGTCGGGATTGAACGTGGAACCGCCGCACTATTCTGCGGCCCCCGTCCCTCCCGGGGAAGAGCCCGCCGTCAGGAGCCCGGGATGTGCGGCACGACCGCGTCCCAGGTCTGCGGGTTGTCCCAGTACGCGAGGTGCGATCGCGGGAAGGGCTGCAGGCTGGAGACCTCCACGTCCTCGACGCGCCCGGGGAAGATGCGTCTCCCTTCGTAGCTCAGCACGTCGCGGAGGTCGTAGACGTTCACCCACTTCGGGAAGTGCGCGGGGAGCGGCTCGCCGAACGCCAGCGAGGAGAGCGCGTCGACCTCGTAGAAGAACGGCGCCTGCGAGCCGATCGTCGCGAGGAGCGCCACCTCGGGGATCGGCTCCTGGATGAGCAGATCGACGCACATGATGCCGCCGAGGCTGTGCGCGAGGAGCACCACCGGCGGCTCGAGCTCGGCGATGCGCGCGCGGATGAAGTCGCGCATCGCCTGGCCGCGCGCCTGGTAGCGGATGATGTCGGCGACGAAGGGCGACGTCGCATCGGTGATCGCGCTCATCTGCCGCTTCGTGTAGCTGGCGACGAGCGACGCGGCGACGCCCTGGATGGGCGAGGTGAGGATCTTCACGAGCACGTGCTCGTCGTCGCCGAGCTCGCGGTCGAGCGTGTCGACGACGAGGTCGCGCAGGGGACCGTCGGTCGCGATGCGCACGCTCTCGCGCTCCTCGGAGATCGCGATCGCCGTCGCGACCACCGCGCGCGCGGTGGCGCTGGTGTACGGTCCCATCGGATCCCCCGCGCCGCGCATCGCGTCGCGGAACGGCTGCGACTCGCCCACCGTGCCTAACGCTCGCCCGAAGACGTGGGCGATCCCCCCCGCCTCGAGGAGCTCGGCGAGCTGGGACGAGGGCGTCAGCTCGCGCAGCCGCTTCTTCAGCAGCTCGCCGGCCGGGACGGCGCCGAGGTCGATCCCGCGCCGGCGCGGCGGGGCGATGGCGAGGAGTCGCAGCTCGTAGCACGAGTCCTCGTACAGCTCGCGCCAGAGCGCCAGCGCGTCCACCGCCGCCTCGTCCTCGCGCGGGGGATGGTAGGTGGGGATCGACTTGCCGTTCGCGTTGAGCCGCGCCCCGGTGTGGTCCCCCCACAGGCAGCGCTCGACGCAGAGATCGGGACGCCGCTCGAGCAACGCCTTTCGAATCCGGCGAAAGGGCTCGGCGAGGTGCGGGGTGCGTCCCCCCGTCCCGTGCACCAAGAGGACGCTCGTCATCGCGGCGCGTAGTGAAGGCTGACCATCCCGCTCGGGTAGCGATGGAGGTGCGTGAGGGTGAGCGGCGTCTTCCCTCCCCCGGGCGGAAGCAGCGGGATCCCGCCGCCGAGCAGGATGGGGACGATGGTCACCTCGATGGAATCGACCTGGCGCTCGGCGAGGAGGCTGGCGAAGAGCGTCCCGCCGCCGAAGAGCCAGATGTCCCCCTTCCCCGCTTCGGCGCGCAGCCCCGCCACCACGGCGCCCGCGTCGCTCGCGACGACGGTGACGCCCGGATGATCGGACTGGAGAAGGCTCCGCGAAAAGACGTAGACGCGCGTCCCCGGCTTCCACGGCGCGCCCATGCGCAGCGTCAGCTCGTAGCTGAGCCGTCCGAGCAGGACGGTGTCGACGTTGGCGAAGATCGCGGCGAAGTCGACCGCGGGATCGTCGGGAATCCAGTCGAACTCGCCGTCAGGACCGGCGATGTACCCGTCGAGGGTCGCGGCGACGTTGTAGCGGACCTGACGCATGGTGGCGAGGAGCGGGGAGGGACGATGGAAGCGCGAGCGGCCGGTACGAGCGTTGCTTCTCTCGTGGTCCCTCAACATTCAACCAGGAAGCCCAACATGCGAGAGAGCGAGAAGAACGTCGGCCGCGCCGATCACAATCCGTCGCAGCGGAACGACGAGCAGGGCGAGCACTCGACTGTCGGCGACAGCGCGGACCAGCGCGCGCACGGCGCGCACGGCCGCGGCACGCGCGGTCAGGAGCAGAAGCTCGACCCGACCTCCCCCGCGCCGGACAGCGCCAAGGGCACCGACCGCGGCGGCAGCGCCGGCTGGGGGAGCGAGGGTTCGGGGGGATCGACGATCGACAAGACGTCGCCGGAGCGCTAGCTGAGCGAGGGGCCAGGGGACAGGCGGAAGGAACGGCGTTGACTGCAGTCGACGCCGTTCCTTCCGCCTGGCCCCTGGCCCCTGGCCCCTGGTGTCAGTCGTCCTGCTCCCAGTCCGTGAGCGCCGCGACGACCAGCGTGATCGCGGTGAGGCCGAAGCAGAGATTCCGCGCGGCCTTGTTCTCGGCGAAGCCGAGGACCCACGGCAACGCGGGGAGAACAGCGGCGATCGCCAGCTCGGCGGCCCCGTGTGCCTTGAAGGGGACCTTCCGCTTCACCGCCAGCGGATAGTCCGTCACCGACGACAGACCCGTGTACCCCGCGGCGAGCGACTCGAAGAGACGCGTCGCGTTCTTCGGCATGTCGAACATCGCCGGCGCGGCGGCGACCGCGGCCGAGGTCGTGTAGTCGAGGACTCCGTGGATGCGCGGGCTGATCGGCTTCCGCATGCTGCGCTTCTCCGATGAGGTGGGGATCGGCGCAGTGCGAAAGGCGTTCCGCCGCGGCGCGACGAGCCGCGTCAGTAGCCGTCCACCGTCAGGCGGAACGATCCCCACGGGTGCGCCGCGGGCGCCGCGCGATACTCGGGACCGCGGAGCACGGCGCTGTACTCGACGGCGTAGCGCCGCCAGCGCACCCCCGTCGCGATCTCCCCCTCCGCGACGAGCGGCCGCCTGACGGCGGCGTCGCCGCGACGCCATCCTTCGATCACCGCGCTCCGCAGGACGGCGTCACCCCGCACCGCGATCCGCGCGAAGAGCCGCGACGGGTGGGGCACGTCGGGCGTCGCCGGACTCCACGGCGCCCCATCGCGCGAAGCGATCTCCAGGTCCCCGCCGCCGGAGAGCGCGGTGAGCGCGTTGCCCACCGCTCCCTCCCATCGCAGGTGCGCCGCGACGCTGCGGGTACCCGCCGCCGGGCGCTCGAAGCGGCGCGACTCGCCGTACCGGGCGCCTAACGTTCCACGGGAGGCGAGCTGGTGCCCCCATCCGAGCTGCGGCCCGGTGCGGACGAGCCGGTGGATGTCCATCTGCGCATCCTCGGCGAGCGAGGGGCGGCCGGTGACTCCCGCCTCGAGGGAGAGGGAGCGCGTCACCCCCGGCGTGATACGGGCCGCTCCGAGGCTCAAGCCGAGCCATCCTGCGTACGGGCGCTCGCCCGGCACCGGGGCCACTCCGTCGTGGCGCGGCGTGTAGATGTCCTGCGTCAGCGCCGCGGCGGTCGTCACGCATCCCGCGGCGCGCGATTCCGCGGCGCGGCAGGACGAGTCGGCGTGCACGGCGCGCGCTATCAATCCCGGCGCCGAGGACCAGGTGACGCGGGCGCGGGTGCCGTGCGTGTAGTCGTAGTCGGGCGGCGCGCCGCGGCCGCGGACGAGAAAGAGATCGTTCTCGGCGACCGTTTCCACCGCGCGCGCGGCGCCGGGCGATTGCGCGACCGCGCTCGCCGGAAGGGCGACGAGCAGCGCGGCACGGCATGCGACGATGAAGGCGACGTCGAGCAGCTTCCCCGCGGCCATCCTCAATCCGCCCGATACGCGCGCGCCGGCCGGTCGAAGAGATCGCGGAAGTCGTAGATCCCGGGGACCTCGTCGAGCTCCTCGAGCGTTGCCATCGAGGCGAGGGCGTTCGCCCCCACCCAGCGCATCACGCGGTCGTGCTGCTCGAGGAACCACACCGTGAGGGGCTCCAGGACGATCGGGCGGAGCTCGGGATGCGACAGCGCCTGCAGGATGACCTCGTACAGCCGGCGGTCGTGCGGCTCGCGCAGGTGGCGCAGCAGCACCGGCACCGCCTCCGGCGGTGGCGCGTCGCCATCGACGAAGTCGTAGATCGAGGCGATCTTCACCCCGATCGCGGCGAGGTCCTCGCGCAGGGGACCTTCGTGCGGCGCGATCTCCGCCGACCGCCGGGCGCGAGGCTCGGCGACGTCGTCCTGCGGCGGCCGCAGCTCGCCCTCCGCGGCCGGGGGCGGCGGCGGGGGCGCGGCGGTGGCTGCATCCTCGGTATCGTTCTGTCGCATTGCCAGCTCTCCTGGTGATGCCTAACGTCAGCCGTCGTCGACGCCGCGCACCGTGCGCGGCGGGTCGTTCGGTACGTCACTTGGACCAAGGCACGCATGAACTGGCTCGCGGACCCGAACGCCTGGATCGGCCTCCTCACGCTCACCGCGCTGGAGATCGTCCTCGGGATCGACAACATCATCTTCATTTCGATCCTCAGTGGCAAGCTCCCGCCCGCCGAGCAGCCCAAGGCGCGCCGCTACGGGCTCCTCGGCGCCTTCGTCACCCGGCTGCTGCTGCTCTTCAGCATTGCCTGGGTGGTCCGTCTGACCCGCCCGCTCTTCACCGTCCTCGATCATGGCGTCTCCGGCCGCGATCTGATCCTCATCCTCGGAGGTCTCTTCCTCATCGGCAAGGCGACCTTCGAGATCCACGGAAAGATCGAGGGCGAGGAGCATCACGAGAGCGACGCCCGACGCGCCGCCCGCTCGCTGGGCGCCGTGGTCGCGCAGATCATGGTGGTCGACATCGTCTTCTCGCTCGACTCCGTCATCACCGCCGTCGGCATGGTGGACGCGGTGTCGATCATGGTCGCCGCGAACGTGATCGCCCTCGGCATCATGCTCGCCGCGGCGGGAACGATCAGCGACTTCGTCGATCGTCGTCCCACGGTGAAGATCCTCGCCCTCGCCTTCCTCGTGCTCATCGGCACGAACCTCGTCGCCGAAGGCTTCGGCGTGCACATCCCGAAGGGCTACACCTACTTCGCGATGGCGTTCTCGGTCACGGTCGAGATGCTCAACCTGCGGCTGCGCCGAAGGGCGGGGACCAGGAGCCAGGCGGAAGGAACGGCGTAACCGCAGTGCCTTCCGCCTGGCTCCCGACCTCTATCTGCTGTACGCCACGTGCAGCTTCGGCTCCGGCGCCGAGGTGCAGACGCCGTCGCGGGAGAGCGCGATCTGAACGAAGTCAGTCACCGCGTCGCCGTTGGTGTCGTGCTGGGAGAAGCGCAGGCGATAGGCGGTCACCCGCCGATGCGACGCGACGTCCTGCTGAACCTGGGTGGTGACGTCGAGCTGGCGCATGCCGATGGTCGCGTCCGACGAGAGCGTGCCGACGTCGGCGTCGATCGTCTGCCCGGCGTACGCGGCGTCGGTCAGCCCCAGCGTGAGATCGATGTGATCGAGGACGAGCGCGCCGAGCGCGGTGAACGGCGCGCCGCCGACGCGGCACTGGTCCACCTGCAGCGTCGCCGCGGTGACCTTCGCCCCCGCGGGAAGCGCGCCGAGGTCGAAGCCGAGCGTCGACCGGTAGGCGATGCCGCTGGCGTCGTCGCCGGGAATGATCGCGGCGTTGGTGTTCGCGCCGATGCTTCGCAGCGTCCCGTGTTCGAGCCTGCCCGCGACGACCGCCTCCGGCAGGTCGACCGCGCCCGGCCCGTTCGCGTCCGAGCAGCCGGCGACGAGCGCGCCGAGAGCGACGACGATCGCCGAGGTGTAACGAAGCATGTGCATCCCGCGTAGGAAGTTGCCGGGGCGCAGTGCCGCGCCCGCGGCTCCCACGATGCCTGACGGCGAGCGCGCACGCAAGAGCGAGAGCGGCTACTTCCGCCGCACCGCGCGCCGCCGATATTCGAGACGACCATCCAGCCCCCGCCCATGGAACTGCCAATCATCGTCGTCAACTTTCTCTACGCCGTGCTCGGCGTCGTCCTCATGTATGCCAGCTATCGCGTGATCGACCGTCTGACACCGGAGATGGATTTCCGGGACGAGCTGAAGAAGGGGAACATCGCCGTCGCGATCTTCATCGCCGCGCTCTTCGTATCGATCGCGATCGTGATCGGAGGCGCGCTGAATTGAGCGGCGCGGCGCGACTGCTCGCACGTGTGTCGCGCGTCACGCTCGCGGCATCGCTCGTCGCGACGCTGGTCGCATCGCTCGTCGCATCGCGGGCCCTCGCCGCGCAGCGGACGCCGGCCGACAAGTCGCGCGTCGCCGACTCCACCGTCCATGCGCGGCGCGGGATCATCGGCGCGCTGCGCAAGGCCGACTCGGCGCGGGCCAGCGATCGCGACGCCTCGCGCTACGACGACATCTTCCGCAAGTACTCGAAGCGCTGGTTCGGCTCGAACTTCGACTGGCGCTTCTTCAAGGCGCAGGGGATGGCCGAGTCGGAGCTGAACCCGACGGCGCGGAGCGCGGTGGGCGCGCGGGGGATCATGCAGCTCATGCCCTCCACCTTCCAGGCGATCGCGACGAAGCGCAGCGAGTTCCGCTCGATCGACGATCCCGAGTGGAACATCGCCGCCGGGATCATGCACGACCGGTGGCTGTGGACGGTCTGGCAGAAGCGCGTCCCCGACGAGGAGCGCCACCGCTTCATGTTCGGCAGCTACAACGCCGGCGAGGGTCCGATCCTCCGCGCCTGCCTCGCCGCCCGCAGCGCCCGCCTGAGCGAGGCCGACTGGCGAAGCATCGAACAGGTCGCCCCGAAGATCGACCGCTGGCGGTACCGGGAGACGCTGGGATACGTGAGGAAGATCGATGGCAATTACGCGCGCTTGAGGAAGACTCGGTGAGGGGCAGCGGCCAGGGGCCAGGTGGAAGGAACTGCGTTGACTGCAGTCGACGCCGTTCCTGACGCCTGGCCCCTGACTGCCCCCCCCCCCCCCCCCCCCCCCCGCCCCCCGAATGCCTTAGATTCCGCCAGCAACTCACAGGCAATTCCAGGAGCTCGGCCATGTTCTTCCGTCGTCTGTTTCCGGAGTCGATCTTTCCGCGCAAGCTCTCCGAGAACGCGGAGCGCCGGCTGCGGCTGGCGCAGGCGCGGGCGGAGGAGTCGGTGATCCGCGCCCACGTCGACAACGCGCTCATGTTCGTCGACACACTCGCCGAGGATCTGTCCTTCGACCGCGCGATCGACAGCTACGTCCGCGTGATGGGGATCCCCGAGCCGCTGGCCAGCGTCGTCGCGACGCGGACTCTCGTGGTCCTCGGCCAGGATCTGGTGCCGTACCGGAAGCGCCAGAAGCAGGACGTCCCCACCGAGGAGCCTACCCGGCCGGCGCTGCGGATCGCGAGATCGAGATGAGGGCCATGTGACACGAGGCTGGTACTGACGGCCATGTGGCACGCGGCTAGTGCTGACGGCCATGTGGCACGAGGCTAGTGTCAGCGTCAGGCGGCATGAGTCACTTGTCAGAAGGGCCAGAAGGCAGTTTCTGCCCCATGGCCCTTCTGACAAGTGACTCATGCCTCAGAAGTCATGACACTAGCCTCGTGGCTAATGGCCTTCCGATCCATTACGGCCACGACGAACAGCGCCACCGCCAGGATCGCGCTCACCACGCACCACTGGCAGATCGCGTGGATGACGAACAGCTCGAGGTACGTCAGCCAGAGCGAGAAGAGCGCGCCCCACGCGGTGAGCACGAGGAAGGCGAGCTGCAGCCCCCGCGCCTGCTCCCAGCGCTCCGTGGTGAGGCCGACCGCCACCGCGAGCACGGCGACGTAATAGCCGATCCCCCACGCGGCGACGGGGAGGCCGATGAAGGTGGCCCACTTGCTCGTCTGCACCGTCTCGCACGAGCCGACGGCGCAGACGAGCTGACCGATGACGCCGATCTTGAAGAGCGTGAGGTACGTCGCGATGAGGAGCCCGACCAGCGCGAGCAGCGCGGCGAGCATCCGCTTCGTCACTTCCGCGCCCCGCTCGTGTCCTTCTTCGCGCCAGGCAGCCCCGACGCCGGGCCCATCGCCGGCGTCGCCGGACGAGGGCCGGCCGCGGCGGCAGCTTCCGCCACGTAGGACATGAACTTGTCCGAGTCCAGCGCCCCGGGGATGATCTTGTTGCCGATGATGAACGTCGGCGTGCTCTGGATGTGGCGGCGCTCACCCTCGGCGCGGTTCGCGGCGATGCGCGAGCGGTAGCGCTGCTCGTCATAGCACGATTCCCACTTCGCGACGTCGAGGCCGATCTGCTGCGCGAGCCCCTTGAGCACCGGCTTCGGGTTCCGCGTCGCCTCGCCGTTCCACTGGTCCTGCGCAGCGAAGAGCGCGTCGTGCATCGGCCAGAACTTGCCCTGCTCGTCGGCGCAGGCGGCGGTGTTGGACGCCTCCCAGGTGTTGCGGTGCATCTCGAGCGGGAAGTCGAAGTAGCGGTAGCTGATCTTCCCCTGCTCGACGAGCTTCCGCACGTCGGGCTCGGTGAGCGTGGCGAACTGCATGCACGCCGGGCACTCGAAGTCGGCGAACTCGATGACCTGCACGGGCGCGGTCGAGTCGCCGAGCAGGTATCCGCGCGCCTGCGTCGGGTCGGCCTTGAGATCGACCTCGGTGATGCCGCGCGTCTTCGGCTTCGCGGCGACGTACGCGATCGCGATCAGGCCGAGCACGGCGACGGCGCCGAGGAGGGCCCAGAAGGCCCCTTTCGACTTGCGTTGCTGGCTCACCACTCGGGATCGTCTTCCTCGTCCGGCTTCCATTCGTTGGGTTCCCAGTTGGCGTCGTCGTTCTTCTTGGCCTCCGAGACGATCCGCCGGTTCTCGGCGATCTCGGGGGTGTCGTAGGTGGCGCGGACCTCGTAGTGAAACAGCTCGCTGCGGACGTCGCCGATGAGCCGCGTCAGCTCGCTCGCATGCTGCAGCAGCGTCCCCTCCGCGTGCAGCTCGCGGATCCGGTCCGCGAGCGCGAGCAGGAGCGCCTCGAGGTTGCGTCTGCGGCCTTCGTCGTACGTCTGCTCCGACATGCTGCCTGTGCGGCTGGGGTGATGCACCGGGCGCGGATCGTCCCGCGTCCGACTGCGAAAGCTATGGGACGTGTGGGCGCGACGGCAACGCGCTGGACGCGGGATTCCCCGCTTGACCGCGGGGGCTCCCGCGGTCAGCATTCTCCGGCGGCCAGATCGTACCCGCCTCGTCCAGGGGCGTGCCGCCCACTTTCGGAGCAACTCTCATCGACGCCGATCTCCTGCGCGTCCCGGTCGGTCCGGGCGCGATGCACGTCGCCCGCTACGGCCATGGCGGCCGGCCGATCCTCCTCGTCCACGGGCTGGGGACGTCGAGCTTCCTCTGGCGGAACGTCGCCCCCGCGCTCGCCGTCGCCAACCACGCGGCCTACGCGGTGGACCTCTTCGGTCACGGCGAGTCGGACCGGCCCTACGACGGCGAGTTCGGGATCGCCGCGCAGAGCGAGTACCTCGACCGTGTTCTGACCGCGCTTCGCGTGCCGCGGGCGGTCGTCGTCGGGTGCGACCTCGGCGCGCTGGTCGCGATCCGCCTCGCCAACGACCACGCCGACCGCGTCGAGCGGCTGATGCTCGTGAGCCCGCCGGACATCGGGGAGCTGCCGGGCGACGACGTGAAGCTTCTGCAGCGCTCGGTGCGGCGGGCGCCACTGCGCCAGCAACGCGGCGTCATGGGCGCCGCACCGATCCTCCGCCCCCTGCTCGAGGCGAGCGTGGCCGATCCGGCGGCGATGCCGGACCCGCTCGTCGGCCGCTATCTCGCCCCCTTCGTGGGGCGGGACGGGGTCGAGCAGCTCCTGACCCTGGTCCGCTCGATTCGCGCCCAGGATTTGCACCGGGAGGAGGTACGGAGCATCGCGGCGCCGACGATGATCGTCGCGGGGGATCTCGATCCCTGGCTTCCCGTCGACGTCGCCGAGCATCTCGCGGCGGCGATCGGCGGCCAGACACGGCTCGAGCGGATTCCCGGGGTCGGGCGGCTGATCCCGGAGGAGGCGCCCGATGAGCTCGCGGAGCTCATCCTCGCCTTCGACGAAGGACGTTAGGCCCCCGCGCGTCGGGGGAGCGGGACGGGCGGGCTGGTGTGATCCACGCCAGCGGTCCGGTGTATGAATGCGTACCATCTGGTGAACGCAGGCGAGTCGCTCGGGCCAGCCGGCCCCTTCCCGCCCCTGTTATATTTCGGCATCGACCTCACACGGATACTTCATGGCCAAACCGAGCAGAAACAACAACAGTCGTCCCAACAGACCGGCCGCGGCGCCGACTCCCTTCGAGGAAGCCCGCGATGAGCTCTTTCAGCACATCATGCAGTGCGGCGTCGTCGGCGCCGAGCCCGAGGATCAGAGCGTCTGGTTCAACGAGACGATGAGCTACCTCGAGCAGCGTTACCCGGAGCTTGGCGAGTCGGAGCGCACCCAGCTGCGCACCCTCGGCGAGCGCTTCGCCCAGCCCCCCAAGGCCCGGCAGCAGCAGACCTCCGCGGCGTAACGCCCACTCGACATAAATGAAGCGCGCCCGATCGACCGGGCGCGCATTCGTTTTTCAGGGGGGCTCGGCGCAGGCTCGGCAACTGCTGTCAAAACACGAAGGACACGGAGTACCACGAAGGCTGTTGCCATGGCACCCCTTCGTGGCCCTTCGTGCCCTTCGTGTTTCAACGCCGTTGCAACGGCACGGCAGGGGAGAGGACACACGAACCAAGGAGAGAACTGCATCAACCAACGAGAACCGCACCTGGCGATCGAGCCGGTTGCGTCTCTCCTTGGGTAACGCCGTGCTCTCCTTCGGTGACGTAGTCCACTCCTTGGGTAATGCGCCTGTCTCCCCGCATGCTTTCACAAGAGCCATCGGGCTGCGGTCAGCCTCACCGCCAGCTCACCATCCCCCGCCGCAGCGCGATCCCGATGCGCGCCCCGCCGCCGAGTCCCGCCTCGATCGTCGGCACCCAGCCGGCGCGGGTCTTCAGCTCCCAGCCGGCGACGAGGGCGAGATAGGCGCGGCCGCGCTCGCGCTCCGTCGCCAGGTACGAGACGCCGCCGCCGAGATATGCGCTCCGCGCGAGCTGGCGCAGCGGGTCGAGCTCGAAGCGCGCGATGACGTCCGCGCGCGCGGCGCCGCGCGACTCCCCCGAGGCGCGCGCGACGCCGCCGCCGGCGGCGAGCGCCAGGCGCACGTAGGTCCCGACC
>JABFXC010000178.1 GCA_013361935.1 Gemmatimonadaceae bacterium
GGCGCCGAGACCGGCGTCGCCGACCGCGGCACGCTCGCCGAGGCGCGCGCCGCCACATCGCCGCTCGCATCGGAGCGGCGCGGCGCGGCGTTCGGCTGGCCGGTCGTGCGCGGTCCGTCGGTCACCGACTTCAGGAACTCGAGCTCGTCGAAGGAGGTCGGACGCGGGACATCGCTCACCGCGCCCGAGTTGCGACCCGGCTCCGGCACGGCGGCGGATCCTGCCGCCGGTGAACCGCCGCGGGCCACGCTCATCGAGAGGAGTTGCTGGAATCGCGAGATCTCGGCGGTGATGTTGGTGCGCTCGGCCGAGATCTTGGCGACGCGCTCGTCGCTCTGCTTCTCGATCGCGCTCCACTGCGCCGCGGTGATCTCGCCGACGTGCGAGCGCAGCTCCGCCTCGTAGCGCTCGTCGCGGATCGCGGTCTCCTCGCTCTGCAGCCGCGCGAGCCGCTCGGTGAGCGCGGCGGTCGTGGCCTGCACCTCCGTCGTGCGGCCGGCGAGCTGCTGCACCACTTCCTTCAGCCGCGCGTCGTAGTCGCCGCGAACGCGCTCGAAGACGTGTGGGGGCGTGATCGATCGGCGGCTCTCGAGCTGCGCGAGCCACTCCTCGAGCCGCTGACGCTCCTTCATGAGCGCCGCGACCGCGTCCATCGGATTCGCCGCCTGATTGCTCATCTCCTCTCTCGTCCGCTGCTCGTCGTCGAGCAGCCCGGATACGGTCCGCCCAACCCTGATCGCTGCCGCGACGCGGCCAGCTCGTTCACCTGCTCGCCGGTGAGCGTGTTCACCCGCCCGACGAGGCGCGCGGTGAGCACGATGCGCGCCGCGTGCTCGAGACTTTCCATTCGCTGATGCGCCAGCAGCAGCGTCGGTCCGATCGTCGTCGCGCCGTGGTTCGCGAGGAGAAACGCGTCGTGCGTCGCGAGGTACGGCTCGAAGCTGTCGGCGAGCGCTTCGGTTCCCGGTGTCGCGTAGCTCAGCAGGGGCACCTGCCCCACCTGATACACCACCTCGGGCAGCACACAGTTCATGAATCCTTCGCCGGCGACCGCGAACCCCGTCGCCGTCGGTGGATGCGCGTGCACCACCGCCTTCACATCCGGACGCCGCCGATAGATCCGGAGGTGCATCAACACCTCGGAGGACGCGCGCCGTCCACGCCCCACCGTCGTGCCGTCCAGCCGCATCTCGACGAGGTCGTTCGGGCCCACGTCCACCTTCGACATTCCTGATGGAGTGACGAGCAGCCGGTCACCGGGCAACCTGACGGAGACATTTCCGTCCTGGCCGGCGATCAGCCCCCGCTCGTACAGGCGGCGGCAGACCGTGACGATCTCCCGGCGAAGCGCGAGGCTCACCGCGCCAGGCGGTGGATGATCTCCCCGCCGACGATGGTCGCGTGCACGCGTCCGGTGAGGGTGCGCCCCGCGTACGGCGTGTTCCGTCCCTTCGAGCGGAACTGCGCCGGATCGACGTTCCACGTTTCCGTCGGGTCGAACACCGTCACGTCCGCGGGCGAGCCGGTGCGCAGCGTTCCGCCGGGAAGGCGGAAGATCCTCGCCGGCGCGCAGGACATCCGCTCGATGAGCGTCGCGAGGTCGATGATCCCGCTCGCGACGAGCCAGTGCACGTTCACCGCGAGCGCCGTCTCGAGGCCGACGATGCCGTTCGGCGCATCGGCGAACTCGCGCTCCTTCTCGTCGTAGTGGTGCGGCGCGTGATCGGTCGCGATCACGTCGATGGTTCCGTCCTTCACCGCTTCCTGCAGGGCCGCGACGTCGTCCGCGGTGCGCAGCGGCGGGTTCATCTTCGCGTTGGTGTCGTAGCCCTCCACCTCCGACTCCGTCAGCGACAGATGGTGCGGGCAGACCTCCGCGGTGACGCCGATCCCGCGCTCCTTCCCCCAGCGGATGAGCTCCACGGATCCGCGCGTGCTCATGTGACAGAGGTGAACGTGCCCCCCCGTGCGGCGCGCGAGGAGGATGTCGCGGATCGCCATGATCTCCTCGGCCTCGCTCGGGATTCCCTTGAGGCCGAGCCGGGCGCTGACGAGCCCCTCGTTCATCGCGCCGCCCTTCGCGAGCGTCGGCTCCTCGCAGTGGTCGGCGACGGGGATGCCGAAGGTGCGCGCGTACTCGAGCGCGCTGCGCATGAGCTGCGCGCTGGCGACCGGCTTGCCGTCGTCGCTCACGGCGACGGCGCCGGCGCCGACCATCTCGCCGAACTCGGCGAGGGTCTCGCCCTTCTGCCCGATGGAGATCGCGCCGATCGGATAGACGCGCGCGGCGCGCGCGCGCTGCGCCTGACGGACGATGAAGCCGACCGCGGCCTGGTTGTCGGTGACGGGATCGGTGTTCGGCATCGCGCACACCGCCGTGAAGCCGCCCGCCGCCGCGGCGCGCGCACCGCTCGCGATCGTCTCGACGTCCTCGCGACCCGGCTCGCGAAGGTGACAGTGCACGTCGATGAATCCCGGCGCGACGACGAGTCCCGCGCAGTCGACGATCTCGGCGCCGTCGGGGGCGCCCTGGTTCCGGCCACTGCCGGTGATCGCGCCATTCTCGACGATCAGGTCGGCGATCTCGTCGCGACCCTGCGACGGGTCGACGACGCGGCCGCCGCGGAGGACGAGCGGCTTGGTCACGCGAGCGCTCCCTTCGCCGCCTCGGCGAGCTTGGGGTTGCCGCCGGCGAGGAGGTAGAGCACCGCCATCCGGATCGCGACGCCGTTCGTCACCTGGTCGAGGATCACGCTGTGTGGGCCGTCGGCGACGTCGCTGTCGATCTCGACGCCGCGGTTCATGGGACCTGGATGCAGGATGAGCACGTCCTTCGGCGCCCTGTCCAGCCGCTCGCGGGTCACGCCGAAGACGCGGTTGTACTCGCGCAGCGACGGGATGTACCCCGCGGTCATGCGCTCGAGCTGGAGGCGGAGGATGTTCAGCGCGTCCGCCCACTGGATCGCGTCCTCGATCCGGTGGAGCACCGTCACGCCGAGCTCGTCGATCGCGTTAGGCATGAGCGACCGCGGCCCGCAGACGGCCACCTCGGCGCCGAGCTTCTTCAGCCCCCAGATGTTCGAGCGGGCGACGCGCGAGTGGAGCACGTCGCCGCAGATGCAGACCTTCACCCCGGCGAGATTGCCGAAGTGGTCGCGCAGCGTGAGGAGGTCGAGCAGTCCCTGCGTCGGATGCTCGTGGGTGCCGTCGCCGGCGTTGATCACGTTGCTCTCGATCCGGTCGGCGAGGAACTGCGCGGCGCCGGAGGCGCCGTGGCGGATGACGACCATGTCGATCCGCATCGCCTCGAGGTTGCGCGCCGTGTCGACGAGAGTCTCGCCCTTCTGCACGCTCGATCCCGAGGCGGCGACGTTGACCGTGTCGGCGGAGAGCCGCTTCTCGGCGAACTCGAAGGAGATGCGCGTCCGCGTCGACGCCTCGAAGAAGAGGTTGACGATCGTCGCGCCGCGCAGCGTCGGGACTTTCTTGATCGCGCGCTCGCTGATCTCCTTGAACGGCTCGGCGGTGTCGAGGACGAGATTGATCTGTTCCGCGGTCAGCGGCTCGAGCGCGAGGAGGTCCTTGCCGAGCGGACCGGTCACGCAGGCTCCTCGCGGCGCGCGAGGACGACCGCGTCGCGGCCATCGAGCTCCTTCACGAGGACGTCGATGCGCTCCCCGGGAGCGACGTCGACCTTCTTGCCGACGACGTCGGCATGGATCGGCAGCTCGCGTCCGCCGCGGTCGATGAGGACGGCGAGCGCGATGCGCGCCGGCCGCCCGAAGTCCGCGAGCTCGTCGAGGGCGGCGCGCACCGTCCGCCCCGTGTAGAGCACGTCGTCGACGATGACGACGCGGCGCCCGTTGATGTCGGCGGTGAGGTCGGTGGGCCCGACGACCGGGCGCGGCCCGACGGTCTGCAGGTCGTCGCGGTAGAGCGTGATGTCCAGCGCGCCCGAGGGCACCTCGACGCCCTCGCGCTCGGCGATGAGACTCACGATGCGCCGCGCGAGCTGCACGCCGCGGCGCTGGATGCCGACGATCACCAGCTTCTCGGTGCCGTCGTTCAGCTCGACGATCTCGTCAGCCATCCGCTGCAGGGTGCGCTCGACCGCGCGGGCGTCGAGCACGGGGGTGGGATCCTTGGGAGGCATGGCGAGGGAATATGCCGCGCCAGTGGTGGAAAGAGAAGCGCCGGGCGCGTAGGTTGGGGCCGTGCCGACCACCCGAGCGGCGCGATCCCGCGCGAGCCATCTCACATTTGTAACGGCGGCCACGCTCGCCGTCGGCTGCGCCGCGCGCGTGCACCCTTCACCACCCATGGCATCGCTCGAGAGCGCCGTCGATTCCGTCCTCGCCCCGTACGCCGCGCCGGGAGCGCCGGGAGCGAGCGTGCTCGTGGTGCGCGACGGCGACGTCGTGCTCGCGAAAGCCTACGGGCTGAGCGATCTCGAAGCGCGCGTTCCGGCGACGCCGCGGACCAACTATCGCCTCGCATCGCTCACCAAGCAGTTCACGGCGACGGCCGCGATGCTGCTCGCCGCCGACGGAAAGCTTCGCCTCGACGACCGCGCGTCGCGCTTTCTCACCGAGCTGCCGGCCTACGCGCGCGACGTCACGATCCGCCAGCTGCTCACGCATACCTCGGGGCTTCCGGCGTACGAGGATTTCGTCCCCGACAGCCAGACGACGCAGGTACACGACCGCGACGTGCCCGCGCTGATCTCGCGGGCGGACAGCCTCTACTTCCCCGCGGGCGCGGCCTACCGCTACAGCAACACCGGGTATGCGCTGCTCGCGCTGATCGTCGAGCGCGCGTCGGGGACGGGCTTCGCGCGCTTCCTCCACGACCACATCTTCGCGCCGCTCGGGATGAGCGCGACGGTCGCCTTCGAGAACGGCATCTCGACCGTGGCGAATCGCGCCTGGGGCTACAGCGCGCGCGACGGCTGCTGGACGCGCACCGACCAGAGCTCCACGAGCGCCGTCCTCGGCGACGGCGGGATCTATACGTCGATCGACGATCTCGTGCGCTGGGACCGTGCCCTCGACGAGCACGCGCTGGTGAGCGCCCCGCAGCAGCGCGAAGCGTGGACGGCGGCGACGCTCACCGACGGCCGGCGGAGCGGCTATGGCTTCGGCTGGTTCGTGGACGACTCGGCGAGCGAAGTGCGTCTCCGCCATCACGGCGAGACGATGGGCTTCACCAACGCGATCCTGAAGATCCCCGCGCGTCGGCTGACAATCGTGCTGCTCACCAACAGAACGGGCGGCGATCCGTGGGATCTCGCCGCCCGCATCGCGAAGCTGGACGCGCTGCGTTAGCCGTCGTCGGACGCGACCTGCTGGTGGTTGATCAGCGCCACGAGCACGACACCGCCGATCGTGTTGCCGACGAGCGTCGGGATCAGGAAGTGGCCGAAGTAGGTGCCGAACGAGGCGGCGCCGCGCCACATCAGGTAGCCCGTCTCTACCGAGCCGACGACGACGTGCGCGAGGCTCGCGGCGCCGACCAGCCATGCCATCACGCCGATGACCCAGATGTGCGCGGTCTTCGCCGCGGGCAGCATCCAGACCATCAGCGCGATGATCATCCCGGCGACGATCGCCCTGAGGAAGATGGTGCCCGGCGTCGGCTCGATCGCCTCGAGGCCGATGGCGAGGAAGGCAGCCTTGAGCTCCTCGTCGAAGGCGCTCGTCTTCGCGGCATAGAGCGCGAAGAGCAGCGTGCCGGCGATGTTGGTGAGGAGCACGATCCCCCAGAGTCGGAGCAGCTTCATGAACCGCTCCCGCGTCGGCTTGTTGAGCAGCGGCACCATCGGCTCGAGCGTGTTCTCGGTGTAGAGCTGCTGGCTGCCGAGGATGACGATGAGAAAGCCGACCGAGTAGCCGATCTTGGTGACGAGCGGGCGCCACGGGGCCTCGGGGAGGTGCGCGCGCAGCACGCCCTCGGTGACGAGCGAGAAGCCCATCGCCAGGCCGGCCGCGAGTCCGGACCAGGCGAGCGCGGAGGCGGACCGGTCCAGCTCCTTCTGTGCCTCGCGGCGGACCACCTCGTGGGTGGCCGCCGCGTCGAGTGATTCCTCCTCCTTCGCCTTCTGCTGGGTCTCCGGATCCGCCGCCGTCTCGTGGCCCTTCTCGTCGACGTACGGCATCTCCTGCCCTTCGCGCGGCGTCATTTCAGTGTATACAGGTAGCTCGCGATGTCGACCGCGTCGCGATGGGTGACGCCCACGTTAGGCATGGCGGTCTTCGAGTCGAACTGTTTCGGATCCTGGATCCAGGCGATCATGTGCTCGGGGCTGTTCGTCGTCACGCCGCCGATGTACATGCGCCGGGCGATTCCGTTCAGCGGCGGGCCGACCAGCCCGTTCGCGCCCGGCACCCCGGAGATCGTGTGGCAGGTGTTGCAGCCGTACTTCCTGATGATCGTCCGCCCGCGGTCGGCGTTGCCGCCGGCCATCCCCGCCAGGTGCTCGTCGGCCCTGTCGCAGCCGGCGACGAGGGTGAGCGCGGCGAGGAGAGCCGCGAATCGGGTGCCGGCGTTCCTCCGGGTCATGATGCGCGCCATCCGACCTCCATCCCCGTGTGCTCGGTCCAGGGCCGCGCCCGGCGCTCGGATTCGCGGAGCGAACCGGCGAGCATCACGAGCGCGGCGGCAAGGTAGGCGATGCCGCCCGGTATCCACATGATCAATCCGCCCAGCTGCTGGTCGTCGAGCGGCGCGAGACCCCACGCGCGCGTCGTGTCCGCGTAGGCCGGGTACCACAGATGCGGCGACACCGCGAGGATCGCGCCTAACGCTCCCGTGTGCAGCATCGTCGTGAAGAGGGAGACGAGCCCCACGCCGCGCGTCGCCCAGGTCGGGCGCAGCACCGTCCACCAGAAGAGCAGCGCCGTCCCGAGAAACGAGATGTGCTGGAGGGCGTGGGCGAGCTCGCTGCGCAGCGTGGCATCGTACGCCGCGGGGATGTGCCAGCCCCAGATCGCGATCGCGTGAAGCACCCACGCCACGCCCGGACGCGTGATCGTCGACCACAGCGAGCGAAAGACCGCGCCCGCGGTCCACCCGGTCACGCGGCGGCGCGCCGCCGGCGAGAGCGCGAACAGCGTCGGCACCACCGGCCGCCCGAGCACGAGCAGGGGCGCGGCGACGGTCATCAGCAGCTCGTGCTGCGCCATGTGCGCGGAGAACAGCGATTCACCCATCGCGTGCAGCGGCGAGACGAGCGCGAGGACGAGCGTGAGCCAGCCGCCGACGAATGCCGCCGCTTCCCAGCGCCGCACCCCGCGCCCGCGGCCGGCGCGGCGCCAGAGCGTCCGCACGCCGAGGACGTAGATCGCCAGCGTGACCACGAGGGGGACGGTGATCGGGAGATCGAAGGTCCACGAGCGCCAGAGATCGTGCGGCGCGATCGGCTGCCCCTCGTGCGCGAGCGCGACCGACGGGGCGAGCGCGAGCGCGCCGAGCAGCTGTCCGGCGCGACGCGCGCTCAGTAGAGGTTGCACGGCGTCAGGAAGGCGTTCGCGAGCCACTGGGCGAGCAGGATCAGCGTGAACAACGCACTCGACGCCATCCCGAGCACGCCAAGGAAACGCGACCGCGCCGCCGGCCCGCCGGCGTCGTCGGCCTCGCCTCCTCCCCCGTGACGGCGCCATTCGCGATGCGCGACGAGCCCCCCGGAAAGCGAGAGGAGCACGAGCACGGCGATCTCCGCGTGCAGCAGCAGACGATTGTTCGCCGAGCACGACCAGGGCACGAGCGCGAAGCCGAGACTCAGGTTGGTCAGCATCGCGAGCGGCGGGATCAGCACGCCGTACCACTGCCGGGCGCCGCCCGGCGCACCGGTCTCCGCCCGCTCGCGCCGCACCTCACCACTGTAGCCGGCCATCAGAGCCACCGCGGGCCGAAGTAGACGAGCAGGTACATCGGAACCCAGACGAGCACCGTGAACAGCCAGTAGTTCGCGTTGTCCGCGGCCTCCGGGAACCACTTGCTCTCCATCCGGAGGAAGGTGATCAGCGTCAGCCCGATCGTGTCGTACAGGTCGATCAGCATCAGCGTCCCGTGAAAGCCGAGGATCGTCCAGATGATCGACGAGTACGCGTTCGAGTTCCACTGCGTGTTCAGCGCGGTGAACTCGGCGATGCGCAGGCCGAACGTCACCACGGTCACGAGCGACGACAGGATGAGGCCGATGCGCACCGGTCCCAGCTCCAGCCGCTCGGCACGCTTCTTCGTCCAGAGCGCGAGCGGAAGGCTGGCGAGCATGATGCCCATGTTGATCGTCGGCAGGAGGAGCGAGGGCAACTTCGTACCCTCGGGCGGCCAGACGATGTAGTTCTTGCGCAGATAGACGTAGGTCACCGCGCAGAGCGCGAGACTGAAGCCTTCGATCACCGCGAAGCCGGTGGTTCCCCACCACCCCAGGTTCCGCGGCCCGAACACGACGGTCGGCAGACCGGAGACGTCGGCGACCACTCGTTCGCGGTTCATCGCGGCACCTCCGCCGGCGGCACGCTCCGCGGCAGCTCGATGATCGAGGGATCGTGCCGCTTCTTCGGCCACACGTAGCGCGCGTAGGCGATGAAGCCGAGCACCGTTCCGATCGGCATCCCCCACGGGGTGAAGATCAGAACGATGAAGAAGATTCCGATCGTCACCGCGAGGATGAAGGGCCAGATGGTGTGACCGGGATGGTCGTGACGCGAATCCGGCTCTGCGTCGAGCACCGTGGTGAGGAGCACCTGCTGCCGGTCGCGGGCGAGGCCGGTCATCACCGGGAGCTCGCCGCCCGACTCCCACACCGGGGCGCGGCCGCCGACGACGGGCGTATCGCGGAAGTTGTAGCTCGGCGGAGGCGAAGACGTCGCCCACTCGAGCGAGTCGGCGTTCCATGGGTTCGCCCCGGCGATCTGCCCGTGGCGCAGGCTCCAGATCACGTTGCCGAGGAACACCACCACACTGCTGAAGATGACGAGCGCGCCGATCGAGGCGACGAGATTGAGGTCGCCCCACCCCGTCCCGGCGAGATAGGTATAGACGCGGCGGGGCATCCCTTCCATCCCGAGCTGGTGCATCGGGAAGAAGGTCGCATTCACGCCGATGAACATCAGCCAGAAGTTCCACTTCCCCGCCGCCTCGCTGAGCAGCCGGCCGGTGACCTTCGGCCACCAGTAGTAGAACCCGGCGAACAGCGGAAAGACGACACCGCCGAGGATGACGTAGTGGAAGTGGGCGACGATGAAGTAGGTGTCGTGCACCTGCGAGTCGAAGGGCACCGAGGCGATCATCACGCCGGTCATCCCGCCGATGACGAAGATGATGATGCTGCCGATGGTGAAGAGCAGCGGCGTGCGGAAGATCGGGCGCCCGCTCCAGATCGTCGCGATCCAGCAGAAGATCTGGATCCCGTTCGGGATCGCGACCAGCGCGCTCGCCGCGGTGAAGAAGCTCTGGCCGAGCTGCGGCAGCGGCGTCGCGAACATGTGGTGGACCCAGAGCCCGAAGGCGATGAACCCCGTCGCGATGACCGCCAGGACCAGCGCCGGGTAGCCGAACACCGGCCTCCGGGTGAAGGCGGGCAGGAGCGAGGAGATGATCCCCGGTCCCGGGAGGAACATGATGTAGACCTCCGGATGCCCGAAGAACCAGAAGCGATGCTGCCAGAGCAGCGCGTCCCCGCCCTCCGCCGGATTGAAGAAGTGCGTCGAGATCAGGCGGTCCATCGCGAGGAAGAGGCTCGCGGTCGCGACCGAGGGCATCGCGAACATGATCATGAACTGGACGACGAGCGTCGTCCACACGAGAATCGGGACGCGATTGAGCGACATCCCCGGCGCGCGCAGCTTGAAGATGGTCGTGATCTGCACGACCGACGCGACGAGCGCCGCGATCTCCGTGAACGTGATCATCTGCGCCCAGATGTCGACGCGCTTGCCGGGCGAGAATTGCGGTCCCGCGAGCGGCACGTAGGCGAACCATCCCGCGTCAGGACCGGAGTTCACGAAGAAGCCGGAGTAGATGAGCAGCCCGCCGATGAGATAGACCCAGTAGCCCATCGCGTTCGCCCGCGGGAACGCCACGTTGCGCGCGCCGATCATGAGCGGGACGAGGTACAACCCGATGCCGATCATCACGGGGACGGCGAAGAGGAACATCATCGTCGTCCCGTGCATCGTGAAGACCTGATTGTACGTGTCCGGACCGAGGAGCCCGTTCTCCGGCCGCGACAGCTGGGCGCGCATCGTCGCCGCCTCGAGGCCGGCGAGGCAGAAGAAGATGAAGGCCGTGGCCACGTACCGCTTGCCGATCGACTTGTGATCGGTGCTCATCAGCCAGCCGATGAATCCCGGACGGCTCCGCCACACTGCATCGAGCTCGACGTCCAGCTCCGGCTGCGCGATGGTCTCGACTCTCGCGGTCGCGGTCGTCACTTGAGGCCCTCCAGGTACGCGAGCAGCGCCTCGAGCTGGTCGGGCTCGAGCGCGTTAGGCGGCATGAACGACCCGGGCTTGATGCGCTGCGGGTCGACGATCCACCCGCCGAGGTTCCCCTTCGTGTTCGGGAGCGACGCCGCGGCGATCGTCAGCCGCGACCCGAAGTGGGTCAGGTTCGGACCGACCGTTCCCCCCGCCATCGTCCCGCCGATCGCGTGGCAGACGCTGCAGCCGCCGGTGAGGAAGACCTGCTCCCCCGCTTTCGCCGTCGAATCGGCGGGCGCCAGCGCGGCGCCGCGCGCGCCGAGCGCCCACTGCTCGAACTGCCGCTCCGGCTCGGCGATCACGAGCAACGCCATCTTCGCGTGCTGCAGTCCGCAGAACTCCGCGCATTGCCCGCGATAGATCCCCGCCGAGTCGGCCTCGATCCACGTCTCGGTGTCGTGGCCCGGGATGAGATCCTTCTTCCCCGAGAGGTTCGGCACCCAGAAGCTGTGGATGACGTCCCGCGCGCTCATGCGCAGGATCACCGGGCGTCCGACGGGGATGTGCAGCTCGTTGGCCGTGGAGATCCAGTTCCCCGGGGTCGCCGAGTCCGGATACTGGAACTCCCACCACCACTGGTGGCCGATCACGTTCACGCGCAGCGGCGTGCGCTGCGGTGGGGTCGCGATCGCCCGACCGAGCCGGAAATCCATGAACAGGAAGACCACGATGATCACGAGCGTCACCGCGACGGATCCCGTCACCCAGCGGGTGAGCGACCGCTGCTCTCCCGGCGCCTCGGGGTCCGCGGGCCGCCGCCGCTTCGCCAGCGCGATGAACAGCGTGATGAAGACGATCGCCGTCACGATGCTCGCGGTGACGATCAGGAAGTGCCAGAAATCGTTGATCGCACCCGCCTTGGTCCCGGCGGGATCGATCATCGACTGCTGCGCGTAGTGCGGAGCCTGGAGCAGCATCATGGAGTCGTCACCGAGCCGGGGGGCTCGAAGCTCGACCGCGGCGTCTGCCGGTTCCGGTTCTGCTCGTCCTGCACCGCGGCCATGTTGTCGCCGCGGCTGTTCCGGACGTCCTTGCGATGCAGTCCGCTCAGGTCGCGCACGTAGGCCACGAGCTGCCAGACCTGGTCGTTCGACAGCTTCCCCTTCCACGAGGGCATCCCGTTCGGACGTCCCTCGACGATCGTGGAGAAGATGTTCGACGGGTCGGAGCCGTAGATCCACTTGTCGTCGAGGAGCGGCGGACCGATCGAGCCCCCGCCGGCGAGCCCGTGGCAGCCCGCGCAGTTCATCTGCACGTAGAGCCGCTTCCCGCTCGCGATGGCGTAGGCGTTATCGTCGTAGGGATGCTGCGTGGCCGTCGCGACGATCGACGGGCCCGGCTGGAGGTCGCTCTGCACGACGTTCGTCGACTGGTCCGCCGCCGGGGGCACCTCCCGGAAGCGTCGCTCCTCGCGCTCGCATCCCGCCGCGGCGATGGAGAGCAGCGCGGTCACCAGCAGCAACGACGAGATCCGTCCGAATCGCATCTTCGCCGGCCCCCTCACGAGACGTTAGGCACCGCGGGCCGGTCGACCCGTGGCACACCGTAGGACTGCAGCAGGCTGTCGATCGTCGCGCGCCGTCGCGCGAGGATCGCGTCGAGCTCGTCGCGCAGGAAGACGTCTCCGCGCCGAACCCCCATCGAGATGTCGAACACGAACGGCAGGTACGGCAGCTCGATCTGCGGCGTCACCGGAACGAGCGCGAGCGGCGCCTTCTCGTGCCGCGCGAAATACCCGGCGAGCGGGCCCCACACCACCGCGACGTCGACGTCGCCCTTCGCCACGGCGTCGACGATCCGCGCCGGGGGATCCGACTGCGCGTAGTCGCCGTAGACGGTGAAGCCGCGGACGTTGCCGATGATCCCCCGGCGGCTCAGCGCGTGCGCGGGCGGCGCGTTCGCATAGTCGTCGCCGATGAGCTGCACCCCCATCCGCAGCCGCCGCAGCCGCGGATCGTCGAAGCTCGAGATCCGGAACGGCGCGGATCGCTTCGTCACGAAGACGTACGTCGAGCGGTAGTAGGGGCGCGTCGTCAGCAGCATGTCGAAGCTGGTCGGCACCCCCATCACGACGTCGCAGAGATCCGCCTTGATCGTGCTCCGGATGAAGCCGCGCCGCTGCGCCCACCACTCGTACCGCACCGTCGCACCCATGTCGCGCGCGACGAGCTCGGCGAGGTGGTTCTCGATGCCTTCACCAGCGGCGTTCGAGAAGGGCATGTTGTTCGGGTCCGCGCAGACGCGCAGCAGCCGGCCGTGGGGCGCGGTCGCGCGCGCGATGTCGCGGGCCGTGAGCGTGGACTGCACCGGCGCCGCCTGGAGCTCCGGCGCATGCCAGCGATGCGCGACGATGGCGAGCAGCGCGACCAGCGGCAGCGCGAGCGCCGCGCGCTCGCGCCACGCGCCGAGCGGACGCTCAGAGCGAGAAGACATAGAGCATCCCGCCCTTCGTCGTCGCCGCCGGCAGGTCCTTCATCGCGTTCACGAAGCCGAGCGCCGCGGTCGAGTCGCGCGGATCGATGCCGCCGGCGACGATCGCCCCCGACCAGCCGCCGACGCCGTCCATGATCGCGACGTACTGATGCCCGTCCGGGCCCTTGTACGTGATCGGCTGGCCGATGATCCCCGACCCCGTCTTGAACTTCCACACGACGTCGCCGGTCTTCGCGTTCACGACCTTGAACCACCCGTCCATCGTTCCGTAGAACGCGACGTCGCCGGCCGTGACGAGGGTGCCGCTCCACACCGGAAACTTCTCCGGGATCGACCACACTTCCTTGCGGTTGACGATGTCCCACGCCTGGAAGACGCCGCGGTTTCCGCCCGGCCCACTGGTGAACTTCGCGATCATCCCGACGTACGGCGTACCGGCGATGTAGTTCGCCTCCACGGCCTCGTGATCCATGCACAGGTTCTGGTGCGGGATGTAGAGGTAGCCCGTGCGCGGCGAGTAAGCCGTCGGCTGCCAGTCCTTCATCCCCGGCGAGGAGGGACAGATGTTCCGCGTCACCTCGCCGAGCTTCGGCTGCTTGTCCGTCGCGTAGATGAGCCGACCAGTCTTCAGGTCGACACCCTTGGACGAGTTCACGAAGCCGAACGGCGTCGCCGAGAGGACCTCGCCGGTCTGCCGGTCGAGCACGTACACATACCCATTGCGCTCGGCGCGCACGAGCACCTTCCGCGGCCGGCCGCCGAACTGCATGTCGAGCAGCACCTGCTCGTTGATGCCGTCGTAGTCGAAGGTGTCGTGATACGACCACTGGTAGTACCACACCGCGGAGCCGTCGTCGGGACGCCGCGCGAAGATGCCGGAGCTCCACTTGTTGTCGCCCGGGCGCTGCTCCGGGTTCCACGGTCCCGGATTGCCGGTGCCGTGATAGAGCAGGTCGAGCTCGGGGTCGTAGGCGAGCCATCCCCAGACGTTGGCCCCTCCGGTGCGCCACGCATCGCCGGGCCACGTCTTTACGCCGAGGTCCTTGCCCTTGTCCTGATCGTAGAAGGGCTTGAACTGCGGGCCGATCTTCACCTCGCTGTCCGGGCCCGTGTTGTACGCGCGCCAGGCGATCTTCCCGGAGCCCGCGTCGAGCGCGACGATCCATCCGCGCACGCCGAACTCGCCGCCGCTGTTGCCGACGAACACCTTTCCCTTGGCGACGAGCGGGGCCATCGTCACCGACTCGCCGAGGTTGATGTCGCCGACCTTCGTGTTCCAGACCTCGTGGCCGTCCTTCGCGTCGACGGCGACCGTGTGCGCGTCGAGGGTGTTGTAGATGATCTTGCCGTCATAGTACACCGCGCCGCGATTCACCACGTCGCAGCACGCGACACCCTGCGCCGAGGCCGCGGGCTTCGGATCGTAGCGCCATTTCATCGGCGCTCCTTCCTTGGTGAGGTCGAGCGCGTACAGATAGTTCGGGAAGGGCGTGACGACGTACATCGTGTTGTTCACGACGAGTGGTCCCGCTTCGTGCCCGCGGAGGATTCCGGTCGAGAACGTGAACGCGAGCTTGAGGTTCTTCGCGTTCTCCGGTGTGATCTCGGCGAGGCTGCTGTAGCGCGAGTTCGCGTAGTCCTTCTGCGGCATCGTCCACTGGCCGTCGTCGGCGGAGGTCGCCGCCGGCGCGATCACCGGGAGGCCGCTCGCCGACGCCGAAGCGGCGCTGACCGCCTCGCGCGTGGGTCGATCGTCGCTCGACTCCTTCAGGCACCCGAGCGTCGCCAGCGCCGCCACGAGCGCGACGCCACGAGCCATGGTGGAGGACAGGGAAGCGATGGGCACGCCGACGCGCACCCGGGCGCTGGATGTCGCGGTCTGCACGTCACGCAGAAGCGTGGTGTGTCTCGCTGCACGCGATGCGAACATGGGTCCTTGGGGATGGTTCGCGTGTGGGATGCGCAAACGCCACGCCAGCGTTTCGAAAAGTCGGCATCTGTCCTGCATCATCCAGCGTTCGTCATCCGACCGTCCGTCTTCGTACTGTTGCTCAACGTCATCGTACCACGGCCCACGATGCACGCGTGCCGCTGATCCCGCTCGCATATCTGGTCGCGGCGCTGCTCGCGCCGCCGGCCGCGGATACATTGCGCCTGACGCTCGTCGTCGACGACACGACGCGACAGCGCTCGCTGGTGCACGGCGCCGTGCTCGGCGTCGAGGAAGCCGCGCACACCGGCGCGCTCTTCGGCGTCGTCGTCCAGCTGCGCGTCGCGACCGCGGCCAATTCGTCGGGCGCGGCGCGCGCCTACCATCAAAGCGCGGGGTCGCCACCGACGTCCATCGCGATCGTCGCCGGACCCGCGGACGTGTGCGCGGGACTCGGAGCGGCCGCGGCGCACGATTCGACGATCGTCTTCGACGCGGGCTGCGCGCCCTCGTGGTCGCCGCGGCCGGCGAACGTCTTCAGTCTCGTCAGCTTGCCGACAGCTTCGACGGGCGACGACTCCACGCACCTCGAGCTGTGGCACTGGACGCTGGACCGGTTTGGCGCCGAGCAGCTGAACCAGCGCTACGCGCGCCGATTCGGCGAGCGGATGGATTCGCCCGCGTGGGCCGGATGGGCGGCCGTGAAGATCGCGCTCGATCTCGCACTCCACGCGCACGCGGCCGGCGCGGCACGGCTGCGCCGCCAGCTCGACGCGCCGCGGCAGCAGTTCGACGGGCAGAAGGGACGACCGCTGTATTTCGCGCCCGGCACGCGTCGGCTCGTGCAGCCGCTCTACCGGGTGGCCGGAAGCGGCGACGCGGCGCGTGTCGTCGCCGAGGTCGCGCCATGAGCACGCGCATCCGCGCGGCGATCGTGCGAGTGGCGGCGCTCGTGATGGTCGGGGCGGTCCCCGCGCACGCGCAGTCGGCGCATTCGGCCAGCCTGATCGCGTTCGTCACCAACGAGGCGTCGAACGACGTCTCCGTCGTCGACCTCGATGCGCGAAAGGTGGTGGCGACGATCGCGGTGGGCGGAAGAGCGCGCGGCGTGCAGGCGTCGCCGGATGGCCGCACCATCTACGTGGCGGTCAGCGATGCGTCACCCACGGTGGAGAGCTCGGTCGACGCGATCGTCGCGATCGACGCCGCGTCGCGACGGATCACCGCGCGCATCGAGGCCGGGAGCGATCCGGAGCAGCTCGCGCTCTCGGTCGACGGAAAGCGCATCTTCGCCGCCAACGAGGACGCCGGCACCGCGACGGCGATCGAGATCGGCCGGCGCCGGACGATCTCCAGCGCGGTCGTCGGCATCGAGCCCGAGGGAGTGGCCGCGAGCCCCGATGGCCGCTGGGTGTTCGTCACCGCGGAGACGAGCAACAGCGTCTCGATGATCGACGCGCGGACCGCCAAGGTGCTCGGGAACGTGCTCGTCGACATCAGACCGCGCGCCGTCGCGTTCTCCCCCGACTCGCGGCGTGCGTACGTGACGGCGGAGATCGGCGGGAGCCTGACGCTGATCGACGTTCGAACGCGCGCGGTCGTGACGACGCTGCCGCTGGAGAACGGCGCGGGCAAGCCGGTGGGCGTCGCGGTGAGTCCCGACGGCTCGCGCGTGTGGGTCGCCAACGGGGCGGCCGGGCGCGTCAGCGTCGTCGACGCGCGCGCGACGCGCGTGCTCGCGACGATCCCCGTTGGCCGCCGGCCGTGGGGCATCGCGATCGCCCCCGGCGGCGCGATGGTCGTGACGGCGAACGGGATGACGAACGACATCTCGGTGATCGACGCGAAGACGATGCGGGAGATCGGCCGGGTGCCGGTGGGGATGCGGCCGTGGGGGGTGGCGATCGTGCGTGCGCGCTGATTCGCGGGCGCACGCCCACTCACTCACGCCGCCACGGCCTGAGTTGCGGTCGCGGTCTCGCGTGACTTGCGCGTCCTCGGCTGACCTTTAGAATCGGCGAATGGCATCGTTGGTCGAAGCGGCGCGCGCGGGCGTCACCTCACCTCACATCGCCGCGCCTCGCGCCGAGGACGCTCCCGCAGCCGCCCATGCGCGAGGGAATGCCTCGCTCGAGTGGCACGCCGCGCTCCACCAGCAGCTTTGGTCGGACTTTCACCAGACCCGATGGCGCGCGCCACGACGCGTGCCGGGGAACGTCGCCGCGCTCGTCGCAGTGACGGCCTTCGTGGGCTGGTGTGTCTGGCGGGCCGTCGATCCCGACTTCGCGCCCGACAGGTTCGAGATTCCGCAGGCGGTTCGCGACCGCGCCGCACTGCTCTTCGTGATCTGCTGGGTGCCGGCGATCCACTATCTCAGCGCGCACCCCGCGAGGCGCCGGCCGATCCCGTTCTTCTGCATGTACAGCTGCCTGTACGGCCTGTACTACGCACTCTCGCCGATGCTCGGCCTGTCCAATCTCCTCTGGCTCGCGAGAGGGCTGGCGGCCGTCGATCCGCACACCGAGTACAAGCGGCCGGTCAACCTGCTGCTGGCCGGATGGATGTTGCTCCTCGCCGGATATTGGCTCGCGGGCCAGGTGCGATTCGCCGGTGGGTCCCGGCTGCCCCGCCCCCGATGGCGGATGCCCGAGCAGCTGCGGCGGCGGTCGGCCCTCGTGATGCTCGTCGCCGGACTGACGTCCGAGATCGCGCATCGATTCGATGTCTGGCCCATGGCCCTGGACGGCGCCGCGACCCTCCTCTCGATGCTGCTCGAAGGGTCGATCGTCGCACTCGTCGCGCTTCACCGGCGCGGGCAGCTCTCCAGGCACCAGACCGTCGCGACCGCGATCGGGATCGCCGCGACGATCTTCCTCGCACTCGGGTCGAGCGCCACCGGCCGCGTGATGTTCGTGCTGCTCGCGGTCTTTCTCGGGCGCTGGCTCGGTCGCGCCGCGATCCGCCCGCGCGAGGTCGTCGCGGTCGCGCTGGCGATGACACTGGCGGCGACGGTCCGCGGCGTCATGACCGAGTGGCGCAACGAGATCTGGGGCCGTCGGGGAGGCGCCGTCGGACTGATGGAGGGCCCGGGCTACATGCTGCGGCTCGTCGACCAGCACGTGGACAGCGCGGGATTTGCCGACGCCGCGACGGCGGGATGGCGCGTGATCGGCAGTCGTTCGGCGAACACGGATCTCCTGGTCGATGCGATGCGCCGAACGCCCGACGTCGTACCGTACTGGAACGGCTACAGCTATCGTGCGCTGGCCGGCGTACTGGTGCCGCGCGTCGTCTGGCCCGACAAGCCGATGAACACCCTCGGACAGGAGTACGGGCATCGCTACGCCTACCTCGCCGACTCCGATCTCCAGACGTCGATCAACCTGCCCCTGGTCGTGGAGTTCTACATCAATTTCGGGCTGCCCGGTGTGCTCGTCGGGATGTTCGCGCTCGGGATTTTGCTTCACCTCGTCGAGGACGCCGCGAACCGCCGCGACCAGGACCTCTTCTACTCGGCGATGGTCGCGCCGATCCTCGCGCGGCTGCTGCTCATGGAGTGCAACTTCTCGCTGATCTTCGGCGCGCTGCCGCTGCAGCTGCCGAGCATCTGGTTGATCGGGATGTTCGCGCTCTGGGCCGGCGGCGTGATACCGCGCCGTCGGCCGCCGCGTCCCCCCTGGTACGCGATCCGGATGCCGGTGGCCGGGGCGCGGCGGGCGGCGTGAGGTGCACGAAGCCCGCACGCGCCAGACTCGGCGCGTGCGGGCTCACGGATGGGGCGAGATTCGAACTCGCGAGACGGTTGCCCGTCCACACGCTTTCCAGGCGTGCGCCTTAAACCACTCGGCCACCCATCCTCATTTCGCGTTCCCACAAAAAAAGAAGGTGAGAGCCGAAGCCCTCACGTTCTCGCTACAGGACGGACAGGGTGAGATTCGAACTCACGATACCGTTGCCGGTATGCCGGTTTTCGAGACCGGTGCCTTCAACCACTCGGCCACCTGTCCTGAGCCCGAAAATTTATCCGGAGAGTGAGGGTGTGTCAACGCGGCGACGGCGGAAGAATGCGCGCAGCAACGCCGCGCTCTCCTCGGCGAGGACGCCGGCGCTGACCTCCGGCCGGTGGTTCAGCTTACGGTGCCGGAGCAGGTCCTCGACGGAGCCCGCCATCCCCGCCTTGTCGTCCCACGCCCCGAACACCACACGGTCGACCCGCGCGAGGACGATCGCCCCCGCGCACATCGCGCAGGGCTCGAGCGTGACGTAGAGGGTACACCCGCCAAGCCGCCAGTCGCCGAGCGCGGCGGAGGCGTCGCGGAGGACGAGCGTCTCGGCGTGTGCCGTCGCGTCCTGATCGCGGATCGTGCGGTTGCTCGCCGCGGAGAGGAGGGCCCCGTCGCGGACGATCACGGCGCCCACCGGGACCTCGCCGGCGCGCTCCGCGTCGCGGGCGGCGTCGAGCGCCGCCCGCATCCACCGCTGATCGTCGACCGGGCCCGCCGCGGCGCTCTCCACCGGCGGCTGCCTAAC
>JABFXC010000147.1 GCA_013361935.1 Gemmatimonadaceae bacterium
CTCCGCGGGTTTTCACGCGCACGTTCGCAACGTCGGTGCCGTCAGCGGGCGGAACGCGGTGAAAGCACGGGGCGGGAGAGGGGTTCCGTTGGAACCGGCGGGGCAGAGGGCGGAATACTGCGGGGCGGGAGATTGGTGCCGTTGGAAAGGGCGGGGCGGAGGGCGGAATACTGCGGCGCGGAGGGCGGAAGTTTCGAAAAAGCCTATACGGACTGTGGCCGACGTGCGGCGCCGCAGGCGCAGCAGTCGGCCACTTTCCGAACCGGTAGCTTCTCGCACCGATAATCCCACTCTGTTTCTTTCCGCCCCGCCGTATTCCGCCCCACGCCCCGCCCATTCCAACGGAACCCGCCCCGAAGTTTCGACCGCTCCCGCCCCCTCACTTCTCCGCGAAGCGGTAGAGCATCTCCTTCGATCCCCGAACCATCCCGAATTCCTCCCGCGCGATCCGCTCCTGGAGCGCGACGTCCGTCTGCAGCGCGCTCTTCTTTCGCGTAAGGGAATCGACCGCGCGCTGCAGGGAGTCGATGCGCGCGACGAGCGCCTTCCGGCGCGCGCTCTGGTGGAGCAGGTCGGAGGTGCCGTATTCCCCGCCCTGCACCGCGAAGACGATCGCCGCGATGAGGATCGCGGCGATCACGAGGCGCTTCAGCACCGCTCGCTCCTAGATCCCGTAAATCGCGCCGCCCGGATACTCCGCGGCGTCGCCGAGCTCCTCCTCGATGCGCAGCAGCTGGTTGTACTTCGCGATGCGGTCCGTGCGGCTCGCGCTGCCCGTCTTGATCTGCCCCGCGCCGGTCGCGACCGCGAGATCGGCGATGAAGGTGTCTTCCGTCTCGCCCGAGCGATGAGAAATCACGCTCAGGTAGCCCGCCGCGCGCGCCATCTCGATCGACTCGAGCGTCTCCGTCAACGTGCCGATCTGGTTGACCTTGATGAGGATCGCGTTCGCGACGTTGCTCTCGATGCCGCGGGCGAGGCGCTGGGTGTTCGTGACGAACAGGTCGTCGCCGACGAGCTGGCAGCGCTCGCCTAACGCGCTCGTGAGCTGCTCCCAGCCCTTCCAGTCGTCCTCGGCGAGGCCGTCCTCGATCGAGACGATCGGATACTCGTCCAGCCAGCGCGAGTAGAGATCGATCATCCCCTTCGCGTCCTTCGTCCCGGCGCCGCTCTTCTTGAAGGTGTAGCTCCCGGCGCTGAACAGCTCGCTCGCCGCGACGTCGAGCGCGAGCGCGACCTGCTTGCCCGGCGCGTAGCCCGCGCTCTCGATCGCCTCGATGATCACGCGCAGCGCGTCCTCGTCGTCCTTGAGGTCGGGCGCGAAGCCGCCCTCGTCGCCGACGTTGGTGCTCATCTTCCGCTTCGACAGCACCTTCTTCAGCGAGTGGAACACCTCGACGCCCATGCGCAGGCCTTCGCTGAAGCTCTCCGCGCCGACGGGCACGATCATGAACTCCTGGAAGTCCACGGTGTTCGCCGCGTGCGCGCCGCCGTTGATGATGTTCATCATCGGCACCGGCATCACCCGGGCGAGCGGTCCGCCGAGGTAGCGGTAGAGCGGGAGCCCGATCTCCGCCGCCGCCGCGCGCGCCGAGGCGAGCGACACCGCGAGGATCGCGTTCGCGCCGAGGTTCCCCTTGTTCTCGGTGCCGTCCAGCTCGAGCATCGCGTGATCGATCCCGATCTGGTCGGTGACGTCGAAGCCGTTGAGCGCGGGGGCGATCTTCTCCTCGATGTTCTGCACCGCGTTGCGCACGCCCTTGCCGAGGTAGCGCGCCTTGTCGCCGTCGCGCAGCTCGATCGCTTCGTGCTCGCCGGTGCTCGCGCCGCTCGGGACGGCCGCGCGGCCCATCGTGCCGGTCGTGAGGATGACGTCGGCTTCGACGGTGGGATTGCCGCGGCTGTCGAGGATCTCGCGGGCAGTGATGTCGAGGATGGTGCTCATTGGTCGTTGTTCAACATTGCGATGAGAGACGAGCGATGTCGCCGGCGGCGGCATCGCGGAGCGGAAGCGCCAGGGTTTACAGGAACGACGTCTCCTTCTCCGGTCGGTCGGACTCGCGGGCGACGGGGTGTTCGCTGGTGTGAATGCCGTAACGGCTGCTCAGCTCAGCCGCCATGCGCTGCCAGACGACTTCCATCAGCTCGGCGCGCTGCTCGTAGGAGTAGCCGGCGGTCGCGACGGGCTCGAGGAAGTGGATGTCGATGGTCCCGGAGCGGACGCGGAACGATCCCTTCGGCTGGATCCCGATGGTGCCATGAATGACCGTCGGGACGATGGGTGCACCCGTGCTGATCGCGAAGACGAACGGTCCCTTCTTGAAGGGGCGCAGATGGTAGTCGCGGCCACGCGTCCCCTCGGGGCAGACGACGACGCTCCGCCCTTCGCGAACCTTGTCGGCGGCGGTCTTGTAGGTGTCGAACGCCGCGCGCCGGTTGCCACGCTCGATGAAGACGATCCCTGCGGCGCGACAGGCCTGGCCGAAGATCGGCAGCTTCTCGAGCTCCTTCTTCGCGACGAAGGTCACCCGCGGCAGCACCGCGCCGAGGGCGAAGACGTCGAACCAGCTGACGTGGTTCGCGACGTAGACCGTGGGGCCATCGAGGATGCGCTCGGTGTTGTGGAGGACGATCTTCGCCCCCGCCGCCCTGCAGATGATCCGCGCCCAGCTGCGAATCCCCCACTGGTAGATGCTGTTCGGGCCGTCGGGGGCGCCGAGCAGCCCGGCAATGATCACCGTGAGGCCGATCGGCGGCGTGACGAGCAGGATGGCGAGGGCGACGAGGATTGCACGCATCACGTCGAAAAGTGATCGTGTCCCCTCTCGCGCGCAACGCGCCCAGCAATATCGACGCCCGGGCTCTCGCCGGCCGCGGGGGCGCGCGCGACGCCGATCGCGGTCAACGCGAGCCCGTGATGATTCGCGAAGGCGACGGTGTCGAGGGCGCGGCCGGCGACGACGAGCTCGTATTCCTCCCCGCTGCGCAGCGCCAGATCGCGCGGAACCCCATCGGCCACCGGCACCCGCACCGCGTCGAGCTCGATCCGGACCCCACTCGCCGCGGCGAGGTGCGCGAGCTCGGCGAGGAGCCCGTCCGAGACGTCGATGGCAGCGGTCGCGCCGTGCGCGGCGAGCCAGCGCGCTTCGCGGATGCGCGGCGTCGGCCGGGCGAAACGCTCGCGCTGCGCGGGAGCGGGCGTGCGTCCGTTCATGAGCGCGTCGAGCGCCGCACCGCTCGCGCCGAGCTCGCTGGTGACGTAGAGCTGGTCTCCCGGCCGGACCGCCGATCGCGGCAGCGGACGCGACACCGCGCCGAGCACCGTGACGGTGAGCGAGAGCTTCGCGCCACGGGTGACGTTTCCGCCGACGATCGGCGTCTGGTGACGCTCGGCGGCCTCGCCGATCCCGTCGGTCAGGTCGTGGAGGGCGTCGCGCCAGTCGTCGGGAATCGCCAGCGCGCTCACCAGGCCTAACGGCGACGCGCCCATCGCCGCGAGATCGCTGAGCGCGGCCACGGTGGCGCGGTAGCCGATCTCGCGCGGCGTGAGCCAGCCGCGTCGGAAATGCACGTCCTCCACCGAGCTGTCGGTGCTCACCGCGAGCTGCTCGCCCGCGGGCACGTCGAGGAGCGCCGCGTCGTCGCCGATGCCCTGCGCACGCGGGCCCCAGCGCCGGAGCATCTCGCGAATGGCGTCGAACTCGGCGCCCGGGCCTAACGGCGTGTCGCGGAGGGTCATCGCGGGAGTCCGTCGGCGCCGCGCCGGACGCGGACCAGCCCCGCAGCGGTGCCGATCCATGCGACGCCCGGCGCGAGGACGATGGCGTTGACGAAATCACCGCCGGGGAGCGGCGGGCCCGTCACGCCCGCGGCCTCGAGGGGAACGGGAGCGACGCCGCGCGTCGCGAGGTCGATCGCCAGTGCGCCATGCTCACCGCCTACCCAGAGCGTGCGATCGTCGGCGGCGAGAGCCCTGACGTTGCCGACCGAAGCGACGGGGACCGCGATGCGTTCGACCGTCGCCGACGAGAGAATGGAGACGCCGTCGCGACCGGCGACGGCGAGTCCCCCCGGCACGAGCGCGAGCGCGGTGACGTTCCACCATCCGGCGACGGCCGACCTCGCCGGCCCCGTCGGTCGCCCGCCGACGAGGGTGTAGACCCCGTCACGGGTCCCCGCCCAGATCGTGTCTCCGGCGGCGGCGAGCGCGTTCACCGCGGGGAGAGCGGAGCTGGTCCACAGCGAATCGCCCGCTGCGTCACCGCGAGGCCACGGGATCACCGTGACACCGTTCAGCGTCCCGACGACGCAGCCGTCGCGCGCCGCCATCGCGGTGAACGCGGGAAGCGCGACGACGTGGACGACCGTCGCGGGCAGCGCCGGCGTCGCCGAGGACGGAAGCTCGACGATCCCCGCGCCGTTCTCGCCGACGACGCAGAGCGAGCGGCCGCGCAGCGCGAGCGATCGCACGGCACCGACCTGCTCCGACAGCGCGTGCCAGCGCCAGCGGGTGAGATCGTCGCTCCCCTCGGTGACGACGCCAGGCGCCATGACCCCCGCCCCCACGGGCCCATACTCCGCGGCGACGATTCCGTCAGCCGTGCGCGCCAGCGCGAGGACGCCGCCCTCGCGGAGCCCGAAGGCGAGCTGCTCGCTGCGATGGAAGTCCGGGTCGACGTGAAACACCCCGCCACCGGCGGTGCCGAGCCAGACGTCGGACGACGTGGCGCCGCGCGCCGCGGAGATCACCGGCCACGTCCGGAGCGCTTCGTCGCGCGTGAGGAGCGGATCGTCGATCGCGCGCCGGATCGCCGGATCGCTCGCGCCGGCGGTCGGCATCAGCAGCGCGTCCGGAGGCATCTCGCCCGGCGCGACAGGGCGCGCGTCACCCGTGGTGCCGACCTGCCACCACCGATCGGTGAGGACGTAGGCGTTGGCGCCGCCGCGCTCGACGCGGATCGCGCGCGCCTCGCCGATGAAGGGGGTGGCGAACACCGAGCGGAGGTTGGTGCCGACGACGAACACGCGCCCCTGGCTCGCGACCCAGACGACGTCACCGATGAGGTTCGTCGCGGCGCTGACGCGGCCGACCCGCACCGCGAGGTCGCGCAGGGCGAGCGGGATCGGCGGCAGCCAGCGGCGGGCACCGCGGTCGTAGACGGCGACGCCGTCCTCGCCGACGGCGAAAGCGCGGCTCTGCGAGACGGCGACCGCGGGAACGATTGCGTAGGCGCCGACGCGGACGACGGCGTCGCGCGAGGCGATCGCCGGCGCGACCTCGTCCGCCGCGCCGTTAGGCAGCCCCGGCGCGCAGGCGGCG
>JABFXC010000010.1 GCA_013361935.1 Gemmatimonadaceae bacterium
CGACTACGCGCCGGTCTCCGGCGGGTCGGTGGGCGCCGAGGCGACGGCGACGGTGTCGGTCAAGCAGGCGCAGAACTGGGCGCGGCAGACGGCCTGAGGTGAATCTGACGATGGCACTCACCAGAGATCAGATCCTCGGCGCCGAGGACCGGACGACCGTGCGCGTCGAGGTGCGGGAGTGGGGCGGGCACGCCTTCCTCCGTCCCCTCTCGCTCGCCGAGCGCGTCGAGCTCGAGTCGCGGAAGGATGGCGCCACCCCGGACGCGGCGCTGGCGTTGACCGTCGCGTTCTCGCTCTGCGACGAGCAGGGCGCGCGGCTCTTCACGGAGCCGGCCGACATCACCGCGCTGACGCAGAAGAGCGCGGCGGTGCTGCTCAAGCTCGGCGCCCGCGTGAAGCGGATGAACGCGCTCACGCAGCAGGACATCGAGGACATGGCGGGAAACTCCGCCGCCGCCCCACCGAGTTCCGCGCCTACGCCCTCGCCGAACGGCTAGGGCAGTCGGTGGCGTGGGTGAAGGCGAACATCAGTCCCGAGGAGTTCGACGGCTGGCTGGTGTTCGACGCGGCGCGGGCGGCGATGGTGCGAGAGGCGCAGGGGACACCGCAGCAGCCGGCGACGCCTGAGGACAAGATCGCCGCGGCGCTGGCGGAGAAGGCCGAGGCGGGATTGGCAGCACAGACCGCGAAGCGGAAGCGGAGGTAATCCGGTGGGACTCGTCGCGTCGCTCTTGATCGACATTCAGGCTCAGACGGCGCAGTTCCGCTCTGAGTTCGCGAAGGCGCGCGCGGAAACGAAGGCGTTCCAGGACGGCATTACCGACATGGGCCGCGAGCTCAAGTCCACGCTCGCGGAGTACGTGTCGTTCCGCTTCGCGAAGGAGGCGATCCTCTCCCTCGCCGACGCGACGATGGAGGCGGAGCAGGCGACGGCTCGGCTCGAAGGCGTCGTGCGCGCGACCGGGGGCGCCGCGGGGTTCACGGCGCAGCAGATCGACCGCCTCGCCCACGCGATGCAGGGGAACACCCTCTTCGACGACGAGGACATCAAGAACGCGGCCGCGCAGCTCCTCACGTTCAAGAACGTGCAGGGCGACGTCTTCAAGGAGACCTTGTCGCTCGCGGGCGATCTCGCCTCGACCGGCTTCGGCGATCTGTCCTCGTCGGCGGTGATGCTCGGCAAGGCGCTCGAGGATCCCGTCTCCGGCATGACGTCGCTCCGGAAGGTCGGCATCACGCTCGACGCCGGGATGCAGCAGCAGATCAAGACGCTGGCCGAGCACGGGCAGCTCCTCGAGGCGCAGAAACTCATCCTCAAGGCGGTCGAGGGGCAGGTCGGCGGCGTCGCCGCGAAGCTCGCCAACGATCCCGATTCCCTCACGGCCGCGGCGAACAGCGCCACCGACGCGTGGCACGACTTCAAAGAGGCGGTGGGATCGGCCGGGCCGGTCGTGCAGTCGGAGATCACGCTCCTGCACGGGCTCGCCGAAGCGCTCCGCATCCTCGCGATGCCGGTGACGCCGGAGCTCGAGGGCGAGGTCGCGCTGCAGGCGCAGCAGGAGCGCGTCCAGAAACTCGCTGACGACATTCGGAAGCACGGGAGCGAGCTCGATGTGCAGCGGCTCATGCGCGTGAACCCGAACGACGCGCGCGCGATGGATCAGCTCATCCAGCGCGAGCGGGACTTCGTGACGGCATTGGCCGCCGAGCGGGAGCTCAACCGCGAGCTCGACGACGACCGGAAGCGGCGCGCGGCCGAGGGCGATCCCGACACGGCGCACCCGAAGGGGATCACGACCAGCGGCCCCACCGAGGAGCAGGTCAAGGCGGAAGCGAAGCGCATCGCGGACGAGCGGACGGCGCTGGCGCGGAGCGCGAACGCGAACATTCACCATCTGAACCAGACGTTCTACAAGGATCAGATGGCGACGATCGACGTCTACACCGAGCACCAGCGGCGCGCGGCGAAGGCGCAGCAGGATCTCGAGGAAGGCGTCGCCGAGGCCCGGCAGCGGGTGCTGGACGATCAGTACGCGATGTACGACGCGCTCGACAAGGCCGAGCAGGAGGTCACCGCCCGCCGCCTCGCCGCAGAAGCCGACGCCGCGGAGGAAGAGCGGAAGATCTGGCGGCACGCGGTGGAGAACATCGCCGACGACTTCGCCTCGGTGATCTCGAACCTGCTCACCGGCGAGCTCACGACGTGGAAGGACTTCTTCAATGCGATCCTCTCCGCGTGGGCGAACACCATGGCACAGATGGCCGGCACCAAGATCGCAACGAACCTCTTCGGCGGCTTCCTCGGCTCCATCGGCCAGGGCGTGACGCTGCCCTCGGGTGGCCCGACGCCCTTCCCCGGCCTGAACCTCGCCGCTGCGGGTGGTGGAGGTGGGAGCACGACCGTCAACGTCAACGTCTCGCAGACGAACGCGACCCCCGCGCAGATCGCGAGCGCGGTGGTGAGCGCGCTCAATAGCCGCGGCATGGCGGGCGCGGTCAACCGGAGGCTCGGCTGATGCCCGCGACCTTCCCGCGCACGATCCTCCCGAATCACGCGAGCTGGCCGGCGATGCCGACGGGCCTCGTCTCGACGGCGCGCTCAGGGGTCGAGCAGGTGCGCACCACCACCGAAATCGGCCGCACCTGGACGGAGCGCTTCATCCCGTTCAAGTCGACCGACGCCACCGCGCGCGCGTGGATCGCGCAGGTGCTCGACTACTACCGGAACATGACGGAAGTGTGGGTCGATCACCGCGCGCTCCGGACGCTGCTCGGGACCGGCGCTGGTTCGCCCGTGGTGAATGGTGCCTCGCAGTCGGGGAGCTATCTGATCACCGACGGATGGACGGCGTCGAGCGCGGTGCTCAAGGCGGGCGACGTGGTGCGGATCGCCGGGCTCCGGCAGGTCTTCGACGTCGTCGAGGACATCACCGCCGACGGGTCCGGCAACGCCGTGCTCCACCTCAACCCGCCGATCTACGCCGGAGGGAGCCCAGCGGACAACGCCGCGCTCACGCTCAACACGACCCCCGGCGCGGTGCTGTTCCGGGCGCGGGTCGCGGAGGTTGTCGTGCCGGAAGCCGACGCCGACGACTACTACATCGGCGTGACGCTCACCTTCCGGGAGCGGGTCGGGCCGATCGCGAGCGATGCGCGGTATCTCGCGGGGGATTCGACCGCGAGCGCGACCTTCACGCGCGCGTCGAGCGCCTCCTACGTCTCGGGTCCATGAGCCTGCTCCTCGCCTCTGCCGGGTCCGGGGTGCTCCGGGATGCGCACTACGTGCTCAATCCCGTGTCGGGGCTCTATGAGCGCGCGACGCTGCTCGAACGGGCCGCGACGAACGCGCTCACATTCTCCGAGCAGATCGACAACGTGGCGTACACCAAGAGCGAGTGCACGATCACGGCTAACGCGGCCACGGCGCCGGATGGCGCGGCGACCGGCGACAAGGTTGTCGAGTCGGCGACCGCCACCACACACCACTACGTGCAGCGCGCAACACTGCCGGCGCTCACGAGCAACGCGACCCAAGCGTGGAGTTTCTTCGCGAAGGCCGCCGAGCGCTCTTGGTTGCGAGTGCAGACGTTCGATAAGGCGGGGCTGTTCCGGATCAGTTGGGTAAACCTCTCAACGGGCGCTGTCGGTACAAACGACGCGGGGCATACGATTACCCTGACCGCGATGCCGAACGGCTGGTATCGCATCATCGTGTTGTACAACGCTGGAACGGGAGCGACCGCACCGAGCCTGAGCATCTCACTGGCAACAGGCGACGGCGTGACGACGTACACCGGCGACGGAGTGAGCGGCGCCTATCTATGGGGCTGGCAGTTCGAGGTTGATGTCTCCTCCGCGTCGAGCTACATCGCGACGGGCGCGGCCACGGCGAGCCGTGCGGCTGATGCCTTGTCGTTTCCGTTCACGCTCGCGCCGCAGGAGATGACGTTCTATCTCCGGTTCGTCGAGCGGGGCGGGAACGTGCTGCTCAACATCGGGAAGACCGACTTCTCGCGCCCCCGGCTGCTGATCTACGCGGGGTCGACGGGGTATCGCATCCAGCACGACCGTTCCGCGACGTCTGCCCCGCAGAGCGTGGCGGCCGCTTACCCGACGGCGGGCCAGCTCTGCGAACTGCGGGGCGTGCTCTACGCAGACGGCAGCGTGCAGATCGGCCAATCCGTGAACGGTGGTGCCGAGACCATCGCCGCGCGGTCTTCTGCGGCTCCGCTCGCCTCGGCGTGGAGCGACTCCGTCATCTCGTTCGGCTCCATCGGCGGGTCATCTGGCGGCGTGCTGCCGCTCCTCGCGTGGAAGGCCGCCAAGGGCACGCAGACCATGGCCGATATGCGGGTACTCGCATGACGGGAGATCGCTAGCATGGCGCGCACCCTCTCCGCCGCGATGCAGTCGGACGTCGTCGCCTCCCCGGCGGAGACGGTACGCCTGCTCGAGCTGCAATTCGGCGGCGGCACCGTCCGCTACTGCACCGGCTCGTCCGATCTCACCTGGAACGGAGTGACGTGGAGCGCGATCGGAGGGGCCTTCACCTTCGCTCCGACGCCGGAATCGGCCGACTTCTCCGCCTCCTCGGGCGAGATCACCCTGTCTGCCGTCTCTGGGACGATCGCGCAGACGATCGCGGGCGAGACCTTCATCGGCCGGCTCGTGCAGCTCTACGTCGCGCACATCGACCCGAGTACCCGAGCGGTCATCGTCGATCCGCTCCTCACCCAGCGCGGCTATATGTCGGGCGGGTGGGAGATCCGCGAAGGGCTCGACACGATCACCGCGACCGTGCGGTGCGTCTCCCGGCTCGTCGTGCTCAGCGAGCACCGGGGGATTCAGCTCAACCTCGTGAGTCACCAGCAGTCCTACCCGAACGACGTCTTCTTCACCCAGATCGCGCAGCAGTTGACGCAGCCGGTCACGTGGGGAAAGACGCGCATCCGGCTGGTGTAGCATGGGCACGAGCATTCCCTCGACCCCGCTCAACGACATCGCCAACGCGGGGCTGTCGAACGTCGCCGGTGTCGCCTCCGGCGCGGGCATCCTCGGCGCCCTCGCCTCGGGCGGAACCTCCCTGCTCTTTCAGGCTGGGCTCTCGGTGGTCTTCGGGCTCGCCTCCTCGCTCTTCCGCCGGAAGCCGCGGCCGAAGCGGGGGCGGGATCTGCAGCGGAACCTGGCGGACCCCGCCTCCTATCTCCCCATCGTCTACGGCACGCACCGGGTGCCGGGGCTCCGCACCTTCGTCTGGTCGACCGGCGAAGGGGGCTCGGACTACCGCT
>JABFXC010000126.1 GCA_013361935.1 Gemmatimonadaceae bacterium
ACCGCGGGGACGCCGGTGAAGTCCTGCAGCAGCACCCGGCTCGTGCGGAAGGCGATCTCCTTCTCGACCTTCGCCTTCACGTCCCACTTCGCCATCGCCTCGATGTCGCTCGCCTTCACGAAGGCGTCGTCCTCGTTCCTGAGGAGATTCTCGAGGAGGATCTTGAGCGAGAAGGGGAGCCGCTCGGCGCCGGGAGCCTTCCGCTTGAGGGCGTCGAGCCGGTACATGACGTACGGCGTGCCGTCGACGTTCAACGTCGCGCGCGCGCCGAAGGAGTTCTTCGAGGCCATGATGGGTCCGTGGTGACGGTACTGGCCGCGCCCTACCGCGCGCGGCTGGGTCTTTTCAATCTATGCGGGGGGAAGCTCTTTTTGGGGGGCCAGGCGCCAGGCGTGAGGAACTGCGTTGACTGCAGTTGACGCCGTTCCTTCCACCTGGCCCCTGGCCCCTGGGCCTGGCCCCCGCCGAACGCGGAACACGGTACGCCTTTCGCGCGTTCGCTCCGCACTCAGCCCACCAGAGGAACCCCATGAAGATCGTTCTCTTCGGCGCGACCGGGAACGTCGGCCAGCGCATCGCGAAGGAAGCCCTGTCCCGCGGGCACGACGTCGTCGGCGTCGTGCGCGACCCCGACAAGGTCACCTCGCCCGACCCGCGGGTGAAGCTCGTCGCCGGCGACGCGACCGACGCGGGGAGCGTCGAGCGGATCGCGCGGGAGGCGAAGGCGGACGCGCTCGTCAGCGCGATCTCGCCGCGGCCTAACGCTCGCGGACGCGCCGCCCCATCGCTCGCCGCGGCTTCACGCGCCCTGCTCGAGGGCGCGCAGCGGAGCGGGGTGAAGCGCGTCATCGCCGTCGGCGGCGCGGGGTCGCTCGAGGTCGCGCCGGGGAAGCTGCTGATGAACGCCCCCGGCTTCCCGGACGCGTACAAGGCCGAGGCGCAGGAGGGCTACGACAGCCTCGAAGTCTTCCGCAAGGAAGGGAAGGGCGTCGACTGGACCCTCGTCAGCCCCGCCGCCGAGATCGGCCCGGGCCAGCGCACGGGCAAGTTCCGTCAGACGATCGACACCTTCCTCGCGGACTCCGCTGGCCACAGCAGGATCTCGTTCGAGGACTTCGCGGTCGCCATCGTCGACGAGCTCGAGAAGGGCGAGCACCTCGGGCGTCGGTTCGGGGTGGCATACTGAACGGCCATGTGACACGAGGCTAGTGCTGACTGCCATGTGACACGAGGCTAGTGTCATGACTTCTGAGGCATGACGCATGGGGCAGAACGGCCATGAGGCGGGAAATGATGAGGGGTGGGATGGGGGGATGAGGGAGGGGGAGAGAGACGGGGATACACTCGCGCATGGATCTCGACGAGTGGATGGCCACCGTTCCGCGTGCGCTGCGGGCGGATCCGATGTGGAAGATCCGCGCGTACCAGCTCGCGTCCTACTGCGTCCATCTCGCCGGCGGTGACGCGCTGCGGGCGAGCAGGGATCCACGGCTGACCGAGAACGTTCCACAGCTGATGCGCGCGATCGGCGGGGTCACGGCGCACATCGCCGAGGGCTACTCGCGAATCTCCCGCAGGGATCGCATCCGCTACTACGAGTACGCCCTCGGCTCGGTCAACGAGACCAAGTCATGGTACATGGGCGCCGCCATCACCCTCGACCCGGCGACTCTCGACCATCGGATGGAGCTCCTCTGCCGCGTCAGCCAGCTCCTCCTCGCGATGATCCGCAACGAACGCAAGGGCGGCACCTGGGGCCCCGGCCGCCATGGAGGCGAGTGAGGCCGCTGGGCAGAGCCACCTGCCCCATGGCCCTCCTGTCCAGTGCCTCATGCCTCAGAAGTCATGACACTAGCCTCGTGCCACATGGCAGTCAGCACTAGCCTCGTGCCACATGGCAGTACCTACGCCGCCTCTTCCCCCGGCGGCTGCGCGTGCGGCACGTCGAGCGTCTCCGCGGCCATGTCGTCCGCGACGTCCAGTCGCTTCACCGTGATCGCCGCCGTCGGGCAGTGGCGCACGAAGTCTCCGTCCGCCGGCGACCATTCCCGCTCCGGTGCGAGCGGGTACGCCTTGCCTTCGGCGTCGAGCGCCATCGTGCGCGGGGCGAGGGCGACGCAGGTCGTGCAGCCCGTACAGCGGCTGCGGTCGACGTGGATCTGGATCGGGCGGCGCGGGTGGATGCCGCCGTGCGCGGCGAGGGCGGTATCCAGGCTGTCGAGCGCTTCGCTCGCCGCGCGGTAGCCCTCGTCGATCACTTCCTTGGTGTTGCCGAAGCCGAGCCAGTCGACGTGGCCGAGGCGCGGGCGGGCGAGGACCATCGGCGGTCCGTTCCACGTCGAGAGGGGCCAGCCCTGCAGCGCGTGCATCATGATCGTCGCCGAGCGCATGTAGATCGCGGCGAACCCCTTCGTCGTGACGTCGGTCGCGGGTGAGAGGTCGCTGCTGCCGACGTCGCAGGCGAACACCGCGTCCATCCCCAGCGCCGCGATCGACGCGGGCAGGTTGTCGATCACGCCGCCGTCGACGCACACGCGCCCGTCGACCTTTCCCGGGGGGAAGGCGCCCGGCAGCGCGCACGAGGCGTACACCGCGTCGGCGACGGGGACGTTCTGCAGCCCGGGGAGGCCCCACACGACCTGCGTCCCGCGCTCGACGTCGACGGTGTTGACGAGGAGCGGGATGCGCAGCCCCTCGAAGGTGCCCTTCGGACCGACGGACTCGCAGAGCGCGCGCAGCGGCGCCTCGAGATAGATCGAGGCGCCGCGGAATCGGTTGACGAGCATCCCGACGTGGTCGACGCGAAAGAGGTCGCGCTTCTGCAGCGACTCTGCGCGTCCCTGCATCTCGTCGACCGACATCCCGGCGACCCACGCCGACGCGATGAAGGCGCCGATGCTGGTGCCGGCGATGCGCGTCGGGACGATCTTGCGCTCCTGCAGCGCGCGGAGCACGCCGATGTGCGCGAAGCCCTTGAGGCCTCCGCCGCCGAGAACTACCGCGATCTTCAGTTTGTGTCTGGGCACTTGGTTTTGCTTTTAGGGGCCAGGGACCAGGTGGAAGGAACTGCGTCGACGGCAGTCAACGCCGTTCCTGACGCCTGAGCCCTGGCCCCTGACAGTCAATCCCCGTGCCGCGCGAAAACGCGCTAGCGATGCTTCTTCTTCGCGCTGGACGACTTCGAGGACGACGACGTGGTCTTTTTCGACACGGTGCTCTTCGACACAGGCTCCGTCGCCTGCACGGTGAGCGTGCCGCGGACGTCGTGGCCCTTCACCACGGCGACGAGCGCCTGCTCGCCCGCGGTGCGGCCGAGGGTCCAGCGCGTCTGCGCGCGGCCCTTCGTGTCGGTGACGATGCGCGAGGGCGTCGTCGAGCCGGACTTCGCGGTGAAGACGAGCTGCGCGTCGGCGACGGGGTTGCCGTAGCTGTCGGTCACCGTCGCGACCACCGCGTCGGCGAGCGCCTTGCCGGCGACGCCGCCGGTCGCGTCGGAGGAGAGCGTGAGATTCGCCGGCGACGCGGGGACGGCGAGCGCGCCGATCTCCGTGCGCCGCTCGATCCCATCCACCTTCATCGTCAGGCGCGCCGGGCCCGCCTCGCGCGGCATCGTCCAGCGCACGCGGACGTTGCCCGAGGAATCCGTGGTCGTGACGCTGTCGGCGACGGTGCCGGTCTGCGTCGCGAGCTGGACGCGGACGCCGGGCACCGCGTTCCCGAGCTTGTCGCTGACGTGAAGGACGATGGACTTCTTCAGCGTCGCGTTCACCGTCGCGCGCTGCTCCTCGCCCGCGGTGAGCTCGGCCTTCGCCGGGGCGCCGGCGGTGGCGACCGCCCTGAGCGTGACGGGGGGCACGCTGCGGCCGCTGCCGATCTGGACGCGGACGCGCTGCGTGCCGGCGGACGCGCCGAGGGTCCACTTCGCGTGCGCCTCGCCGAGGGAGTCGGTGCGCTGCGCGTCGGCGGTGACGCTGCCGCCGTCGAGCGCGACCCAGGCGAGGGGGATGTCGGCGAGCGCGCGCCCGGTGCTGTCGGTGAGGCGGACGCCGACCTCCTCGCCTAACGGCGTGCCGGCGACGGCGGAGGGCGCGTCGCCGATCTGCGCGGCGCGCGTGTTCGACGCGACCGGCTCCGCCTCGGCAGCGACGACGAGCGCGCTGTCGACGTGGTCGACGGAGACGTAGAGGCGCTGGCGCCCGGGGAGGCTGCCTAACGACCAGGCGGCGCGGACGCGCCCGTCGGCGTCGGTGGTGCCGACCGCCGGATCCGGGGTGCCGGCGCCGTCCTCGGCGCGGAATCGCACCGAGGCGTTGCCGACGGGGCGCGCGCGCTTGGAGAGCACGCGGATGACGAGCTTCTGCGGGAGCGCGGCGCCGGCGAGGGCCCGCTGCTCGCCGCCGGCGACCAGCTCGAGCGCCGCGGGGACGGCGACGACCTTCGCGGGAACGTACGCGGTGATGCCGTCGATCGTCGCGCCGACCGTCGTCGAGCCGGGATTCTTCGCCGTGGCGATGCCGAGCGAGTCGATGCTCAGGACGTCGTCGTTCGCGCTCTTCCAGAGGACGGGGCGCTGCGGGATCACGTGGCCGCGCGCGTCGATCGCGCGCGCCGCGAGCGGCGCCTGCTCCCCGTCGGAGATGGTGATGGTGCTGTCGCCGTTGACGCGGACGCTGGAGACGGTCTGCCTCACGGTGACGCGCGAGCGGGCGATCTTGTCGCCGACGGTGGCGAGGATGGTCGTGGTCCCCGCGCCCCGGGCGATGACGGTGCCGTCGGTCTCGACGCTGGCGATGCGCGGATTGTCGGCGCTCCAGACGAGCGAGGAGCCGACGAGCACCGAGCCGCTCTTGTCGGTGACCGTCGCCGCGAGGTGGATGGTGTCGCCGATCGCGGTGACGGTGTCGGTGGTCGGCGAGACGCCGACCCACGCGGCGCCGATGTCACCGACGGTCATGTGCGACGCGTCGCGTCCGATCAGCCCGTAGGTGCGAGCGAAGCTCAGCACCGAAACGAGCGCCGCGGCGCTGGAGATGGACGCGACGAGAATCCTCGCCGCGCTCTTGGCCGCGCCGTGAGCTTTGAGCACCTGACTCATGCCAATGAGACGAGCCCGGCCGTTGTAGAGTCACGGTGGCCCGTGTGACGCCGCTCACGTGGCTAGTTCATAGGTAGCGTTGCTTCCATACACGAGGGGCCAGGGGTCAGGCGGAAGGAACCGCGGTTGACGCCGTTCCTTCCGCCTGGCCCCAGGCCCCCGGGGGGGGGGGG
>JABFXC010000149.1 GCA_013361935.1 Gemmatimonadaceae bacterium
GGCGATCACCGTGATCCGCTCGTCGAGCGTGCGCGTCGCGCCGTCGAGGGTGGTGAGGGTCTCGCCCTTCCTCGCGGCGCGCACGACCACCGAGCCCCCGCCGAGCTTCGAGAGATCGAAGGCATGGGTGGGCTGGCCCATCTCGTGGAGCACGTAGTTCGTCGCGTCGACCACGTTGTTGATCGAGCGCACGCCGACGGAGCGGAGCCGCTCGACGAGCCACTCAGGGCTCGGCGCCACCTTCACCCCACGGACCACGGCGCCCATGTAGCGAGACGCGAGCTCCGCGTCCTCCACGCGCACGCTCACCTCGCCGGCGCGCGCCTCCGCCTTCCCGACGACGGTCGCGGGAAGCGCGGGCGCTGCGCCGTCGAAGCGCGGCAGAGTCACCGCGGCGTCGATCGCCGCCGCGAGCTCCCGGGCGATGCCGAGGTGCGAGAGCAGGTCCGGTCGGTTGGGCAGCACATCGACGACGATCCGCGTGTCGCCAGCCGGGACTGCGGCGAGGAAGCGCGTTCCCGGACGCGCGTCGACGTCCAGCTCGAGGATGCCCTCGTGATTCTCGCCGAGACCGAGCTCGCGCGCCGAGCAGAGCATCCCGTTCGACCACTGCCCGCGGATCTTCCGCTTCTCGATCTTCAGCCCGCCGGGCATCGTCGTTCCGGTGGGCGCGAAGGGATAGAGCGCGCCCTCGCGAACGTTAGGCGCGCCGCAGACGACGTCCAGCGGCTCGGGGCCGCCGGCGTCGACCTTCGTGACCCAGAGGTGGTCGGAGTCGGGGTGGCGCGCCGCCTGGACCACGCGACCGATCACGATCGGCGCCAGGTCCTCGCGCAGCGGGACGAGCTCGTCGACCGTCGCCACGCGCATGGTGAGGACGTCGCGGACCTGCTGCGGGGTGAGCGAGTGCGGGACGAGCGCGCGCAGCCATTCGTGCGAGACGTTCATCGCGAGATCTGCTCCAGGAAGCGCACGTCGGAATCGTAGAGGATGCGGATGTCGGGGATGCCATAACGCTGGAGCGCGATGCGTCCGGGCCCCATCCCGAACGCCCAGCCGCTGTACTTCTCGGAGTCCACGCCGGCCGCCTCGAGGACGCGTGGATGGACCATCCCCGAGCCGAGGATCTCCATCCAGCCGGTGCCCTTGCAGGCGGCGCATCCCGTGCCGCCGCAGAGCTGGCACTCGACGTCCATCTCCGCCGACGGCTCGGTGAAGGGGAAGAAGCTCGGCCGGAAGCGCGTCTTCGCCGCGCCGAAGAAGATCTTCGCGAAATGCGTCAGCGTCGCCTTGAGATCGACGAAGCTCACGCCCTCGTCGATCGCCAGCCCTTCGACCTGGGAGAACATCGGCGCGTGCGACGGATCGAAGAAGTCGCGGCGGTAGACGTTTCCGGGGATGAGCACGCGCACCGGCGGCGCCCAGCGCTGCAGGGTGCGCACCTGCACCGGCGAGGTGTGCGTGCGGAGCAGCGCGCCATCGCCGAGGTACAGCGTGTCGTGCATGTCCATCGCCGGATGGTCCGGGGGGAAGTTGAGGGCCCCGACGGTGTACCACTCGTGCTCCGCTTCCGGCCCGAGGGCGATGGTGAAGCCGAGCTGGCGGAAGATCTCGACGATCTCGTCGATGACGAGGGTGACCGGGTGCCTGGCGCCGCGCCACTGCTCGCGGGCGGGCATCGTGAGATCGCGGTCGACGGTCTCGCCGGCTGGAGCCATGGAGCGCTCGCGGTCGGCGAGCGCGCTTTCGGCGAGCGTCTTCACGCGGTTCACTTCGGCGCCGGCCTCGCGGCGGGCCTCCGGCGGGAGGGCCGGGAGGGCCTTCATCAGGTCGGTGATGCGCCCGCTCTTCCGCCCGACGAGGGTGGTGCGGACGGCGGCGAGATCGTCGGCGGACGCGGCGCCGCGGATGGCGGCGAGCGCATCGCGCTCGATCTCGCGCGCGGTGTCGAGGAACTCCTGGAGCGTCACGGAGCGAGTGGTGCGGGTAGGTGCGCGCGGCGCGTCGTCGACGCGCCGCGCGACTGGCGGAACGTGCGGCGGGCGGCGGCGGTCACGACCGAGGTCGCGCCGCCGCCGCCCGTGCGAGTGTCGAAGGCGGGCGACGATCGCCCGCGACCAACGATTACGCCGCGGAGAGCGCGGAGCGCGCCTTGTCGGCGAGCGCGCCGAAGGACTCCGGATCGCGGACCGCGATGTCGGCGAGGATCTTCCGGTCGATCTCGATCCCGGCCTTGTGCAGACCGTTGATGAGCGTCGAGTAGGTCATGTCGTGCTGGTGCGCCGCGGCGTTGATGCGGACGATCCAGAGGCGACGGAACTCGCGCTTCTTGTTCTTGCGGTCGCGGTAGGCGTAGCGCCAGCCGCGCTCGACGGTCTCCTTCGCCGGCTTCCAGAGCTTGCTCCGGGCGCCGAAGGCGCCGCGGGCGGCCTTCATGATCTGCTTCTTGCGCTTCAGGCGCGCAGGTGTCGATGTAGCGCGAGGCATGGTAGCTCCTTAGGCCTGAATGAGGCGCTTGATGTTCTTGATCTCGCCATTCGTCGAAAAGGTCGTGCCGCGACGGAGATTCCGCTTCCGCTTCGACGTCTTCTTGGTGAGGATGTGGCTCTTGAACGCCTTGTTCCGCTTCACCTTGCCAGTGCCGGTGAGCGAGAACCGCTTCGCGGCGCCCTTGTGGGTCTTCATTTTCGGCATGTTACAGCACCCGATTATTTCGGCGTGAGAATCATCGTCATGGACTTTCCTTCCAACCGCCCCGCGCTCTCGATCTTGCCGATGTCGGCGAGCTCCTGAGCCACCCGGTCGAGCACGGCCTGGCCGAGCTCGGGGTGCGCGACCTGACGGCCGCGGAACATCATGGTCACCTTGACCTTGTTCTTCTCCTCGAGGAATCGCCGCGCGTGGCGGGTCTTCGTGTCGAAGTCGTGATCATCGATGCCCGGGCGGTACTTCACTTCCTTGAGCTCGATGATGTGCTGCTTCTTCTTGGCGACCCGGGCCTGCTTCGCCATCTCGAACTTGTACTTGCCGTAGTCCATGATGCGGACGACGGGGGGCCGCGCCGTGGCGGCGACTTCCACCAGATCGAGCCCTTGCTCCTCTGCCATGCGAAGCGCGGCATCGACTTCGAGAATGCCGAGCTGACTGCCGTCCGCGCCGATCACGCGTACTGGAGAAATGCGGATCTGTCGGTTGACGCGGACTCGCTTCGTCGTGTCCTGAATAGCCGTTACCCTCGCAGAGGAGAAATAAAAAAATCGCGGAACTCCCTCTGGAAGTCCGCGATAGGCACACGCCCTCCCATCGCTGGGACGGCCGCGTGTTTACCTCGACTCCTGTAGCACACCCCGCTCGAACGACTGCGAGGGCCAGAGGGTGGGCCCGCCTTTCGGCGAACCGCTTAGCATGTTGTGATCGCGAAACTTAGACCGTTCCTGGTTCCTCGTCAAGGCGTGCGAGGAGGGATGAGGGGCAGGATGAGGGGCAGGATGAGGGGCAGGATGAGGAGGGGGGATGTGGGAGTCCCACATCTGATGACGTTGGCGGGGGTCCGGTGACGGCTGCGGAACTAGGGTGCTCTGGGAGCGGGAGCTTTCCACCCTTCGCCGGAGCGCTCGTTCCGTATCATCGTGAGCAGAAGGCGCCGGATGCTGGTGAGCTTTGCCAGCCGCGCTTCGTAATCGGCGGACGGGAGCGCGCGGCGGGCGACCACGTACCACGAGCGGGCCTCCTCGGCGGAACCGAGTGCGTACTCGTAGAACCTGATGCGGTCACGGCGTGAGAGTCGCGCGTAGCCTTCCGCGATGTTCGCCGCGATCGACCCCACCGCGCGCACCAGCTGCGGCCCGATCTGCGCCAGCAGCGGCTCAGCCGCGATCCGGGTTCCATCCTCCCACGCCGTCTCGCTCAACTCGAGCGCCAGCCGATACGCCCCAACGCGCTCGACCGCCGCTCCCGTCCCGGCACCTTCCTGAGTGTCGCTCATACCCAACGATGTCGACACCCATCACTCCCTCCGCCACCACTTCCCCGCCCCCCGCATCATTCCACATCCCCCGCATCATTCCACATCCCCCCTCCTCATCCTGCCCCTCGTCCTGCCCCTCATCCCAAGGAGTAAGCCTTCCCGTCGTGCTGGACTCGTCCCCACGCCACCGTCGCGTCGTGCTCGAAGATCACGAGCCATTGTTCCTTCTCCACCCGCGCGAGCAGCGTCCGCTTGCTCTCGAGCGTCACGAGCGGCTCGACGTCGTAGCCCATGATCCACGGCAGAGGGAGGTGCGCCGCGGTCGGAATCACATCGCCGAGGAAGATTCCTGTCTCGCCCTCGGATTCGATGACGACGCTCTGATGGAAGGGGACGTGCCCGGGGGTCGGCATCACGCGAATCCCGCGCACGATCTCCCGCTCTCCCTCCACGAAGTCGAGAACGCCAGCCTCGTTCAGGGGAACGAAGTTGTGCGGGAAGTAGCTCGCGGCGGTGCGCTCGTTGGTGTGCGTGGCGTAGTCGTACTCGCCGCGCTGCACGACGTAGCGCGCCTTCGGGAAGGTCGCGCGCACCTGCCCTGACTCGTCGCGGAAGGTGTTCCCGCCGGCATGGTCGAAGTGGAGGTGCGTGCTGATCACGAGCCCGACGTCCTCGGGGCGGACGCCGAGCTGCGCGAGGCCGTCCTCGAGCGCCGTGCGCCCGCCGGCGCCGCGGTTCTCGATCCCGTAGATGTCGTAGAACTTCTGCGACTCCTTGTTGCCGGCACCGGTGTCGACGAGCACCAGCCCCGACGGGTGCTCGACGAGGAGGCAGCGCATGCCTAACGGTATCCGGTTGCGCGCGTCGGCGGGGATGCGACGCTCCCAGAGCGGCTTCGGCACCACGCCGAACATCGCGCCGCCGTCGAGCTTCTGCCCGCCCGCCTGGATCGCGTGGACCGTGAGCCCGCCGATGCTCCGCGACTGGACGAGCGGCGTCGGCGCGGCCATCAGGCGGTGGTGTCCCGGTTCACAGGCATCGGCATCGCCGGGGGCCGACGCGTGCGGCGGCGGGCGGCGCGCGTTCCCGCCAGCCGGTCGAGGTGATCCCAGGTCGCGCACTCGTGCTCCTCGCGCGCCGTCCTGAGCATCCGGAGCAGACAGTGCGCGGTGGCGAGCGCGTCCCCGCCGGCACGGTGACGGCCCTCGATCTCGACACCGTAGTGGTTGGCCACCCAGTCGAGCGACTTCCGGCGAAGCTGCGGAAGGATCACGCGCGCGAGACGAACGGTGCAGAGGCGCCGCCCCTCGATGCGTCGCCCGGTCGCGCGCGCGACCTCGGCGGCGACGAACCGCCAGTCGAAGGTCGCGTTGTGCGCGACGAACACCGTGCCCTCCATCCGCGCGAGCAGCTCCTCGCAGACCTCCGAGAACTTCGGCGCGTCCTTCACCATCTCCCAGCTGATGCTCGTCAGCGCGGTGATGAACGGGGGGATCGAGCGCTCCGGGTTGACCAGCGTCTGGAAGACGTCGCGGATCTCGCCGCGCTCGACCCGGACCGCGGCGATCTCGGTGATCCGATCGCCGCGCTCGGGGCTCGAGCCCGTGGTCTCGACGTCGACGACGGTGTACGAGAGCGAGTCGAGCGGATCGCCCGACGGGGTCCTCACCGCCTCCCGGACGACGAGCGGCGCCGGCGCGGCAACCGGCGGCGCGTAGAGCGGCGCCGCGCCCGCGAGGCTCCACTGCCCGTCGAGGCCGCGCGTGAACTCGCGTCGTCCCGCGAAGAGGGTCGCCGCCATGTGCTCCGCGACAGGCGCGGGGACGCCGGGAAGCTGGCAGATCGACGCGATCAGCGCGGCGGCGCTCGCCGGGCCGGCGCGCAGGAAGTCGCTCGCCCGCTCGGCGAGCAGCGACTCGGGGGGACGTGTATTGAATCCGCCGACGGGCGGCGCGAGCTGCGTCATCTCGAGAAGGAAATCAGGCCCAGGGGTCGTCGCGGAGCACGGGACAGGTCATGCAGCGAGGTCCGCCTCCGCCACGCACCAGCTCCGCACCCTCGAAAACTATTACCGCGCGCTCCTCCTCGCTGATCCGGTCCTCGCCGGTGAGGAAGTTCACCGCCTGCACGATGCGGAAGCCCATCTTCTGCATCTCGCGCAGCGTCGCCTCGGGGCGCTGGTAGGAGAGCACGACCCCGGGACGCATCGCGACGAAGTTGCAGCCCGACGCCCACTGCTCGCGCTCCTGGTTGATCCGGCGCTCTCCTCCGCAGAAGATCGGCTCCATGGCGAGCCCGACGGACTGCAGGGCGGCGAACACGTTCGGCATCTCCTGCACGTGATGCTGCCCCTTCCGCCGATGCAGGATGCGCAGCCGCTCCGGTCCGATGAAGTGCGGAGGGAAGAGCACGCACAGCTCGCGATCCACCTGGGTGAAGATCATGTCGAGGTGGATCGCCGTGTTCTCCTTGGGCATCACGACCACGATGACGTCGGTGACGCTCGTCTTCTCGAAGAGCAGGTCGGTGAGCGTGTCGATGGCGGCGGGGCTCGACCGCTCGCTGAAGCCGATCATCACCGTGTCGCGGCGCAGCGGGTGGACGTCGCCGCCCTCGAGCGTGTAGTTCACCCGCCGCTCGATCGACCCGTCGTACAGGATCCCCTTGTTCGTCAGCGCGGGATGCGAGAGGAAGAGCGCCTTCATGATCAGCTCCTCCGACCAGCGGATCCCGTAGCGCATCGAGCCGATAAGGACGTGGTCCTCGAGGATCATCGCGACGTCGCGCGTGAAGAACAGGTTGGGGAGCGCGGGGAGGACGTAGCCATGCTCGTTCAGCGCCTTGGCCAGGGGGCCGGCCTCCTCCTCACGCCCCTCGATGAGCATGCGGACGAGCGACTCCGCGGGAAGATCGGCGATCTCGCGCGCCAGGGGCTCCGAGGGGACGATGTCCATCGTCTCGCGGACGAGGAGGTCGCGGACCTCCCGATTCACGAGGACGTCGGCGAGCATCTCCTTCACGGTGTGGACGTTCGCGAAGCGCTCGACGATCGCGACGAAGCGGCGGTGCTCGCGCCTCGCCTCCTCGTGATCGATGATGTCGTCGTAGAGGTAGTCCTCGCGCGTGGACGGGGTGACGGCGAGGAGCTCCGGGCCCGGTGTATGGACGAGGACGGTGCGAAGGCGACCGATTTCCGAGCTGACGTGGACTGGCATCGTGGCGAGCAATTTACCGGGCGCTGCGCCGTTCGGGCCAGTGTCGGCGCCCCTAACGTGCCGGCGGGAACTGGCCCAACGCACCCGCGCTCGCTAACTTGTGAACGAATTCACAAGCCTCGCGACCGTGAAACGCATCGCCGATTCCACCGTTCGACGTCTGTCCCTCTACCTCCGCTTCCTCGAGGATTTCGAGCAACGCGGGCTGGAGACGATCTCGAGCGACGAGCTGGCCCGCCGCGGAGGGACGACCTCCGCACAGGTGCGGAAGGATCTCTCCTTCTTCGGTTCGTTCGGCAAGCGCGGGCTCGGCTACTCCGTCCCGGAGCTCTCGCGGCGGATTCGCGAGATCATGGGGCTCGGCCGGGAGTGGCGCGTGATCATCGTCGGCGCCGGAAAGATCGGCGCGGCGCTCGCCCAGTATCAGGGATTCGTGCAGCGCGGCTTTCATATCGTCGCCGTGTACGACACCGCCCCCGAGAAGATCGGGCGCAGCTGGAACTCCCAGACGATCCGCGACATCCGCCAGCTCGAGCGCGACGCGGCGCAGGAGAAGCCCGACATCGCCGTGCTCACCGTGCCGTCCGAGGCCGCGCAGTCCATGCTTGACCGCATCGTGAAGGCGGGGATCAAGGCGGTGCTGAACTTCGCCCCGGTGCAGCTGCAGGCGCCCGCCGACGTCACCGTCAAGTCGGTGAACATGGCGATGGAGCTGGAGAGCCTCTCCTTCTCGCTGACGAATCACGGCTGACCGCGCGGGCGCATGGCGCCCGCGCGGTCACAGCGAATCGAGCAGGTCGTCGATCGCCTTCGCCGCGGCGTCGCTCATCGGCGCGCCGGCGACGACGCGCTGCAGGATGTCGACCGCCTCCTGCGCGAGATCCTCGGGATGCTTCCGGTCCCGGTCGAAGCGCACGATGTGGCCGAGCAGGATCGCGGCGAGCCCGCCTCCCTCCTCGTTCGCCTCGCGCTGCTCCTCCTCGAAGCTGGGGACGCTCGCCTTCCAGGGCTCGTCCTCCTCGGAGCCTTCGGTGAGCCGCGCGGCGGGAACGAGCGCGACGAGCCGCCCCTGAATCCCGGGCTCTCCTTCGAACGCGAGCAGCCCGACGAGCACGGGCTCCTCGAACAGCTTCAGCGCCACCAAACGTTCGATCGACTCGCCCGGCATCGCGCAGCGCGCGACGAGGCGTCCGTCGATGCGCGAAGCGAGGCACACGCCGTCGGGCGCACGGTCGTCCGGGAGCGGTCCGACGCTCACCTCGAGGGGAGTCGCGGTCGCCACGAAGACGGTGCTCGCGGGAAGATCCTCCTCCTCGTCTTCCGCGTCGTCCTCATCGTCGTCGTCGTCGCCGCCCTCGCCGTCGACGTCGTCCAGCTCGTCGTCGTCGCTCTCGTCCTCGTATCCATCGAAGTCGTCGGGATCATCTCCCGGCGACGCGCCCCTGCCCCATCGGATCGTCATCTCGCGTCTCCTCGTACCCCGCCTCGTGCATCTCTCACGCCGCGCTCGTGCCGCACCGGTCAGCGGCGGCCGGCGGTGACGCGATTCTTCGAGCGACGCGTGGTGCCGCCGCGCTTCTTCTTCGCGCCGGCAGGGCGCTTCTTCGGCTTCGGCTTTCGGGCCGGCTTCTTCGGGGCGAGGATGGAGCCTCTGCAGTTCGCGGCGCCGCACCGGCACTTGTAGAACTTCTCGTCCTCGTCGGTGTGATCGTCGGTGCGCTCGTACTGATAATCGTAGACGAGCTCCTCGCCGGGGCGGATCGTGCGCAGCGCGTAGATGAAGATCTTCTTCCCCTCGATCACCGCCTCGCAGTTGGGATCGCAGGAGTGATTGATGAAGCGGGAGTCGTTGCCGCCGACCGCGGCGTCGATCACCTCGTCGTCGTCGACGATGAAGAGAAAGGTGTGGTGGCGGCGCATCTTCTCGTCGTCGTACCGCCGATCCGCCTCCTCGTTGTCGATGTGCTCGCCGGTGTACTCGGCGACGCGCTGGCCGCGTCTGATCTGCCGCGTCGCGAAGGCGCCCATCCCCTGGATCTCCGACTTTCGCAGCACGAACGGCTGCTCCTTCACTGTCGCCACGTCCGCTCCATTCTCGTCAATGTCGTCTCGCGCCGGACTCAGTTGGCCGGTGCTGGAAGAATCCGGCCGCGGCATTCGCCGAAGCCGATGCGCGCGGCGCCATCGCGCGCGCATTCGCCGCGGAGGATCAGCTCGTCGCCGTCCTCGAGAAAGCTTCGTGTCTCGCCGTCAGGCAGGCGCACGGGCTCGGTGCCACGCCACGTCAGCTCGAGCATGCAGCCGCGCGCATCGCGCTCAGGGCCGGACACCGTCCCGCTGGCGATGAGGTCTCCGGCTCTGAGGTTGCAACCGTTGCTCGCGTGGTGCGCGACCATCTGCGCGAGCGTCCAGTACATGTCGGAGAAGCGCGCGCGGCTCAGCCGCACGGGTCCCTCGCCGCGCTCGCGCATGCCGCGCGTGCGCAGCCAGACCTCGAGCGCGAGATCCACGCCGCCGCGGCGCGCGTCGTCGTCGTCCGTCAGATGCGGCAGAGGCGCCGGATCTCCCGCCGCACGCGGTGCCGCGGGGATCCGGAAGGGCGCGAGCGCTTCCATCGTCACCACCCACGGCGAGACGGTCGTCGCGAAGTTCTTGGCGAGGAAGGGCCCGAGCGGCTGGTATTCCCAGCTCTGGATGTCGCGCGCCGACCAGTCATTGACGAGACAGAGGCCGAAGAGCTGCTCGGCCGCCGCGCTCATGCCTAACGGCTCGCCGAGCGAGCTCCCCGTGCCGACGAAGGCTCCGACCTCGCACTCGTAGTCGAGCGACCGGCTCGGCCCGTACACCGGCGTGGGGGCGTCCGGCGCCTTTCGCTGGCCGAGCGGACGGCGAACCTCGGACCCGCTCGGCACCAGCGACGACGACCGGCCGTGGTAGCCGATGGGCACCCACTTGTAGTTCGGCAGCAGCGGGTTGTCGGGACGGAACATGCTCCCGACGTTCGTCGCGTGATGGATCGACGCGTAGAAGTCCGTGTAGTCGCCGACGCGCGCCGGAAGCAGAAGGTCGGCGTCGGCCATCGGCACGAGGATCCGCTCGGCGTCCCGCTCGGCGGAAGAGCCGTCCCGAAGGAGCGCGCTGGCCGCCGCGCGGAGCGCGCGCCACGCCGGGCGCCCGAGCTCCATGAGATCGTTCAGGCACTGCGCGGCGCAGGCACGCGCGCCGGCGGCCGCGTCGCCGGTGAAGTAGCCAGCCTTCATCGCCGTCGACACGTCGAGGATCATCGCGCCGATCGCGATGCCGACGCGCGCCCGCTCGCCGCTCCCTTCGTGCCGGAACACGCCGAACGGCAGATTCTGGATGGGGAAATCGGTGCGGCCGTCGTTGGCCGAGCGCACCCAGGAGCGGAGCGCGGGGTCGTGCGTCTCGTCGACCGTCGGGATCATAGGAAGTGCAGGGTCTTCAGGTCGTCGACCGGCTCGCGGAAGGAGCACGACCCGAAGCCGGTGATGGACTTCGTCCGCGTGGCGCGCAGCGTACCGATGCCGAGCGAGCGCCCGCGCCAGTTGAGAGAGTCGCCGTTGAGCGCGATGCTCTCCGGATCGCGTTCCTCGAGCGCGGCGACGAGATCCTGCTCCTGCATCCCCTCCCGCGCGAGCGCGGTGGCGACGAGGACGTTGAGGAAGCCGAACATCGTACCGTACGGCGGATCCTCGGCGTAGGTGAGGCGATACTCGGCGCGCAGCGGATGGTGCAGCCCCGCGGTGGCCTTGAAGACGACATCCCGTTCGACGCAGCGGACGATGAAGCGCGCGACCTGCGCGGCGGTGGGAAACGCCTCGGCGGTGACGCCTCCCGTGCGGATCTTCGCCCGAACTCCGCATCCGGCGATCGCGTCGAGGAGCCGCGCCGGGTCGTCGAGGATCGGGATCTCGACGAAGACCGCGACCGCGCCGGCGAGGCCGGCGTTGGGGACCTCGCGCACGGTGGTGGCGCGCACCTCCGCGGTATCGATCACCGCGCGATCCTTCTCGCGCGCGTTGAAGGCGTCGATGGTCCGGCGCAGGGTGCCTTCGAAGGTCTGGGCGAGCGCGGAGAGGGGCCACCGCCAGCCCTCGACGTCGGCCGGAGCGGCCGCCGACCACTCGTCGAGCCGCATCGCCGGGAGGACGAAGCGCCCGAGCATCCACGCGTTAGGCTCGGCGCGATGCCGCGCGTATTCGGCGACCGCCGCCGGCATGTCGAGCCCCGCGGGGGGAAACAGCCCCGCGTAGTCGACGACCTCGGCGAGGAGGGTGTGCAGCGCCTCGTTCATCGGGCAGCCGCGTCGTAACGCCGGAGCAGAGCGCGCACCGTGTCGAGCGGGAGCGCGCGCACCGTGCGCCCGCGAGCGGAGGTGGTGGTCGCCATGAAGAGCGAGTTGTAGATGGCCTCCTCGGTCGCCTCGACGACGCCCTGGAAGAGCGCCGAGGTCTCGTCGTTGGCCAGCTCGGTCGTGGAAAACGTCTGCGGACCCCGCCGCGGCGGCGCGCCCGCGCCCGGCTGCACGCGTCGCACGGACGCGGCCGTGGAGAAGGCGATGACGTAGTCGCCCGAGCCGTTCGACGCGGACGACCCCGTGCGCGCGAGGCCCATCAGCGCGCGCTCGGCAAGCCGGCGCAGGTTGCGGTCGGAGAGCGGCGCGTCGGTGGCGACGACGATCATGATCGATCCGTCGCCCTTCTCGCCCTCGACGGCGTCGCGAAAGGCATAGCTGCCGAGCGCCTTTCCCACGGGCACGCCCAGCACCTGAAGGACGCCGCCGAAGTTGCTCTGGACGAGCACTCCGATCGTGTATCCACCGAGCGAAGACGGCAGCACGCGCGACGAGCTGCCGATCCCGCCCTTGAAGCCGAAGGCGATCGTTCCCGCGCCGGCGCCGACGCTTCCCTCGGCGACGGGACCGCTCGCCGCGCCGGCGAGCGCCGCGCGAACAGCCTCCGCACCGACGGGGCGCGAGCGGATCGCGTTGAGCTGGCCGTCGTTCGTCTCGCCGACGACGACGTTGAGGGAGCGGACCTCCGCCATTCCCGGCTGCTCGAGCATCCACGAGGCGAGCGCGTCGCCGACGCGCCACACACAGAGGGTGCAGGTGAGGAGGACGGGCGACTCGAGCTCGCCCAGCTCGTTGACCTGCGTGGATCCGAGGAGCTTGCCGAAGCCGTTGCCGACGACGATCGCCGCGGGAACCCGGGAGAGGAACGGGTTGTCGGCGGAGGGAAAGATGGCCGTCACGCCGGTGTGCACCGAGTCACCGGCGACGACGGTGCTCTGTCCGACGCGAACGCCGGCGACGTCAGTGATCGCGTTCCAGCGCCCCGTGGCGAAGATTCCCGGCGCCACGCCGAGCTCACGGGCACGCGCGCGGGGCTCCGGCTGCGCGGGGAGCGCGAGCGGAATCAGGGCAAGAACGACGAGGATCGATCGCATCGACGGCGAAAGCTAACGCGCGCCGCGCGCAGACGAAATCGTCCGACGCCGCCGGCGTGCCCGCGTCCTACCAGCCTTCGCGCCGCGCGAGCTCGGTGATGTGCGCGACGTGGTGGCGCGAGTGCCACGCGTAGAGCGCGAGCATCCGGTCGAGCATCATGACGCCGTTCTCCGGGTGCTCGAGCGTCCGCTCGAAGTCCGCGGGGGTCATCGAGCGAAGGAGGGTCGTCCACCGGTGATGGAGGCCGTCGAGGATCGCGAAGGAGGGTGCCAGGGGGCCGCTCCGCCCATCGGGGAGCTCCGCCCACCGCGCCTCGTCGTAGGGCTTGATGCGGGGCTGGTCCTCGGTGAGGGCGAGCTTGAATCGCACGTACGCGTTCACGTGGCTGTCGGGAAGGTGGTGCACGACCTGGCGCACCGTCCATCCGCCGGGACGATACGGCGTGTCGAGCCGTGCGTCGTCCATCCCCTGCACCGCGCGGCGAAGCCGCTCGGGGAGCGCGGCGACGTCGTCGATGAACGCGGCGCGGCGGCCGGCATCGGGCCCGGCGTAGCTGAAGCGTCCTACCGGATAGCGAAGGTCGGCGGTGTCCGTGGGCATCGTGCGCTCCGAGTCGGGGGGTGACGACCGTGAAGATGCCACGACGGGAAGCCGATCGCCAACCGAGAATCGCCCTTGCGCGGCGCATCACGCGACACGATCCTTGCGGCCGATGAGCGACCTCGTTCCCCTCTCCCGCGGCTTCACCGCCCGCGGCGGCGCCCCGCGAATCGCCGCCGTCGACCCGACGATCTTCGAGCGGCGGTACTTCGCGCGTTGCATGGCGTGCGGCTTCTGCGCCGACGGCTGCTGCGCGCACGGCGTCGACGTCGACGGCCGGGTGGAGGAGGCGCTCCTCCGTGAAGCAGACGCGATCGCGGCGCACACCGGGGTGCCGGCGACGGAGTGGTTCGCCGAGCCGGCGCACGCAGATCCCGACGCCCCGGGGGGGACGCTGCGTCGAACCGCGGTCCGGGACGGCTACTGCGTGTTCCACACGCCTAACGGCCGCGGGTGCATGCTCCACGCGTATGCCGTCGCCACCGGCCGCGACTACCACGCGCTCAAGCCGATGGTCAGCACGCTCTTCCCCGTGACGTTCGGCGAGGGAGCCCTGCTTCTCTCCGACGAGCTGGACGACGGTTCGCTGGCCTGCGCCGGAGACGGTCCGACCGCGTACGAGGCCGCGCGCGAGGAGATTCGCTTCTACTTCGGCGAGTCGCTCGTGAGCGAGCTGGACTCGATCGCCGCCACACTTCCCCGCGGCGCGGCCGCGGAAGCGTAGCCCCAGAGGACGGCGATCACGAAGACCACGATGCCGACGAAGCGCACGATCGCGGCGATGCGGTCGTCGTAGCGCAGCACGTCGAGCTCGGCGAGAATGAACGCCCAGTCGTGCTCGCCCCCGCCGACGAGCGGCAGTGCCTGCTCGCGCGCGTCGGCGATGTAGATCGCGACGTTCCAGAAGTTCTCGGCGACCCACCAGAGCGCGACGCTCGCCGCATACTGGTCGCGCCGCCGCAGGAAGTAGCCGACGAAGATCGCCGGCAGGATGAGCTGGAAGAGGCTGCCGCCCATCGCGGTCACCAGCTCGCCGAACATTCCGAAAAGAATGTGTCCCGTCTCGTGAATCGGCAGGTTGACGTTGTCGATCGCCGCAAACTCGCCTGCACGAAGGATCGCGACTCCATAGAGGAGAAGGACCGTAGTCAGCACGGTGCGCCCGACGCGGCCGGCGGTCCAGCGCGTGGCGGGCATGGAGGAGACGTTCGGCTGCATCACCGATGCAGACGCACGATGAGCGCGCGCGTTACGGCGATGCCGCGCTTACACAACTCTGACGCGAAATCACGCATCCGGAGCGCGAGCCGCTGCAACCATCGCGAAACTTCGAGATGTCACACCCGTACGACCGACAGCAACCGTCGCGGCACGCCGCCCCGACATCTTCACAAGGAGTCACTCATGAAGTCTCTCTGGAGCGCCGGCGACCTCGTCGCCAGCAACTGCCCGCATTGCCGCAAGCCCGTCCAGGCCCGCTTCGAGCTCCGCACCGTTCGCATGCCGCGCTCGCGCCTCTCGGTTCCCAACGTGCTCGTGGACGTCTGCGCGATCTGCGAGAACGTGCTCGGCATCCCGAGCCAGTCCATCCCGCAGCTCCGCGAAGCGGGGATGGCGAAGTGAGCCAGGCGCGACGCGCGCGTTAGGCGCGCGTCGCCAGGCCACGCACGCGCGACGATCGGCGCGCGTGGCGGCGTCCGGTGTCCCGGGCGCGTGCTACCCGGCCGACGCGCGCGATGTATCTTTGGGGAACCACTTTCCCCGTCCACATGCGCCCGATCGCCCCCCGTTCCCTCGCCGCCATTGGCTTCGTGCTGGCCGCGGCCTGCTCGCCCTCCAGCTCGACGCCGGCAGCCGCCGCGACCGACGCGGCAGATGTACCTTCGACGACCGCGGCGCCCGCCCCGGTGGCGACGCCGACGACCACGGCGGCTCGCGTCACCGCGCCCGCCGATTCCGTGCTCGTCGTCTACAAGACCCCGACCTGTGGCTGCTGCAAGGCGTGGGTCGAGCGCATGAAGGACGCAGGCTTCGCGGTCGAGGTGCACGACCTGCCGGACCTCTCGGCGATGAAGAGCGACGCGGGCATTCCCGAGGACCTGCAGGCCTGCCACACGGCGCGCATCGGCGGATATGTCATCGAAGGGCACGTTCCGGCGGCGGACATCCGCCGGCTGCTCGCGGAGCGGCCCGCGGTGACGGGGATCGCGACGCCGGGGATGCCGATGGGCTCTCCGGGAATGGAAGCCGCCTACAAGGATCACTACGACGTCATGACGTTCGGCGGAAGCGGCAAGCAGGCGGTATTCGCGTCGCACTGAGCCTTTCCACCGTCCCTCACCGAAAATGCTCCAGACGACCGTTCGCACGATCCTGACCCGCGAGCTGTACGCGCTCCGTCGTGGCGTGGAAGCATATCCCGACGACGCGAGCGTGTGGCGGATGGTCCCGGGGATCCCGAACGCGGGCGGGACGCTCGTCCTCCATCTCTGCGGCAACCTGCGGCACTATGTCGGCGTGGTCCTCGGGGGCACCGCTTATCGGCGCAACCGCGACGCGGAATTCAGCCGCCGGGACGTCCCGCGCGCCGAGCTGCTCGAGGAGATCGACGCGGCGATCGCGGCGGTCGCGCGGGGCCTCGACGCGACCGGCGACGACGCGCTGGCGAAGCCGTTTCCGGAGAAGATCGGCGGACGCGAGGTGATGACGACGGACATGCTCGTGCACATCGCGGCGCACCTCGCCTACCACCTGGGACAGTTCGACTACCACCGCCGGATGGTGACGGGGAACGCACGAGCGGTCGGCGCGCTCGCGATCACCGAGCTCCCGCCGGTCGCGTAACCGCTCAGTCGACGGTGATGCGCACCTCGTCGCGGCCCGCAGGGGACTCGGCGCGGATGACGTGGGAGCCGGGGACGAGCGGGATGCGCGACGTCGCGACGGCGCGGTCGTCGACCGACCAGCGCACCCGGCCGGTGGCGCCGGCGACGCGGAGCGCGATGGTCGCGAATCGCGGATCGACGGAGGGTGGAACGGCGTAGCGGTCGCCGTCGCGCGGGGAGACGATGTGGAAGCCGGACGATTCGGGGAGGGGGGCGCGGGGGGCCCCCCCCGACTGCGAAGCTACCGCCACCTCGATCGTATCGCGCAACCCTTCTCCCGCCTGCACCACCACTCCAGCGCTCCCCGCCGCTCGCGCCTGCGCGAGCCACTCCGTGTAGATGTCCGGAAGCACGAGCCGCCCATCGCGATGCCAATCGCAGCTGTCCGCCGGAGCGGTGCCGGGCGCGAACCACTCCGTCGCGCGCGGGCAGTGCGCGCCGGCGCGCTGCCCCGACAGCCGGCAGATCTCGACCGCGACGGCTCCCATCTGCGCAGGCGTCGCGAAGGCGCCCGGCGGATAGCGTTTCGCCACCTCGAGCACCGCGCGATGGAGCAACGGGCCGGCGCCCGTCACGCCGCTCACTCCCTCCATCGGCCGGCCGTCGAAATTGCCGACCCAGACGGCGACGGTGAACCGCGCCGTCACCGCCGCGGCCCAGTTGTCGGTGAAATGCCGGCTCGTCCCCGTCTTCACGGCGACGGGGAATCCGAAGTCGAACGGCGTCGCGATGCCGAAGCCGGGGATGCGTGCCTCCGGATCGGCGAGGATGTCGAGGACGAGCGCCGCGGAGCGAGAGGACATCACGCGCCGGCCCTGCTCCGCCGACGCGCGACCCGGCGCCGGGCGCCAGCGAAGCGGATGCCACACTCCGCCGAGCGCGAGCGACCGGTACGCGTTTGCGAGCTCGAGGAGCGTCACGTCGCCGTTGCCTAACGCGATGCCGAGCCCGTAGTGCTCTGGCGTCAGGCGAAGCGAGGCGAAGCCGGCGTCGTGCAGGACGTCGAGCACGCTCGCCGCGCCAAGTCGCTCGGCCATCTCCACGGCGGGAACGTTGTAGGAGCTGCCGAGCGCCTCGCGAACGCGCACCGGGCCATGGTACCGGTGATCGTAGTTGCGCGGCCGATAGAGGCCGACGGAAGTCTGATACGAGCGGGCGACGTCGGGCATGACGGTCGCCGGGGTGAACCCGCGGTCGAAGGCGCGGCCGTAGACGAAGGGCTTGAGCGCGGACCCCGGCTGCCGTGGCGATACGACCATGTCCGTCTGGCCCGCGGTGTCCGACCAGAAGTCGGGCGAGCCGACCCAGGCGAGGATCTCGCCCGTCGAATTGTCGACGACCACCGCGGCCGCTTCGCGCACCCCGCGGTCGTGAAGCACGTCGACGGTATGGCGGACCTCCGATTCGATCGCCGACTGCAGCGCGAGATCGAGCGAGGAGCGCAGCGTCCCCGCAGCGTCGGTCGCGGTCGTCGCGAGCGAGGAATCGTCCGCCCACTGCAGCGCGCGCGTCGTGAAGTGCGGCGCGAGGAACGGCGTGCCCTCGCCGCGCGCGCGCACCGGCTCCGCGCGGCCGCGCTCGTAGTCGGCCTGAGTGAGGAAGCCCGCCGCGCGCATCCTGTCGAGCGAGCGCTCCCTCGCCCGCGCCGCGCGTCGCACCGACGCGAACGGGTTGGTCGTCGCGGGCGAATGGGCCAGCCCGGCGAGCGTCGCCGCCTCGCCCGCGCTGACGTCGGAGACCGGCGCATCGAAGTAGAGTGACGCCGCCGCCGCTACACCGACGGTCCCTTCGCCGAGATGCACGCGGTTCAGATACTGCTCGAGGATCTGCTGCTTCGTGAGGTGGCGCTCGAGGCGGAGCGCCCACAGCGCCTGCGAGAGCTTGCCGAACCAGTCGCGATCCGTACCGGCGAGCAGTCGCGCCGTCTGCATGGTGAGTGTCGACGCGCCGGACACGATCCGGCGTGCACGCAGATCGTCGCGCAAGGCGCGCGCGGCCGCGCGCCAGTCGACGCCGCCGTGGTCGAAGAAGCGACGGTCCTCCACCGCGACGAAGGCGGTGATGAGGTCCGCGTCCATCTCCCCGAGGGGAACCCATCGCGAGCGCGACCCATCTCCGGCGCGCGTGCCGCGCAGGGGAATACCCTGCCGGTCGGTGAGCACCACCTGCGGCGCGACCGCCGGCGCCGTCAACTCGCGCGGCAGCGGCCAGCAGATCCACGCGCCGACAGCCGCGGGAAGGGCGAGCAGCGTGGCCGCGAGGAACGCGAGGTGGCGTCGTCTCACTTCGACTTCTTCGTCACGGTGAAGGTTCCCCCGTCGGAGCGGCCGAAGATCGCCGGATTGTACATCTCCTCGGCGTGCGTCGGCGGGCGCACGAAGACGCCGGGGGTCGTCGCGCGCGCGACGTACGTCGCCGAGTAGGTCCCCTTCCAGAGCCAGGTCGCGAAGTAGACGACGCGATCGTCGCGCAGCTCGCGGTAATCGAAGGGCGACCACCACCCGGAGTCCCAGGTGCCGTAGCCCCAGCTGATGTCATCCTCCTCGGCACGCTCCTCGTCGTAGCCACCGCCGCGCCGCGGCGTCGTGCCGGGCCCGGGGAAGAGCGCCGCGGTGCGCAGGCTGAGGTCAACGGCCTCGAGGCCGGCGGGGAGCGCGTCGTCGAGGACGAGGAACTCGCGGTCCGCGGGAACCGTGATGCGAAGCCGGACGCGTACGAGCTCACCCTCGGCGACCGACGTCGTCGGCGCGTGGGTGTCGTAGCGCTCGTACCAGCGCTCGACCTGGATCCCATGATCGTCGGGGCGCACGGGGCGACGCTTCGGCACCTCGCGCACGGTGAGGTAGAAGTACGACGGCGCGGCGGCGGCCGCCGCGCCCGGACGATCGAGCGTGAGACGGAGCGATGCCGCGCCCCCGGGGGCGGCGCCGAGCAGTGAG
>JABFXC010000030.1 GCA_013361935.1 Gemmatimonadaceae bacterium
CGTGGGAGCGAGGGCGCGGGCGCCGTTCGTCGCTCGCCGGCCCGCGTAGCCCGTCGAGTTAGAGCAGCAGCCAGCGCCGCCGCCGGTCGTGCCGCCGGTCGTGCCGCCGGTCGTGCCATCGGCGCCGCGCGCGGCGCCGGCGCTGCCGAGCGCGGGCGACGCACACCTCTACGGCCACGATCCATTCGCGGCCGCGGCGCCGCTGCCGTCCATGGTGGACCATTCCCCTGTCCCCGCCGCGGCGGTAGTGCCGGGAGAGGACGCCGCCCCCGAGGAAGCAGCGAGCGCTCTCGCCGGACTCCCGTACTTCGACGACACGGGGAGCGAGCACACCGCCGATGCTCCGTCCGCGCCCGCACGTACGTCCGGAAAGGTGCATCGCGTCGGGTTCGACCCGGCGGGCGTGCTCGAGTCGATCGCCGGCCGGATTCGCAGCGGCGCGCTCGCGCTCGGGGACATCGACCCTCAAGGCAGCGACGAAGCGACACTCGCCAGCATCCTCGCCGCGCTGTTGCGAGCGTCGCCCCGATGAACGAGATGGGCCGCCTCCACGTCCGCGTCGCTGGACGCGTGCAGGGAGTCGGGTTCCGCTGGTTCATCCGCGAGGAGGCGAGACGGCTCCGTCTCGCCGGATGGGTCCGCAACCTCGTCTCCGGCGAGATCGAGCTCGTGGCCGAGGGTCCGCCCGAGGCGATCGACGAGCTCGCGAAGGCCGTGGCCAAGGGGCCGCCCGGTGCCCGCGTCGAGGTCGTTCACCGGCTTCCCGACGAGCACGAAACGGAGCAGCTGCCGTCGCCCTTCACGATCGAGCGATGACCCATCCGGATCCGGGGCTGAAGGCGCGGCTGCTCGCCGCGATCCGCGACGTTCCCGATTTTCCAAAGCCGGGGATCGTGTTCAAGGACATCACCCCCGTCCTGGCCGATCCCGCGCTCTTCGGCGCGACCATCGACGCGCTGGCCGCGCCATTCGTCGGGCGCGGGGTCACGCACGTCGCGGCGATCGAGAGTCGTGGCTTCCTCCTCGGTGCGCCGGTCGCGCGCGTCCTGAAGGCGGGGCTCATCCCGATGCGCAAGGCGGGGAAGCTGCCATGGACGACGCAGCGCGAGAGCTACGACCTCGAGTACGGAACCGATGCGCTCGAGGTCCACGCCGATGCGTTCAGCAACGCCGCGCGGGTGCTGATCGTCGATGACGTGCTCGCGACGGGCGGCACCGCTGCGGCCGCCGCCAGGCTCACTCGCCGATGCGGCGCGCACGTCGAGGGCTTCGCGTTTCTGATGACGCTCGGGTTCCTCGAAGGGCGCGCACGGCTGGACATGGCCCCGGTGGAGTCGCTGCTCGACTACTAGCCTGGAGGACCGACGACGGTCCCCGGCGGCAGACATCCCGTTACGACCCAACGCACTGCATGCAGCAGATCAAGGGAAGTGTCGTGAAGTCACGCCTCGCCTTCATCGAAGAGAACTTCGGGAAGGACGCCGTCGATCGCGTTCTCGCGACGCTCTCCGAGAGCGACCGCAAGGCGCTGGGATCCATCCTCACGGTGAGGTGGTACCCGCTCGAGCTGGGTACCCACCTCGACGAAGCGATCGTGAAGGTGCTCGCGGATGGCAAGCCGGAATTCTTCGAGCGCCTCGGTGTGGCCTCCGCCGAAAAGAATCTCGGCGGGGTGCACAAGGCCTTCGTCACCGTCGGCGACCCGCACGCCTTCCTGACGCGCACGCCCGCGATTTACTCGCTCTATTACGAGAAGGGGCGCCGGGAGTACCAGAAGACCGGCGACCGATCGGCGACGCTCACCACCTACGACGCTGAAGTGTTCAGCGCGCCCGACTGTCTGACCATCGTCGGCTGGCACAGGCGCGCCCTCGAGATGTGCGGGGCCCGAAACGTTCGCGTGGTCGAAGCCGAGTGCCGTGCACGCGGCGCGAGCGTCTGCCGGTACAACCTGAGCTGGGACTGAGACTTCGGCGGGGCGCGCCCCGCGGTCGAGGGTCGCGTCGCGGCCTCGGCCGCGTTATGTTTCCGGCCCGTGAGTGCATCTCCATGGCAGGAGGGCGAGCACGGTGACGCGCCCCTGTAGCTCAGGTGGATAGAGCAGCGGTTTCCTAAACCGTTGGCCGGGTGTTCGAATCACCCCAGGGGCATCGCGCGCCAGCGGCGTGCGTGGCGCCAGAAACCCCAAACACGAGCAGCGATGGAACCCACGGAGCGTGCCGCTACCGGCGGCACTGACGACCGCACAGAGTCAATCTTCGAGTGGCTGCACGCCAACTCGCGCCTTTTCGGGATCGCCACCGCGGTGGTCGCCGCCGTCGCGCTCGGCGGCTGGCTGTACACCCGGGCGCAGGCCGGGAAGGAGCTCCGGGCAGAGCAGGACCTCCAGCGCGCCCAGGCCTCGATGGTTCAGGGCAACACGCCGCTGGCCCAGACCGACCTGGAAAAGCTCGTCTCCACACGCGGCGGAACGTCCGGCGCCGCCCAGGGGGCGATGCTCCTCGCCCAGCTGCACTATCAGGCGGGCGAGTACCAGAAGGGGATCGACGTCCTCGAGAAGAGCGGCGCGGCGCGGAAGGAGTTCGAGGCGCCGGTGGAGGCGCTCATCGGCGACGGCTTCTCGCAGCTCGGCAAGTACGCGGAAGCGGCGGCCCATTACCGCAAGGCGGCGGACGCGACCCGGTTCAAGGCGGACCGCGGAAACTACCTGGCCGACGCGGCGCGGAACCTCACCGCGGCCAAGGACACCGCGGCGGCCCGGCAAATCTGGCAGGACATCGCGAAGGACGAAACGAGCCCTCTGGCCGCCGAAGCGAAGGTCCGGATCGGTGAGCTCACGGCTCGGCCAGAGACCAAGAGCTGACGGTCGCGCACCAGGATCCAGCGCCCGCGGCAGTCGCCGCGGGCGTTTTGTTTTGCCTCACGCCAACGCCGAAGGAAGCGTCGGTTCAGCCGCAAGGACGACGGATCCAGCGGCGAGCCGCGACTGACCCGACCCTCGCGGTGCGGCTATGCTGGCTGGAGCAGGAGGACGAACGGCAGGGTGAAACCCACCGTCAAGCCGATGCAAAACAGGGCCGAAGCGGACCCATCAGTGGCGCCCTCTGGTGCGTATAATATGTATTATGTAAACTCAATCTCTCTCAAAAGTGTGGAGAACTGTTCGCCATCCACGCGCCGTAGATATCCAAGTTGTTGGCAGTAAAAGCTTTGGAACGCAGTCCGCCGCCTGTGCCGCCCGCTGTGGCTAACCCGCCGACCGCGGACGGCCTCGACAGTCGCTGCTCGCGCGGCGGCTCCAGCGCAGCGGCAACCTGCGGTCTTTGGTGTCCTGCCGAGTCCGGCGCTGTCGCGATTGAGGCGGCCTGAGAGGCTGCGCGAGGCCGCCCGCGAACCGCGAGTGTGACGCCCTTCCCGGGCCGCGGATCGCTGCGTCCGTCCGCTCCGCCGTGACGCTCAGAGCTCGCCCAGCTCGCCCCGGAAAACGATGCGACCTTCGCCGGCCAGGCTGGGATACCAGAGCGAACCCTCGCGCCGGAGCGTCACGGTGAGCGTGCGCCCGGAGCGCGTCGTCAGCCGGATCGGGCTCGAGTCCAACCCCCAGCTGGCGATCAGAATGGCAGACCCGATCGCTCCCGTCCCGCACGCGAGGGTCTCTCCCTCGACCCCCCGTTCGTAGGTGCGGATGCGCCATTCCCCCTTCCGCCCGGAGACGAAGTTGGCGTTCGCGCCCGCCGGCATGAGCTCCCTGGCGGTCCGGATCGCGCGTCCTCTGCGCACCACGTCGACCGCGTCCACGTCGTCGACGAGCACCGTCACATGCGGCACGCCGGCCAGGACATGTCCGATCCTGCTTTCGCCCGCCTCGGTCGGCAGCTCGAGGACGGCGTGGAGCTGCTCCACGGGCGCCAGGTCGATCTCGGGCTCGCCCCCGCTCAGGCGGGCGGTTACCCGGCCGGAGTCGGTCTCGAAGGCGACCTCACGGTCCCCCGCTGCCTCCAGCTCCGCGAAGAGGCGCGTGCAGCAGAGCGCCGCGTTCCCGCACATCGACGCGCGGGATCCGTCCGCGTTGAAGTAGACCATCCGGAAGTCCGCCCCCTGCTCGGCGGCCAGGAGCACGACCCCATCCGCGCCAACTCCGGTGCCGCGGGCGCAGATCCGCTGGATGGTGGCCGGATCCTCGAGCTCCGCGCGACCGACCTTCCGGCTGTCGACGACGACGAAATCGTTGCCGGAGCCGCTCATCTTCGCGAAAGGGATCCCCCGGAGACCGGCCATCAGAGGCGTCCTGTCAGCGCCCACCAGCGCAGCCGCCAGACCATCCAGATCGCCTCGCGGATGATGCGGTTGGACATCTTGCTCTCGCCGTCGGTCCGGTCGACGAAGACGATCGGGATCTCCGAGATGCGAAATCCCTTTCGGAACGCGCGGAAGCTCATCTCGATCTGGAACGCGTAGCCGTTCGACTTCACCTGATCGAGCGGGATCGCTTCCAGCACCGACCTGCGAAAGCACTTGAAGCCACCTGTCGCATCCCCCAGCCGGAGGCCCGTGACCAGGCGCGCGTAGATGTTCGCGCAGTAGCTGAGGAGCAGTCGCGTCATCGGCCAGTTGACGACCGTCACCCGACCCTGCCGGTAGCGCGAGCCGAGCACGAGATCGTTGTCCCTGATCGCCGTGAGAAACTGCGGGAGGTGCGCGGGATCGTGCGAGAAGTCGGCGTCCATCTCGAAGACGTACGCGTAATCGCGGTCGAGCGCCCAGCGAAATCCGGTGAGATAGGCCGTTCCAAGTCCCATCTTTCTCGGGCGATGGGTCGCGTGAACTCGCGGGTTCGCCGCGGCGATGCGATCGGCGACTTCCCCCGTCCCGTCCGGCGAGCCGTCGTCGACGACGAGGACGTCGAGCGAGGGATCCTGAGCGAGGACGGTCGCGATCAGCCGCTCGATGTTGTCCCGCTCGTTGTACGTCGGAACGATGATGAGCGCGCGTTCAGACACGAATGCGTGTACCGGCAAAGGCGCCGCCGAGGATCAGAAGCGCCGTGAGAACGAGAGCCACCACGGTGATCGGGCGCGCGCGGATGTAGGCGGGATCGCGGAAAGTGAGCTCGATGCGACGGGCGCCCTCCTGCAGTGGAACCCCGATGAGCGTGTGGTCCACGCGGCCTACCGCGCCCATCTTGCCGTCGACGAGCGCCGTCCAGCCCGGGAACCAGTTCTCCGAGACGACCAGCGTCGCTCCGGCCGGTGCGGGCCGGTCGAGCTCGAGCACGATGTGACCGGGCCCGTAGGTCGGCACGGCGACGCCGATGCCGAGCGCGGCGGGGACGGCGGTCACCTGCTTCATCGGGACTCCGCTCATGCTGTCGCCGAGCGCGATCGCGTTGAGGTCGATCCGCGGATCGAGGATCCCCTGCTGGATGACTTCGGCCGGGAGCTGGGCGACCACCGGCACCACCCACGCCGGCGGATTCTGCTCCTGGATCTCGTACAGCCAGACGGTGCTCCCCGTGGCGTCGCGGACCGGCCCCACGCGCTTCTCCAGCCGCATGTTGCCGAACTGTGGGATGATCGGGGGGAGCTCGGCGTTGACGAGCAGGAAGCGCGCGTTGGCGAGGCGTCGGAACTGCGTGCTCTGGAGCGCGTTCGGCGGGAACGCGGGCGACTTCGCCCCGGCGATGTCCACCCAGCGCTGCGGCTCGTTCGCCTGGTGGCTCGTCACGGTCCGCACGCCGTGGATCATGAGCGCGTCACCCTCGAGGATCGGGTCCCCGGGGGCCGGACCCGCTACCGGGAGGACGATGGTCCGTCCCGGGGTGGTGATCTTCTGGAGGTATTCGATCGTCGGGTCCGATGCGTAGATCTGCGACGCGGGCGCCGAGAACATGAAGTACCTGCGGACGACGCTCCAGTCGTCGACGGCGGCGAGCGCGACGAGGATCCAGGCGCCGGTAGCGGCGGAGAGGCGCCGCGCCCCCAGACTCCAGAGTACCCCGATTGCCGCGGCCGCGAACAGCAGCGACCGGAGCCCGCCGAGGCGCATCGCCGGGCCGTTTCCGGCGAGGATGTCGAGCTTCTCGGGCTGGGCGATGCCGGCGGCCATCACCTCGAGCCCCCCGGCGACGGCGAGCAGACCAACGGCCGCCGCGAACACCGCCCAACCGATGAGATAGCGCCGGCGCGGCGCTTCCGTGAGAAAGCGCTCGAGCCCCACCGCCGCGAGCACCGCGAGCGCGAACGAGGTGATGAAGTAGATCATCCCCGGCGCGCGGGCGACGTTCATCTTCGGGAGCATGAACCACAGCCGGTAGAATGGCGTGTGGCCGCCCCAGGCGACGAGCAGCGACACGATCCCCGCGACGAGCCAGAAGCGGACGAACGACTTCCGTCGCGCCGCGCCGAACGCCGCCCCGGCGAGGATGAGCGTGACGACGCCGATGTAGTCGCTGTGGAGCTTGATCGGGTTCTGACCCCAGTAGTTCTCGAGGATCCCCGAGAATTGGGGGAGAAAAGCGTTGAGGGTCTCCTCGATCGGCATCGAGTACGACGTCGCGTACTCGTAGCTCACCCCCGCTCCGCGCGGGGAGTACGGGATGTATTCGAGCAGGGGGAGGAAATGCACCGCCGCGATCGCCGCGGCGAGCGCGCCGGCGCCCGCGGCCATCGCGAGGCGTCGCCAGCGAACCGCCGTCGGCAGATGCGTCCCGTCCGGGGCCTCGGCGAATGCGACGTATATCGCGAAGGGGCCGGCGAGGAGGGCGAGATAGTACGTGAGCTGGAAGTGCGGCGTCACGATGCACAGCGCGCCGGCGAGGGCGAGGACGCCGAAGGCCCACAGCCTCCCGTCGCGGACCGCGCGCACGATCATCCACAGGACGAGGGGCGAGAGCGCGCTGACGTAGAGCTTCCCGTCGTGGCCCGGTGACACCAGCGAGGCCACCTGCCCGACGAGCATGTAGGCGACGCCGCCGAAGAGCGCCGAGTGGAAGCCGAGGCCCCAGGCGCGCAGGAACCGGTAGGTGAAGAGTCCGGCGAGAAAGAGGTGGATGGCGATCGACAGGTTGAACGCCGTGCCGCCGGCGAAGATCTCGCGCAGGATGAAGGTCGGGTAGAACACGTCGCCGTGCTGGCCGGCGATGAAGGGCAGCCCGCCCGCGAGAAGATGGTTCCACTCCGCGAAGCCACCGGTCTGCCGCAGGACCTGCTGGCCGAACACCCGGTACGCGTGCCCGCTCAGGTAGTCGCTGCTCGGGTTGACGAGAAAGGCGCCGCCGAGCATGGGATAGACGAGCGCGAGCGTGCAGACGAGGTAAACCGCGCTCGCGATCAGTGTCGCGAAGCGCGGCTCGCGGAGCTCGGGGAGCGGCGAGTTGGCGCGTCCGGAGGTCGGGCGTGGCATCGGTGGTTGTCGAGGGATGGCGCGCGCGTCAGCGAGCGCCGCAGAAAGGTAATGCCCGCCCCGCGGGTTTAGACAGACGCCGCCAGTGTCCGGATCGCTCCGGCGCGGCCTATATTCGACACTACCGCTTTCCACTTCGTCACTCGCAGATGACCGGAACCGATCAGGCGCAGCTCAGGAAGTACTACGACTCCGAGTACCACTACGGCGAGGACGTGGAGAAGCCGAACCTCGATCGGTTGCGGCGGTCGATGGGTCATCTCGGCGAGCTGCGTGGTCGGCGCTTCCTCGATCTCGGCTGCGGCGTGGGGTGGGCGACGCATATCGCATCCGAGGAGGGGGCGTCGTACAGCGTCGGGCTCGACTTCGCGGGGACGGCGCTGGTCCGGGCGCGGCGGCACACGGCCACGGCGGGCTGGGTGCAGGGGGACGGGACCGCCCTTCCCTTCGCCGACGCCTGCTTCGACGACGTGTTCTCCTTCGGCTCGATGGAGCACTTCCCGGACGTGCAGCGGGGGTTCGCGGAGGCGGCTCGGGTCCTGCGCGCCGGCGGCACCCTTTTGACCGTGGTTCCGAACTGGTGGGTGCGCACCGACCAGCCGCAGGAGCTCCGGGCGAGCGAGCGGCGCTGGCGAACGATCGCGGCGAACGCGGGCTTCGACGTGGTGCGCGTGGCGTCGGATCATGGACCGGCGATCCTGAAGAACCGCCGGCCGCTGCGGGTGCTCATGCGGATCGTGTTGCACATCGTCTCGCGGATTCCCGGGCTGCGCTACCAGCACGTGCTCGTCCTGCGGAAGCGTGCCTAACGCTCAGCGTCCGCGGCAGCGGCGGGCGCCGGCCGCCCGGCGCCGAGGGCGAGGACGATCAGCGCGCCGACGATCTCGAGCGCGGTGAGCCAGAGCCGCGACGCGATCGCGAGAAAGAGCGCGCGGTCGGCGCCGACGAGGGGCGTGAGGCTCGCGACGAGGGCGCCTTCGCGGATCCCGATCCCTCCGGGCACGATGATGAACAGGATGCCGAGGACGTACGCGGCCACGTAGATCGCTCCGGCCTCGACCATCGGCGGCGCGGCGTCGCCGAGCACCGCGCGGCAGAACAGCGCGAAGGCGACGCCGTAGCCGATCCACGACGCGGTCGTGAGCGCGAGGTACGCGGCCATCCGCGCCGGAGAGACGTGGGGCACCGCCTTCACGTCGCGGAACCGGCGTTCGATGACCCGGCGGAGGGGATGCAGCAGCCGCGGAACGACGACGACGGCGGCGGCCACGAGCACGAGGGCGAGCGTTAGGCGTGTTCCCAGCGAAGGGATCGGCAGCGAGAGGCGCGCGAAGGCTGGGGCGAGCGCGACCGGCGAGAGCGCGACGGCCAGCACCATCCCCGTTCCGAGTAGCGCGGCCTGCTGCCAGAGCACGGCCGCAGTGGCGGCGACGGGCGAGACGCCCTGCGCCGCGGACATCGCGGCGAGGCCGGCGAACTGCCAGACCGCGCCGGGGATGTATCGCGCGAGGTTCGAAAGAAAGAACACGCGCAGTGCCGCGCCCCGGCGCATCCGCGCATCCCACCAGCGAAGGCTGTGCGACCAGAGCAGCACGAGCCCTCCGAACGCGAGCGCCCAGACCAGCGACGCGAGCAGGATCGCCGGATAGCTGACGCGCCACTCGACGCGGCCAAGGTCGGCCCCATGGCGGACCGCGAAGCGCCAGATGAAGCCCACCGCGGCGACGACGAGGATGAGCTGCGCCACGCGTCGAGGGACGGTGGAGCGCGCGAGCTTCGCCGAGGTACGCGTCATGGATTCTGCATCGGGCCGTCAATATACTTCCGCCCGTGCGCGTCCTCCACATCACGACGGCCTTTCCCCGCGAGGCGGGCGACGTCATCACCCCGTGGCTCGTCGAGCTTCTCAAGCGGCTCCGCGCCTCGGGGGTCGAGTGCGAGGTGCTGACGTCGGCGTACAAGGGATCGCCCGACCAGACCTTCGACGGGATTCCCGTCCACCGCTTCCGCTACTTCGCGCGACGCTGGGAGAACCTGACGCACGAGGAGACCGCTCCCGACCGGATGCGGAAGTCGCTGCTCTACAAGCTGCTTCCCTTCTTCTTCGTGGGCGGGGGCGTGCTCGCGGCGTGGCGACTCGGGCGGCGCGAACGCTACGACGTTGTCCACGTCCACTGGCCACTTCCGCTCGCGGCGCTCGGCTGGGCGGCGTCCCGCGCGGCGCGGGCGCCGACCGTGACGCTGTTCTACGGCGTCGAGCTGCGCTGGGTCGCGAGCGGGATGCGCGCGCTGCGCGGCTTCCTGCGCTGGGCGATCCGGCGATCGGACGCCGTGGTCGCGATCTCGAGCTACACGGCGCGCGAGGTCGAGGCCCTGCAGCCCGGTCCCGTCGAGGTGATCCCCTACACCTTCGAGCTCTCCGCGCCCGGCGTGCGTCGGCCGCGCAACGATGGCGCGTTCGAGATCCTCTTCGTCGGGCGGCTCGTCGAGCGGAAAGGTGTCGTGAATCTCGTGGACGCGCTGGCCGCGCTGCCGGACTCGTTGAACGCTCGCCTCGTCGTGATCGGCGACGGGCCGGAGACGGAGCGCATCAGGTCGCGCGCGGCGGAGCGCGGCGTCGCCGGTCGCGTCGAGCTGCGCGGGCGCCAACCCGACGAGGCGCTGCGCGAGGCGTACGCGTCGACCGACGTCTTCGTGCTCCCGGCGATCGTCGATTCGCGCGGCGACACCGAGGGGCTCGGCGTGGTGCTCCTGGAGGCGATGAACTTCGGGGTTCCGGTGATCGGGAGCGCCAGCGGCGGGATCGTCGACATCGTGCTCGATGAGGAGACGGGGCTGCTCGTCCCGCCGGGTGACGTCGCCGCGCTCGCCGCCGCCCTCGAGCGCCTGGCGCGCGACCCGTCGTTCGCCCGCCGGCTCGGCGAGAGCGGCCAGCGCTTCGTCGCCGAGAAGTTCTCCTGGGCGGCGATCGTCGAGCGGTGGATGGCGGTCTACTCGCGCGTCAGCGGCGCGCGCCGTTAGGCGACGCGAGCCCTACTCGCCGAGTTCGCGCGCGTCGAGGCGGCGGCGCAGCTCGCGGACCTCGGCACGCTGCACGGCGATCATCTCGCCGACGAGCCCACCGACGAAGAAGATGCTGCCGAGGATGAGGCAGGTCTGGATCAGCGTCCACACCGCGCGAATGCCGATGCCGGCGATGAGCAGCGTCGCGAGCGCGGCGAGTCCGGCGAGCGTACCGAGCGCGAAGAGCGCCGCGCCGAGCATCCCGAAGAGCAGGAGCGGCTTTCGTCCGAAGCGCAGCTCGAACCACACCGAGAGCATGTCGAGCACCCCGACGGGGATGCGCGAGAGCCCGAACTTCGAGCGGCCGGCGTGGCGCGGGTAGAGCGGCACCGGGATCTCGGTGACCGTGTAGCCCTGCGCCGCGGCGAGCACGATCATGTAGCGGTGCCAGTCGGGGCGGATCGGCAGGTCGTCCATGATCTCGCGCCGGTAGGCCTTCACCGAATTGAGATCGCGGACGGGCACGTGGAAGAGGGCGCGGCTCAGACGGTTGTAGATGCCGGAGACGAACGCCTTCTCGTACTTCCCTTCCTTGTAGCCGGTGACCATGTCCGCGTCGCCGGCGATGATCGGGGCGGCGAGGCGCGGGATGTCCGCGGGCTTGAACTGCAGGTCGGCGGGATAGAAGACGAGCACGCGGCCGCGCGAGGCGAGATAGCCAGTGCGCAACGCGTCGGCGATGCCATGACGCACGCGATGCCGCTCGACGCGCAGGAAGTCGTAGCGCTCCTGCAGCCGCGCGAGCACGGCTGCGCTGTCGTCCTCGGAGCCGTCGTCGATGACGATGACCTCGTAGCTCACCGGCGAGCCGGCGAACGCCGCGGCCGCCTGCTCCATGAAGAGCGGGAGGTTCTCGGCTTCGTCCTTCGCCGGAACGAGAACGCTGACGTCGACGTCCCGCCCGGCCGCGCCTGACGTCATCGCCTTGCTGCCCTCGGCGGCGGGCGATCGCGTGAGCTGGGCTCCGCTCACACGCGCTTGCGCATCCGCGCCGAGAGGACGCCGAGCTGATCGCGGTACTTCGCGACCGTGCGCCGCGCGATCTGCACGCCGCTCTCCTTCAGGATGTTGACGATCGCCTGATCGGTGAGCGGGTGCTTGGGATCTTCCTCGGCGACGAGCTTCTCGATCTGCGCCTTGATGCCGCGCGCGGAGACGTCCTCGCCGTCCGTGGTGGAGAGACCGGACGAGAAGAAGAACTTGAGCGGGAGCACGCCCCGCGGCGTCTGGACGAACTTCTCGTTCGTCACCCGGCTCACCGTCGACTCGTGCATGTTGATGACCTCGGCCACCTCGCGGAGGGTCAGCGGCTTGAGGTACTGCACGCCCTTCTCGAAGAACTCGCGCTGCCGCTCGACGATGTAGTTCATGACCTTGAGCATCGTCTGCCGCCGTTGCTCGATTGCCTGGATCATCCAGTTGGCCGAGTTGAGCTTGTTCGAGATGAACTCCTTGTTCTCGCCGTCGAACTTCTTCTTGTCGCGGGCGATCTCCTGATAGGCGCGGCTCAGCTTGAGCCGCGGGAAGTTCACGTCGTTGAGGAAGACGTGATACTTCCCGTCGATCTTCTCGACGATCAGATCGGGGATGATGTAGTTGTCGCTGCGGTCGCTGTAGACGAGCCCCGGCTTGGGGTCGAGCTTCGCGATCTCGTCGGCGGCGCGCTGGACGTCGGAGGGGCTGATCCCGAACCGCTTGGAGATCTCGCTCCAGCGGTGGTTGATGAGCTCATCGTAGCAATCGCGCACGAGGCGGAAGGGCACCGACTGCTCGAGGCCCGCCTCGCGGAGCTGGAGCATCAGGCACTCGCGCAGGTCGCGCGCGCCCACGCCCGGCGGGTCGAGGCTCTGGATGACGCCGAGCATCTCCTCCGCTTCCGCCATCGTGTAGAGCGGGAGCTCGTCGTCGTCGCGCCCTGCCTCTTCGGCCATCTTCTCGATGGCTTCGTTGACGCCGGAGAGGATCTCCTCGAGGGGACAGGCGAGGTAGCCGTCGTCCTGGATGTTGCCGATGAACTCATCGGCGAGGGCGCTCTGGCGCGGGCTCAGCTCGAGGAGCGAGACCTGGTCGCGGAGATGATCGCCGAGGTCGCGCGAATCGACGGTGACGGGCTCGTAGTACTCGCGCTCCTCGTGCTCCTCGCGCCGGCCGGCAGTATCGAAGCCGTCGAGGAGGATCTCCTCCCAGTCGATCTCCTCCTTGTCCTTCTTCTCCGCCTCGGCGGGCGTCTCCTCCGCGGGGGCCTCTTCGTTCTCCTCCTCGTCCTCCTCCGGCTCGACCATCTCGAGGAATGGATTGTTGAGGAGCTCCTGCTTGAGGTGCTGCTGCAGGTCGAGGAGGGGCATGTAGAGCAGATCCATCGCCTGATACAGGCGTGGATTGATCTTCAGCTCCTGCTTGAGCTGCGTGTGCTGGGAGAGCCCTGGCCTCATGCCGCACCTCCCGATCCGGACGCCGACGCCGGCGGATTGCCGTGGCCGGAGAAGCGGGCCCGCAGGCGCGCCGAGAGGGTGGGCCCGAGGTAGATGTCGGCGACGGTATCGTCGAACACCAGCTCGCGGACGGTGCCGGACACCTTCACCTGGCCGTCGAACATGATGTACGCGCGATCGACGATGTCGAGGGTCTGCTCGACGTTGTGATCGGAGATGAGCACGCCGATGCCGCGGTGGCGAAGCCCCGCGACGATGGTCTGGATGTCGTTGACGGCGATCGGATCGACGCCGGCGAAGGGCTCGTCGAGCATCATGAACTTTGGCTGCGTCACGAGGGCGCGCGTGATCTCGAGTCGGCGCCGCTCGCCGCCCGACAGCGCGTAGGCCTTGCTGTGGCGAAGTCGCTTGATATTCAGCTCGTCGAGAAGGGACTCGAGCCGTTCCTTGCGTTCTTCAGCGGAAAGCGGCAGGGTCTCGAGGATGGACAGGATGTTGTCCTCGACCGAAAGTTTGCGGAAGATCGAGGGCTCCTGGGAGAGGTATCCGACGCCGCGACGAGCGCGCCGGAACATCGGCATATCGGTGATGTCCTCGCCGTCGAGCAGGATTCTCCCGCTCATCGGCTGGATGAGCCCCACGATCATGTAGAAGGTCGTCGTCTTCCCTGCCCCATTGGGGCCCAGAAGCCCGACGATCTCCCCCTGTTGCAATCGCAGGGCCACGTCGTTCACCACGCGGCGCCGTCTATACATCTTGACGAGTCCCTCGGCCTCGAGGACACTGACCTTGGCCGGGCTGGTGACCGCGGCCACACGCGCGGGGGTCGGGTGCTCGCCGGTGGCCTTGAGGACCTGCGCGAGCGCGTGGCGCTGCGGCTGGATCTCGGCCCAGAGCGACTCCACGATGCGGATCGGCTCCTCGGGGCTCGTGAACCCCGCGGCGGGGAGCATCACCACCCCGTCGCTCGCCAGGCGCGGAAGCACCGAGTGCACGAGGTACTCGCGGACCTCGTCGAGCGAGAGACGTCCCGCCTCGCGGTCGGCGTCGCGCCCCTCCGCGCGGATCGCGGCGAGGTAGTCGTCGCGATAGCAGATGGCGAGCCGATCGAGCGTCGTCGTCCCGTCGTCACGCGCGGTGTCGAGCACCGCGTGAAGGGCGAGCGCCATGGACCGTTCGGCGCCGGAATACTGGTCGAGGAGGGCGCGGATGCGCGCCGGAAGCATCGGGTCGGTCATGGTTTCCTCGCGCTGGCCGCGGTGCTGTCGCTCGCGCCGGCGCCGCCGCGCTTCTTGTCGACGTTCGGCTCGAGATAGACCCCCGCCGCCTGCTCGTTGACGGTCACTCGCTGCACCTGCCGGCTCTGGAAGGCCACGGTGATTCCCTTGCCCCGGACGTAGTTGATCGCCGGCCTGTCGATCGGCGCACCCGAGACGGCGACCTGGTAGAAGGATCGCGCGTTCCCGTGGGCGATGAGCCGCGTGAGCGCCGGCTGCGACGAGGTGTCGGCCGCGCTCCCGGTGGAGTCGAAGCTCGCGATGATCGTGTCGCCGCGCAGCCAGTCGCGCTCCTTCGAGCGGATCTTCGTCGAGTCGGGATCGCTCTGCGCCCACGCGTTGCGGATCGCGAAGACCTGCCGGATGCGCTGACCCGGAAGCCGCACGTCGAGCGAGTCGGCGGTGATGAGCTGTGTCGGCGAGACCGCGCGGGCGCCGTTGGGCCCCCACGCGAACGCCTGCTCAAGCTTGTTCTCGTGGACCCGCAGATCGATGGTGTCCGCGCGGAGATCCATGTCCTGACTCACCGCCCGCGCGTTGCCGAGGGCCTCGACGCGCTCGAGCTGCCGCTGGCGGGAGAAGATGTCGATCGTCGTTCCGGTGAGCGTGAAGGGCCGGTCGGCCTTTCCCTCGATCACCGGGCCGCGCATCAGCCGCGCGATCTCGTGACCGCTGTCCATGAACGCGGAGTCTCCGGTCGCGTGCAGGTCGGGGCGGGTGATGTCCACCTGGCCGCCGGCGTAGACGAGGCTGTCCGCATCCATCGTCACGCGGTCGGCGCGCAGGTCCACGGGTGGCTGCTTCTTGCCCGTCGAGTCGACCTGAATGAGCGTGATCAGCGGGCGACCGGTCGCGACGAGACGCGTCTGCGGGCGGACGTTCGGGATCGCGCGGTAGTACTCGGCCCGTGGCCCGTGCAGCACCGTGCCGCTCGGCAGCGTGGCGACGACGTCGCCCTCGGCGAGCAGGCGCTCCTCGTTCTTCCAGTACGTCATGCGCCGCGAATCGACTTTCACCCGCGGCTCCGTGTAGTGGACGTTGCCGATGAGATAAAGGATGTCGAGATCGCCGTAAAATTCGGCGCTGTCGGCGCGCAGCCTGTTGTTCTGGCCGACGCAGGAGTAGGTCACCCCGCCGCCCTGGAAGGCGTTGTACTTCCCGCTCGGCAGCTTGTTGAGCGACGAGCGAGCATCGGACGCCTCGAACTGCAGCACGCAGCTGCTCTGCTGCGCGGCGCCCGCCTGGGCGGCGAGCGGCAGCGGGGCGAGGAGCGCCGCCGCGAGGACGAAGCGCGCGCGAGGCATCATTGCCCCGGAATCCTCACCGCTCCGCCGACGCCGCTGGTCGTCTTCAGGATCCGGATGTTGTTCATGTTCGGATCGGAGACGAAGCCGACGCCGGCGACGCTCTGCCCCTGTCCGGTGAGCTGGAAGGCGCTGTCGCTGGAGATCTCGTTGCGCACCTGGTCGTACTTGAGCTGCGGCGTGGTGAGGCGGCGACCGTCGGTCGAGACGACCACGACGTCGCCGCGGGCCTCCATGTTCCCCTGCGTGCGGTAGGTGCCTTCCTTCGACGTCAGCACCGCGCTCTTCGCGCCCTCGGTGGTGAAGAAGTTCGTCTTCACGACGCGCATCTCGATCCGCGTGTTGTCGTCGAAGAAGAACGCCGTATCGCCGAAGAGCTCCGCGCGCATCAGCCCCTGATCGGTCAGGATCGCGCGGGCGCCGAACATCACCTGGTCGGCGCTGTCGGCCAGCGCCGAGGTGCGCACGGCGGCCGGCTCCTTGTCCCCACCGCACGCGGCGAGCGCCACCAGCGCGGACACGCATGCGAGGAAGACGCCGCGCGCCCTCATGCGACCCTCGCGCGCATCAGGTCGTGCAGGTGCGCGACTCCGACCACATGCTGCTCTTCGTCGACGACGGGCATCGCGATGATTCCGTGGGTTTCCATGCGGTAGACGACGGCGCTCGCGAGCTCGTCGCTGCGCGCCACCTTCGGGGTGCGGGTCATGACGTCGGCGACGCGGACGGCGAACACCCTTTCCTCGCGCTCCATGAGCCGCGTCAGGTCGCCGGTGGTCACGACGCCGAGGATGCAGCGATTCCCGTCGGCGACGATGGCGATGCCGCGCCGCTCGGCGAGGAGGACAATCGCCTCGCGCATCGTATCGGTCTCGCGCAGCAGCGGCAGGCCCTCGGTGACCATCAGGTCGCTGATCGGCGTGAGCAGCTTGCGGCCGAGCGAGCCGCCGGGATGCAGCCGAGCGAAGTCCTCGCGGCGGAACCCCTTCTCCTCGAGCAGCGCGACGGCGAGCGCGTCGCCGACCGCGAGCGCGGCGGTGGTGCTCGTCGTCGGCGCGAGGTCATGGGGGCAGGCTTCCTCGCGCACCCATGCATCGAGCGACACGTCGCAGGCTCGCGCGAGCGTCGACTGGTCGTTCCCCGTGATCGCGATCGTCTGCACCCCGAACCGCTCGAGGTGCTCGACGAGCGGCAGGAGCTCATCCGATTCGCCGCTCTTCGAGATCAGGATCGCGACGTCGTCCGCTCCGACGATGCCGAGATCGCCGTGGACGCTCTCCACCGGATGCATGAACGTCGCGGGGGTGCCGGTCGAGGTGAGCGTCGCGGCAATCTTCCGTGCGATGAGCCCGGACTTGCCGACGCCGGTGACGATCACGCGCCCGCGGGAGCGCGCGATGGTCTCGACCGCGCGCACGAAGGACTGGCCGATGCGCTGCTCGATCTCGGCGAGCGCCTCACGCTCCATCCGGATGACGCGGCGCCCGCGCTCGGCGATGTCCGTGCGGCTCACGCCGATGCCTCGGCGAGCTGTGAGCGCTCACGGACGTAGCGTTCGGTGATCTCGCTCCATTGTCCGCGCGCCTTCAGCAGGAGCTCGGCGAACTCGCGAACCGCGCCGCGTCCGCCGTGCCGCTCGAGCCGAAGCTTGCACAGCGAGCGGATCTCCGGCACCGCATTGCCGACGCACACCGGCAGGCCGACGACGCGCAGCACCGCGGCATCGGGAAAGTCGTCCCCGACGAACGCGGCCTCATCGAGCGAGAGTCCGTGGCGGGCGATCAGCTCCCGCAACGCCGGCAGCTTCCGCGCGGCGGAATCCTGGACGACGTCATCCAGCTCGAGCTCGAGGGCGCGGTGCCTGACGCTGTCCGAGACACGTCCGGTGACGATGACGACCTTCAACCCCGCATCGCGAAGGAACTTGATCCCCAGCCCGTCCTGGATGTCATAGCGCTTCAGCTCCACGCGCGAGCCGCCGGCGTCGCCGAGGTAGATGCCGCCGTCGGTGAGGACGCCGTCGACGTCGAGACCGACGAGGCGAATGCGCTTCGCGAGCGCCGTATCGATCATCGGCGGACGGTGCTCCACAGCTCGAGCATCCGGTCGACGAGCGGATCGAGCGTGTCGAGCCGCAGCATGTTCGGCCCGTCGCTCGGCGCGTTGTCCGGATCGGGATGCGTCTCGAGGAAGACACCGTCCGCGCCGGCGGCGATGGCGGCGAGGGTGAGGGGTGGGATGAACTCGCGCGCTCCCCCGCTCGCTCCGCCCTCGCCGCGGCCCGGCTGCTGCACGCTGTGCGTTCCGTCGAAGATGACGGCCGCGTCGCAGGCGGCGCGCATCCGCACGAACCCGCGCATGTCGACGACGAGGTCGCCGTAGCCGAAGAAGGTCCCTCGCTCCGTCACGGCGACCTCGCTCCCCGCGCCGACGCCGCGCACCTTCTTCACCGCGCCGCGCATCCCTTCGGGATGCATCCACTGCCCCTTCTTGACGTTCACGGGCTTGCCCGTCGCTCCCGCCGCCTCGAGCAAATCGGTCTGCCGGCAGAGGAAGGCGGGGATCTGCAGCACGTCGACGCTCTCCGCCGCCGGCGCGCACTGCTCGGGAAGGTGCACGTCCGTGAGCACGCGAAGACCGGTCGCATCCTTCACGCGCCGCAACGCGGCGAGGCCGCGCTCGAGCCCGGGGCCGCGCGTCGCGCCGGGGTTGGAGCGGTTCGCCTTGTCGAAGCTCGCCTTGAAGATGATGCCGCCGGGAACCCGTTCGGCCAGCCGCGCGAGGTGCTCGCCGACGCGCATGTTCAGCGCGTCGTCCTCGAGCTGGCAGGGACCGGCGATCATGAAGAACGCGTCGCGCGGAAAGCACGCCGCGTGCGCGGCGGGCGCCTGACGGGTCGCCGTCACCGGACTGCCTCCGCCATCGTCGGAGTCTGACGGCGGTCATCCGTACGCATGCGCTTCGCCTTCGCGGCCGCGGCGACGAAGCCGGCGAAGAGCGGATGCGGGCGCGTCGGTCGCGACTTCAGCTCGGGATGGAACTGGCAGCCGACGAACCACGGATGCTGCGCGAGCTCGATGATCTCGACGAGCGATCCGTCGGGGGAGAGACCGCTCAGCTTCATCCCGTTCGCGGTGAAGCGGTCGCGGAACGCGTTCGAGACCTCGTAACGATGCCGGTGCCGCTCGCTGATCTCGGGCACACCGTACATCTCCGCGGCCTTGGAGCCGCGCGCGAGACGACAGGCGTACGCGCCGAGCCGCATCGTGCCGCCCATGTCGGTAACGTGCTGCTGCGTCTCCATGAGGGAGATCACGGCGTTCGTGCACTCGGGCGCGAACTCCGAGGAGTTGCTGTCCTGGATGCCGAGGACGTTGCGGGCGAACTCGATGATCGCCACCTGCATGCCGAGACAGATGCCGAAGAACGGCATACCGCGCTCGCGCGCGGCCCTGATCGCCTCGACCATTCCCTCCACGCCGCGGACGCCGAAGCCGCCGGGAACGAGCAGGCCGTTGTACTGGGAGAGGATCTCGCCCGCGCGCTCGTCGCTCGTGAACAGGTCGCTCGATACCCACGAGATGTCGACGCCGACGTCGTTCGCGATCCCGCCGTGGATCAGCGCTTCCTGCACGCTCTTGTAGCTGTCCGCGTACTCCGTGTACTTGCCGACGATCGCGATCCGGACGCGCTCGCGCGGCTCGACGACGCGCTGCACCATCGTGCGCCACCCGGAGAGATCCGCCGAGCGTCCGCCGAGGCCGAGCCGCTCGACGACCCACTTGTCGAGCCCCTGCTCGGCGAAGGAGAGGGGGATCTCGTAGATCGTCGGCACGTCACGGCTCTCGATCACGGCGCCGAAGTCGACGTTGCAGAAGAGCGCGATCTTGCGCTTCACGTCGTCGGTGAGCGGCCGCTCGGTGCGGCAGATGAGGATGTCGGGCTGGATCCCGATCTCCATGAGCTCGCGCACCGAGTGCTGCGTCGGCTTGGTCTTCACCTCGCCGGCGGCGGCGATGTACGGGACGAGCGTCAGGTGCACGAAGACCGCGTTCTCGCGACCGATCTCCTGACGGAACTGGCGGATCGCCTCGAGGAATGGCAGCGACTCGATGTCGCCGACGGTCCCTCCGATCTCGACGATCACCACGTCGTTGTCCGGGGAGAGCCGCTTCATCGCCGCCTTGATCTCGTCGGTGATGTGCGGGATCACCTGCACCGTCGAGCCGAGATACTCGCCGCGGCGCTCCTTCGTGATGACGTTGAGGTAGATGCGTCCCGTCGTCACGTTGTTCGCCTGCGAGAGCGAGCGGTCGATGAAGCGCTCGTAATGGCCGAGGTCGAGATCCGTCTCGGCGCCGTCGTCGGTGACGAACACTTCGCCGTGCTGGAAGGGCGACATCGTGCCCGGATCCACGTTCAGGTACGGGTCGAACTTCATCATCGTGACTCGCAGCCCGCGCTCCACGAGCAAGCGGCCGAGCGACGCGGCAGCGATCCCCTTCCCGAGGGAGGAGACCACCCCGCCGGTGACGAACACGAACTTCGTGGTCTGCTTCGTCGACGCTTCCATCAGACTGATTCCCGTGTGAAGTCTTCCCACTGCGCGCTCGCGCGCGCGAGATCGTCTTCCGTATCGATGCCGCCGCGAGGAGGGCGCGCGATGTGCGCCACCCCCATCGCGATGCCCGCGGCGAGTGGCCGGAGCTGCTCGAGCCGCTCGACCTGCTCGAGCGGATGTACCGGCAGTCTCACCCAGCGCAGCAATGCTTCGCGGGTGTAAGCGTACACGCCGATGTGCTGCCTCACCAGCGTGCGCGCGAGCGCGCCATCGGAGGCGTCGCGCGGAAAGGGGATCGCAGCGCGCGAAAAGTACAGCGCGCGCCCGTCGTCGGCAGTCACGACCTTCACGACGTGCGGCTGCTGAAGGATGGCCGCGTCCGCGGCCGCGGCCGTGGTTCCGAGGGGAAAGCCATGATCGCGGACGATCCGCGCCGCTCCGAGCACGGCTTCCGGCTGCACGAAAGGCTCGTCTCCCTGCACGTTCACGATCGCGTCGAAGCGGCCGTACTCCGGCATGCAGGCCACCTCGGCCACGCGGTCCGTGCCGGAGGGGTGGTTGACGCGCGTCATGACGCATTCGCCGCCCGCCGCGCGCACTGCGCTCGCGACCTCGTCGCTGTCGGTCGCGACGACGCATCGATCGGCGACCCCGATGGACTCGACGCGCTCCCAGACGCGCACGACCAGCGGCTTGCCAGCCAGGTCGCGGAGCGGCTTGCGGGGGAGGCGCGTCGCGCCGAGCCGGGCCGGGATCACTGCGAGGATCACCAGAGCACCGGACGGGGAGAGGTAGGACCGAGGGCGCGCGCGGACGCAAATTTCACGCCAGTCAATATACAGCGCCGCGCGCGAGGGCGCAAACACCGCATTCCAGCCCGCGCGAAAGATCAGCGGAAGAGCGAGACCCCGATCGACGTTCGCGACCGACGCGAGGCCGGATCCACCAGATAGTCCAGGCGGAGAATGCTGATCGCCAGGCGACCGCCGACGTTCTGCTCGAGCGAGGGCAGATGCCCGATCCCCGCGGCCCCGGTGATGTAGCGGAGCGTCAGCGTCGGGGAGCCGAGCACGCGGATCTGCACGCGGTCGATCGGGATGATGTACCGTCCCTCTGCCCAGAACAGATGGTCGCCCCCGAACTCGAGGAGCTCGAAGGTCGGCAGCGTGCCGCTGCCGCCGAGGTAGGCAAAGCGCTGCGGCGGTGCGGTGTCGCCGGCCGTGAGCACCGCGTGCGACTCGATCTGCACCGACTGCGTGCCGAAGGTCGGAAACGCCGTGCTGCCGTCGATGGTGGTCTGCACGAAGCGTCCGTCGCCGGGAACGCTCCACGGGGCTTCCACGTCGGCGCCAACCGCGAGCGTCACCCCCTGATCGCTCCACTCGAAGCGTGCCCCGCCGAGCGCGGAGGCGATCGTCCCGTCGACGACGCGCGGGTTCGGGCGAAGGCGGTGCTCGCGTTCGGCGTCGCCGCGGCTGAACAGGGTCCATGGCCCGCCCGTGGCGCCGGAGTCCGGCCGCACCGACCAGGCGCGCTCGTCGCGCGCGCCCATGCTCAGGGTCAGCGTCGACACCGCGCTCTCGAACCGGTACGCCACGCGCGCGTCGGCGCGGTCGGCGCGATAGTAGTTCCGCGTGTCGGAGCCGGTCGCGATGGTCATCAGCGAGTTCACGAAGTCGCTGTAGATCCAGCGATCGTTGCTCGGCGTCATCCGTCCCGCCACGGCGTCGACGGTGAGGCGCCGGCCGATGCTCGCCCGAACGTTCACGCTCGGGTCGACCGCGCCGAGCTGCGACCGATAGGTCGCCAGCGCGTCCACCTCGATGCGTGCCGTGTCGAAGCTGAAGGTCGGACCGAAGGGGAGCGACAGGCCGTCGGATCGGTCGTACGACGGGATCCGTACGCCATACAGTCCGGGAAGGGTGACGACGCGAAGGTCGCGCAGCTCCAGCGGCTGATACTCGAGCACGATCGTGCCGTCGGGGCGCGTCGTGATGCGATACGTGAAGTCGCGGTTCGGATAGATCCCGCCGCGCACGTGGCCGAGCGAGGTCTCGTAGACTCCGCCGCCGATGGCGATCGCCCGCCCCGAGATCTCGACGCCGGGGTGAAGGTAGAGATCGCCGCCGACGACCACGACGTCGCCGTGCACGTTGCTCGCGACCGTCGCCGGCCCGCCGAGCACGATGACCGTCGACGTGTAGGTGGTGTCTCTCCTCAGCGCGATCGGGTTCGCCGAGTCGGAGCGCAGCAGAACGTGCGGCGCGCGAAGGTCGTCGCGCAGCCAGCGTCCCGCGCGTCCCGGCCCGAGGTCGGTGATCTCGACGGTCTGCGCGCGCGCGCTCGGCGCGGGCAGGCACAGGACGGCGAGCGCCGCGAGCAGGCGGAGCGGCGCGATCGCCCGCCTCACCGGGCGAGCTCCAGGAAGTTCTCGAGCATCCGCTTCCCTTCCTGGGTGAGAATCGATTCCGGATGGAACTGGACCCCGTGCACCGGATGCTCCACGTGGCGCACCGCGTGGATCTCCTCGGGGGCGTCGATCGCGCGCGCGACGGGGAGGAGGGAGGCCGGGAGCGTCGCCGGCTCGATCACGAGCGAGTGATAGCGCATCACCTCGAGCGGCGCGGGGAGACCCGCGAACACGCCCTCGCGGTCGTGCGTGATCAGCGAGGTCTTGCCGTGCATCACGCGCTTCGCGCGCACGACGCGGCCGCCATACGCCTCGCCGATCGCCTGATGCCCGAGGCAGACGCCCAGGATGGGGATGGACGCTCCCCAGCGGCGGATCGTCGGCACGGTGATCCCCGCCTCCGCGGGTGTGCAGGGACCGGGGGAGAGCACGATCGCCTGTGGCGCGAGCGCGCCGATGTCCTCCACCGCGATCGCGTCGTTGCGACGAACCTCCACCGTCGCGCCAAGCTCGCCGAGATACTGCACGAGGTTGTACGTGAAGGAGTCGTAGTTGTCGATGACGAGGATCATGCGTGCAGGCGCCGGGATCAGCCGCGAGGGTGGAACTGCTTGTGGACGGTGCGAAGATACTCGCGGTCGACGTGCGTGTAGATCTGCGTCGTGGAGATGTCCGCGTGACCTAGCATCTCCTGGACCGCGCGGAGATCCGCACCGTTCTCGAGGAGGTGGGTGGCGAAGGAGTGTCGAAGGGTATGCGGCGTGACGCGCTTCGCCAGCCCCGAGGTCTCGACGTGACGCTGGAGGATCTTCCAGGCGCCCATGCGCGTCAATGGCGCACCGCGGGCGTTGAGAAAGAGCACCCCCTTCCCCTCTCCCTTTTCCAGCTTCGGGCGCAGCTCGCGGAGGTAGAGCGCCACCGCCCCGATGGCGCTCCGGCCGATGGGCACGAGGCGCTCCTTGGCGCCCTTCCCGAAGACGCGGACGAGCGACTCCTCGAAGAGGACGTCGCGCACGCCGAGGCTGATCCACTCGGAGACCCGCAGCCCGGCGCCGTACGCCAGCTCGAGCATCGCGCGGTCGCGAAAGACGAGGGGGTCCTCGATCACGGGCGCCGCGAGCAGTCGCTCGACTTCATCCACCGTGAGCACGTCGGGGAGGGTGCGCCAGCGCTTCGGGGTCTCCAGCCGGTCGCTGGGGTCGCGCACGACGTGCCCCTCGCCGACGAGGAACTTGAAGTACGTCCTGACCGCGGAGACGTTGCGGCGGATCGACGCGGGGGACAGCCCGAGATCCTTCAGGTGGTAGATGTACTCGCGGACGAGGCGTGCGTCGACGTCGGTCGGCGCGGCCGCGCCCTTCACGCGCGCGTACTGCGCGAAGCGCGTCACGTCGCGGGCGTAGGCTTCGTCGGTCCGCGCGGAGACGCCGCGCTCGAGGTTGATGAAGTCGCGGAACTGCTCGACGAGGAAGGCGCGAGCAAGATCCTCGTCCGGCGGGGGCGCGGTCACGGGGCGCGCCTGCGCCGGTGGATCAGCCACACCGTGAGGCCTATCGCGACCGCTATCCCGGCGGCGATGAAGAGCCCGCGCTGCCACTGCGCCATCTTCGCCTGGAGCGTCGGCCAGTCGGCTCCCACGCGATAGGCGAGGTAGACGATGACCGCGTACCAGATCGCGGAGGCGGAGCCGATGATCGCCGCCGCCCGCCCGGCGGGCACCCGCGCGGCGCCGGCGAAGGGCGGAACCAGGGCGCGGATGCCGGGAATGAAGCGGCTCACGAACAGCGCGATGAAGCCGCGGCGCTCGTAGAACGCGTGGAGGCGCGCCGCGGCGCTTCCCCCGCCAAGCCGCCGCTCCAGCCGGCTCGCCCCGAAGCGGCGGCCGGCCGCGTACATGCCCATCGCGCCGGCGATGTTCCCCGCCCACGTCGAGAGCAATGCGCCGGCGAGCGTCGCGTCACCGCGGGCGGCGAGGAAGGCGCCGAAGGCGACCACGGTGTCGGCCGGGATCGGCGGGAAGATGTTCTCGATCGCGGCGACGAGGCCGAGCACGAGGTAGAGGACGGCGGGAGGAAGCGCCGTGAGCCACTCGAGGACGGCATCCATCGTCAGTCTCCGGCGGCTGCGACCAGCGTGGCGACGGCGATGCAGGCCAACCCTTCCTCGCGGCCGACGAAGCCCATCCGTTCGTTCGTCTTCCCCTTCACCGACACGTCCTCGCTCCCGACGCCGAGCGCCGCGGCGAGCGCCGCTCGCATCGCCTCGCGATGCGGCCCGATCTTCGGACGTTCGGCGATCACGGTGACGTCCACGTTCCCGACGCGCCACCCGCGCGCCCGCACGCGGGCGACGGCGGCGCGCAGCATCTCGATCGAGTCGCGGCCGCGGTTCGCCTCCTCGGTGTCGGCGAACATCTCGCCGATGTCCCCCGCCGCGGCGGCGCCGAGCACCGCATCCGTGACGGCGTGGGCGATGGCGTCGCCGTCGGAATGGCCGACGAGCTTCACCTCCGAGGGAACGCGAACGCCGCCGAGGATCATCGGACCCCCGGCGGCGAAGCGGTGCGAATCGTATCCGATTCCCGTCCGCGCGGTGATCGAAGCGCGATTCACCGGCGGCTCGGCGCTCGACATGGCGCGATCAGGGCTCGATGCGCTTGACCGCGAGCGAGACGTTGTGCCCGCCGAAGCCGGCGCTGTTGCTGACGCACGCCCGGATCTCCCGCCGCTGCGCCACGTTCGGCGTGAAGTTCAGCGGCGGGCACGCCGGGTCGGGCGTGTGGTAGTTGATCGTCGGCGGAACGATCTGGTCTCGGATGGCGAGCACGGACGCGATCAGCTCGACCCCCCCGGCCGCGCCGAGCATGTGCCCCGTGGCGGACTTCGTCGACGACACGTTGATCCGCGACGCGGCGTCGCCGAACACGCGGGCGATGGCCTTGGCCTCGTTGACGTCGTTGAGCGGCGTCGAGGTGCCGTGGGCGTTCACGTAGTCGACGTCCTGGGGACGCAGGCCGCCATCCTCCATCGCCCGCCGCATCGCCCGCTGCAGCCCTTCGTGCTCGTCCGGCTGGCCGGTGAGGTGGAAGGCGTCGCCCGTGGCGCCGTAGCCCGCGATCTCGGCGTAGATCCGCGCCCCGCGCCGGCGCGCGTGCTCGAGCTCCTCGAGGATGACGATCGCCGCGCCCTCGCCCATGACGAACCCGTCGCGGGTGGCGTCGAAGGGGCGCGACGCGGTCTGCGGGGAGTCGTTGCGCGTGGAGAGCGCGCCCATGTTGGCGAAGCCCCCGATCGCCATCGGGGTGACCGTCGCTTCGGCCCCACCGGTGATGATCACATCGGCGTCGCCGTACTTGATCAGCCGGAAAGCGTCGCCGATCGCGTGCGCGCTGGTCGAGCAGGCGGAGACGGTCGCGTAGTTCGGGCCCTTCGCGCCGAAGCGCATCGAGACCAGCCCGGACGCGATGTCGGCGATGAACATCGGAATGAAGAAGGGCGAGATCTTCCCCGGCCCCCGCTCCCGGTAGACGTCGTGCTGCTCCTCGAAGCTGGAGAGCCCGCCGATGCCGCTGCCGACGATGACGCCGACGCGGAACGGATCGGCATCACCCCCGTTCTCGAGGCCCGCGTCGCGCATGGCCTGCACCGACGCGGCGATGGCGTACTGCGCGTACGGGTCGGCGCGCTTGGCCTCCTTGCGCTCCATGAACTGGAGCGGGTCGAAGCCCTTCAGCTCGCAGGCGAACCTGACGGGAAAGTTGGACGCGTCGAACTTCGTGATCGGCGCGCCGCCCGACCGCCCCTCGAGGAGGGACTGCCAGGTCGTCGCCACATCGTTACCGATCGGCGAGACGACTCCCAATCCGGTGACGACGACCCGACGCTGCATTACGCGCTCACCTTCTGGTTCAGATAGCCGATCGCATCGCCGACCGTGCGGAGCTTCTCGGCATCCTCGTCGGGGATATCGATGTTGAACTCCTTCTCGAACTCCATCACGAGCTCGACGATGTCGAGGCTGTCCGCGCCGAGATCCTCGATGAAGCTCGCGTTGTCGGTGAGCTTCTCGCGCTCAACGCCCAGCTCCTTTTCGATGATGTCCCTGACCTTGTCCGCGTTCGCCATGGCGTTTCGTCCTCGAGTGATGTTTGAAAAAAGGTGAAGAGAAGAAAGGTAATCGGTCCTGGCGTCAAGCGTTACGGGGCCACGACTCAGGTGACCATCCCACCGTCGACGACGAACACCTGCCCCGTGATGTAGGCGGCATGCTCCGACGCGAGGAAGGCGACCATCCCGGCGATGTCCTCCGGCTTGCCCAGCCGCTCGAGCGGAATCTGCGCGCTCATCGCGGTCCGCGCCTCCGGGGTCATCGCGGCGGTCATGTCGGTCTCGATGAAGCCCGGGGCCACCGCGTTGCAGAGGATGTTCCGCGAGCCGAGCTCCTTGGCGACCGACTTCGTCAGGCCGATGAGCCCCGCCTTGCTCGCCGCGTAGTTCGCCTGGCCCTTGTTCCCCGTGATCCCGACGATGCTCGCGATGTTGATGATCCGACCCCAGCGGCGCTTCATCATCCCGCGGGAAGCGGCCCGGATCGCGGCGAAGGCGCCGCGAAGGTTCGCGTCGAGGACGGCGTCCCAGTCGTCGTCCTTGATGCGCATGAGGAGGTTGTCGCGCGTCAGCCCGGCGTTGTTCACCAGGATGTCGAGGGTCCCAAAGGATTTCTCGACCTCCTCGACGAGCGCGGCGACCGAGGCGGTGTCGGCGACGTCGCAGGAGAAGCCCCGGGCCTCGCCGCCCAGCTGCCCCGCGGCCTCCTCGGCCTTGGTCCGGTCGCGCCCGACGACGGCGACCTTCGCGCCCGCCCGCGTGAGCGTGGCGGCGATCGCACGCCCGATCCCGCGCGTGCTGCCGGTGACGAGCGCGACGCGCCCCGTGAGGTCGATGTTGAGCATCAGGCTACCTTTGCGAGAAGAGCGTCGACTTCGGCGGCGGTTCCGCAGGTCGCGGTCGCGACGCCCGGGGCGATGCGCTTGACGAGACCCGTCAGCACGTTGCCCGGTCCCATCTCGACGAAGAGGGCCGAGGGGTACTGCGCGGCGAGGTAGCCGACGACTTCGGTCCAGCGCACGGGAGAGGTGAGCTGGCGGAGGAGCAGCGCCTGCGCCTCGCCGGCCGACATGACCGGGCCCGCGGTGACGTTCGAGACGACGGGAAACGCGGGAGCGCGCATTCCCGAAGCCTTGAGCGCCTCGTCCAGCCCGGGCTGCGCGAACTCCATGAGGGGCGAGTGGAAGGCGCCGCTCACGTTGAGCTTCACGGCGCGCTTGGCCCCGGCTTCCTTGACCAGCTCGATCGCCCGGTCGACGCCGGCGACTTCGCCGGAGACGACGACCTGCTCCGGCGAGTTGTAGTTCGCCGGGACCACGGTGCCCGCCTCGCCCGAGGCGCGCTCGCAGAGCCGATCGATGGGCGTCGAGAGATTGCCGAGCACCGCGGCCATCGCCCCGGGGCGCCGCACCCCGGCCTCGTACATCAGCGCTCCGCGCCGCCGCACGAGCGTCGCCGCCGCGGTGGGGGTGAGCGCCCCGGCGGCACCGTACGCGGTGAACTCGCCGAGCGAATGTCCCGCCGCGGCGCGGACGAAGGGGGCGACGCGGTCGCGCACGACGGCCCAGACGGCGAGGCCGTGCGCGAGGAGCGCGGGCTGGGCGTTGTGGGTGAGCGTGAGCTCCTCCGCCGGCCCCTCGAAGCAGAGCGTCGAGAGCGGGGTGCCTAACGCGCGGTCGACGCCCGCGAACAGTTCGCGAGCCGCCGGGTGCGCGTCGACGAGATCCTTCGCCATTCCCGGCTTCTGCGAGCCCTGGCCGGGAAAGAGCAGCACGATGTCCATGGTGCGACGTGCTAGAGGCGGACGACCATCGACGCCCAGGTGAACCCCGCGCCGAAGGCGACCATCAGCACCTTCGAGCCTTCGTGCACGCGCCCCGACTGCATCGCCTCGTCGAGCGCGATCGGGATCGACGCGGAGGAGGTGTTCCCGTAGCGGTCGACGTTCACGTAGACCTTCTCCATCGGGATGCTGGCGTGCTTCGCGGTCGCCTCGATGATGCGGACGTTCGCCTGGTGCGGGATGAGCAGGTCGATGTCGTTGCCGGTGAGCTTCGCGCCGTCCAGGGCGCGGTCGGCGGCGTCGGCCATCGAGCGGACGGCATGCTTGAACACCTCCCGGCCGGCCATCTTCACGTAGTGCGAGCGGTCGGCGAGGACCTCGGCGGAAAACGGCGTGGTCGCACCGCCGTTAGGCCGGTACAGCAGCTCGGCGAGGGTGCCGTCGCTGCGCATGTACGCGGAGAGGATGCCATGACCCACGTGGCGGCCGGCCGAGCGCTTGAGGACGACCGCGCCGGCGCCATCGCCGAAGAGCACGCAGGTCGACCGGTCGGTCCAGTCGGTGATCGCGCTCATCTTCTCGGCGGCGACGACGAGGATCGTCTCGCCGACGCCGGACATGATCATCCCTTCGGCGACGGTGAGCGCGTAGAGCCAGCCCGAACAGGCGGCCGAAACGTCGAACGCCGCCGCGCGGCTCGCGCCGAGCTCCGCCTGGAGATCCACCGCGGTCGCCGGAAGGAGACGGTCGGGCGTCGCGGTGCTCACGATGATCACGTCGACCTGCCCGGCGTCGATCCCGGCGCGCTGCATCGCCTGACGCGATGCCTCGGCGCCCATCGAGCAGGCGGTCTCGGTCTTCGCGATGTGCCGCTCGTGGATTCCCGAGCGCTCGACGATCCAGTCGTGCGACGTCTCGATGCCGATGGCGGCGAAGTCGTGGTTCGTCATGACGTGGGCGGGGATCCCGCGCCCCGTGCCCGCGATGTACGCGATCGGCCGTTTCACGCTTGTACCTCTTCGCTCTCGGCGAGCCGCCGTCCGATGTGATCGTTCATGCCGGATTCCGCCGCCAGCACTGCCTTCTTCACGGCGTTCCTGAGCGCGCGCGCGGAGGACCGCCCGTGCGAGATGATGCTGACGCCCTTCACGCCGAGCAGCGGCGCGCCGCCGTGCTCCGCGTAGTCGAGCGCGACGAACGCCTTCTCGGCCGCCTCGCGATCGAGCTTGAGCGCGCCGGCGAGCATCTTGATGAGCGTCGGCGCGACCGCCTCGTAGAACTTGAGGAGCACGTTGCCGACGAAGCCGTCGCAGACGACGACGTCGAGCGGCCCGCGGTCGCTCTCGCCGCGCGGGATGTCGCGTCCCTCGACGTTGCCCTGGAAGTTGAGCCCCGCGCTCGCGAGGAGCTGGTTGGCCTCCTTCACGACGGCGTTGCCCTTCTCCGCCTCCTCGCCGATGCTGAGCAGGCCGACGGAGGGGTTGGTCCGCCCGAGCATGTCTTCGGCGTACACGGCGCCGAGGCGGGCGAACTGCACGAGCTCCGCCGCCGAGCAGTCGACGTTGGCGCCGGAATCGAGAACGACGATCGGCTTCTGCGCGGTGGGAAAGAGCGTGGCGATTGCCGGCCGCGTCATCCCCTGGTGCAGGCCGAGGATGAAGAGCGAGCCGGCCATCTGCGCGCCGGTGTTGCCGGCGGAGACGAAGCCGTCCGACTTGCCGTCCGCCTGCAGCTGGAGGCCGACGGCCATGGAACTGTTCGGCTTCTTCCGGACCGTCGTCGGCTTGTCGGTCATCTCGATCACGTCGGGCGCTTCGACGATCTCGAGGCGGGCGCGGTGGGCCGCGGCGCCGGAATAGTCGCCGGCGAGAAGCTTCGCCAGCGTGGCTTCGATGACGGCGGTCTGGCCGACCAGCTGGATGGTGTGGGCCGCGTCGAGCTCAGCGAGAGCCTGCAGCGCGCCGGCGATGGGGGCTTCGGGGGCGAAGTCTCCCCCCATCGCGTCCAACGCGATCCGGGCCAAGCTTACGCTTCCGCGGCTTGGATCCGCTGCTCACCGGCGTAGAAGCCGCACTCCTCGCACGCGTGGTGCGGGCGCTTCATCGCCTGACAACGGGGGCACTTCTGGATCGCGATCGCGGGCGCCTTCTTGTGCGTGTTGCGCGCGCGCTTCTTCCGCTTGGAGGTACGTCGCTTCGGGACGGCCATTGGAGTCGAGTCGTGTGAGAGTGATTCGGGGCGGGGGTCCGCCTAGTGCTTCGAATGATCGCCCTTGGCGCCGCGAAGCGCGTCCCAGCGGCTGTCGGTGCGTTCCACGCAGTCACAGGTCGTGACGTTGCGATCCGCGCCACAGGTCGGACAAAGGCCCTTGCAGGCATCGGAACAGAGCGAGTACGACGGCGCGAGGAGCAGCCACTGCTCCCGGAGCGCCGGCCGGAGATCGAGGTCGTTCGCGCGCGGATCGATCACGTAGACATCCGGATCTTCCGCCGCGTCGGCATCGCCCTCCTCCGCGAAGATGAGGTGCATCTCGTCCTCGATCTCCTCGGCGACGTCGCCCAGGCAACGCCGGCATTCCGCGCGGAGCGCCCCCTCGAGATGGCCATGGAAGTAGAACTTTCCGGGGCCAGCCTTGGAGATGCGTCCGGTGACGCTGATGGAGCCGTCGGGGCGCGGATCCCCTTCCTTCCAGACCGGATCGTCCGGCGCGAGGTCGCCGGCAACCTGGACCGGGTGGCTCTCGAGCGAACGCAGGTCATAGGACAGCATAGCCGACAAATTTACCCAACCCTGGGGCGATACACAAGTCCGCTCACCGTCAGCAGTTAGAATCGACGGGGGACGGGGGGACTTTCACGGCGACGTGGGAGTGGACGCGGGACGGGGGAGCGAGTTGGGGACTCGGGGACGACGTGGGACGTGGGACGTGGGACATGGAGTTCCGCCGTCCCACGTCCCACGTCGTCCCCGTCCTGCCCTCGCTCCCCCGTCCCCATGTCCACTTCCACGTCGCGTTCGTACGCCAGGGTGCGGCTTACCGCGCGCGGATGAGCTCAGACTCGCTGAAGAAGAAGCGCGCCTCGCGCCAGGCGTTCTCGTCCGAGTCCGAAGCGTGGATCGCGTTTCGCTCCTTGCTCTCCGCGAAGAGCTTCCGGATCGTCCCGGCCTCCGCTTCGGCGGGATCGGTCGCGCCGATGGTCTTCCGGAAGCCGGCGACCGCGTCGGCCTTCTCGAGCACGACGGGCATGCACGGGCCCGAGGTCATGAACTTCGTCAGCGAGCCGTAGAAGGGGCGCTCGCGGTGAACCGCGTAGAACTCGCCCGCCTCCGCCTCGGTGAGATGCGTGACGCGCGCGGCGACGATCCGGAATCCCGCGCCCTCGATGTGCGCGAGGATCTTCCCCGCCTTGCCCGCGCCGAACGCGTCGGGCTTCACGATCGCCAACGTCCTGTTGCCTGCCATGATCACGATCCGATGAGTTTGCGTACGATGTCCCCGCGGGTGAGGAAGCCGACGAGCTTCCCTTCACGGACCACGGGGACGCGATCCACGTCCTTGTTCGCCATCAGCGCCGCCACTTCGGCCAGCGGCTGTTCCGGCGACACGCAGAGGACCTGGCGTGACATGACGTCGCGCACGGTGCGCGGCGTCGGGAGCGGAGTCTTTCCTCCACCGCTCGCGTCACCAAGATAGTTGGTGAGCAGGTGGCGGAGCACGTCGCGCTCGGCGAGGATCCCGATGACGCGCTGCTCCGCGTCGACGACGGGCAGGGCGCCGAGGCGCCAGCGGATCATCTCGCGAGCCGCGTCGCGCGCGAGGAGATCCGCGGTGATGAAGCGCGGGCGGTCCGTCATGATGTCGCGCACCAGGAGCTGCTCCGGGAGCTCGACGTCGCGGAACGCGGGGAGCGCCGCCAGGGCGCGCGCGTCATCCGCGGCGAGCACCTCCTGCACCATCTCCGGCTTCGAGAGCAGCCGCGCGAGCGCGCCGACGAGCTGGAGGTAGCGGGCCGCCATCCGCGGCGGCGCGGCGATGAGCAGCACGATGCGCGCGCACTGCATCCCCTCGTCGCCGAGCTCGCGGCAGATCGGCGCGCGCGCCGTGCCGATCGCGACGGCGATCTCGCGAACCGCATCGGTGCGATAATGCAGGAGGAACGCGCGATCGCCCATCGCGACGATGTCCTCGGGCCGCTCCGAGGCGATGCGCTCGCCGAGGCCGGCGGGATTGTGCACGGCGCCGGCCGCGACGAGGCACTCGCTGAGCGCGCGCGCCGCGGCCGGCAGCTCGGTGGCCCCGAGAGGGACCACCGCGCGGTCGGCGACGATGTAGTCGGAGAGTCGCACGAATACCGCCTGCTGGGCCTACTTCAGGCGGGCGCGCACGAGCTCGACGAAGTCGAGGGGCCGCTGCGCGACGCCCATCCCCGCATCCTTGAACGCCTGGATCTTCTCGGCGGCCGTTCCCGCGCTCCCCGAGATGATCGCACCGGCGTGCCCCATGCGGCGACCCGGCGGCGCGGTCTGGCCGGCGATGAAGCCGACGACGGGCTTCTTCATGTTCTTCTTCACGAACTCCGCCGCTTCCTGCTCGTCGGTGCCGCCGATCTCGCCCATCATGCAGACGACCTTCGTCGCCGGATCCTTCTCGAACGCGGCGAGGCAGTCGATGACGTTGGTGCCGTTGATCGGATCGCCGCCGATACCGACGCAGGTCGTCTGGCCGAGCCCCGCGCGCGTGAGCTGGTAGACGACTTCGTACGTCAGCGTCCCCGAGCGGCTGACGACACCGACCGGCCCCGGCGTGCAGATGCGCCCGGGAATGATGCCGACCTTGCTCTGGCCCGGCGTGATGAGCCCCGGACAGTTCGGACCGAGCAGGCGCGCGCCCTTTTCCTTCACGAACGGATAGACGCGCGTCATGTCGAGCACGGGCACGCCCTCGGTGATCGCGACGATGAACTTCACCCCCGCGTCCGCGGCCTCGAGGATCGCGTCCGCCGCGTACATCGGCGGGACGTAGATGACGCTCGTGTTCGCGTTCGTCGCCTTCATCGCCTCGGCGACGGTGTTGAACACCGGCACCTTGTCCTCGAACTTCTGTCCGCCTTTGCCCGGAGTGACGCCAGCGACGATCTTCGTTCCGTACTCCATCATCTGCTTCGCGTGGAACGAGCCGTCGCGGCCCGTGATCCCCTGCACGATGACGGTCGTGGAGTTGTCGATGAAGATGCTCACGCGGCCTTTCCTCCCTTCGTCGCAAGCTCGACGGCCTTCTTTACCGCTTCGTCCATGTCGGACGACGCGGAGAAGCCGTTGTCCTGCAGGATCTTCATCGCGATCTCCTCGTTGGTGCCGGTGAGCCGGATGACGATCGGCACCTTGAGCGGGTTCTGCTTCGTCGCGGTGACGATGCCGTTCGCGACGTCGTCGGTGCGCGTGATGCCGCCAAAGATGTTGAAGAGGATCGCCTTCACGTTCGGGTCGGCGGTGATGATCTTCAGCGCGTTCACGACCTTCTCCGGATTCGACGAGCCGCCGATGTCGAGGAAGTTGGCCGGCTCGCCGCCGTAGTACTTCACGAGGTCCATCGTGGCCATGGCGAGTCCGGCGCCGTTGACGACGCAGCCGACGTTGCCGTCGAGCTTGATGAAGGTGAGGTTCGCGTTGCGCGCCTGCACTTCGCTCGGCGCCTCGGCGCTCTCATCGCGCAGCTTCGCGATCTCCGGATGGCGATCGAGCTCGTTGTCGTCGACCACCATCTTTGCGTCGAGGGCGAGCACCTCGCCCTTCGGCGTGACGACGAGCGGATTGATCTCGGCGAGCGAGGCGCCGCTCTTCACGAACGCCTGGTAGAGCTGCTTCATGATGCTCGCCGCGGCGCGCGCCTGCTTCGCGTCCTTGTAGAGGAAGAAGCCCATCTGCTGCGCCTCGAAGTCCATGAGGCCGTAGCGCGCGTCCACCGGGTGGTACATGATCTTCTCCGGCGTCTTCGCGGCGACTTCCTCGATGTCGATGCCGCCCGCCGGGCTGACCATGAACACGGCCTTCTTGCGCGCGCGGTCGACGATGATGCCGACGTACGCCTCGCTGGCGATGTCCGCCGCCGGCGTTACGAGCACCTTCTGCACGGGAAGATCCTTGATGTGCAGCTTGAGGATCTTATCGGCTACCTCGCGCGCCTCCTGCGGCGTCTTGGCCAGCTTGACGCCGCCCGCCTTGCCGCGGCCGCCGGCGTGCACCTGGGCCTTCACCACGACCGTGCCGCCGAACTTCTTCGCGATCGCCTCGGCTTCCGCCGGAGTCGTCGCCACCTCGCCGGGCGGAATGGGGATCCCCGCCGCGCGGAAGATCTCCTTCGCCTGATATTCGTGGATGTTCACGCGCTCTCCGCTGTGATTGTCGTTCCGGCTTCGCCGCGTACCGCCTCGCGGCCCTTGCTCAACTCCGTGATCACCGCGCGGCCGCCGGTGCGCCGCACGAAGTCTATCGCGGCGCGAACTTTCGGCGCCATGCTCCCCTCGCCGAACGCCTTCGCCTCGTCCATCGTCGCCGCCTCGTCCACCGTGAGGGTGCGCAGCGGACGCTGCGTCGGCTTGCCCCAGTCGACGTAGATCGCGTCGACGTCGGTGAGGATCACGAGGAGCTCGGCGTTCAGGTCTCTCGCCAGCACCGCCGACGCGAGATCCTTGTCGATCACCGCGTCGACCCCTTCCCATCCCTGAAGCTTGTTGTCGTAGTAGACCGGCGCGCCGCCGCCGCCGCAGGCCACGACGATGGTGCCGCGATCGACGAGATGCCGGATGATCTCGAGCTCGTGGATCTGGAGCGGCACCGGGCTCCCGACGACGCGCCGCATGCGCTTGCGCCCGTCCGGCTTGATGACGTTGCCCTCGGCCTCGAGCGCGGCGACGCGCTCGGCCGGGATCTCGTGGCCGATGAACTTCTCGGGGTGCGTGAGCGCGGGATCGTCGGGCGCGACGTGCACCTGCGTGATGACCGTGGCCACGTCGCGACGGCTTCCATTGCGCCGGAGGATGTTCTCCAGCGACTGCTGGATCATGTAGCCCATCCATCCCGCGGTCGCGGCGACGAGCACGCCGAGCGGCAGGGGGCTCACGTCGTGCCGCGCCATCTCGTTGCGCAGGAGCTCGTCGCCGACCTGCGGCCCGTTGCCGTGGACGAGACACACGTTCCAACCGTCGAGCGCGAGGTCGACGATGGGGGCGACCGCTTCGCGCGTGTGGCGGAACTGATCGTGGATGGTCGAGTGCTTCGCCGGCGAGAGCGCGTTGCCGCCGAGGGCGATGACCGCCGTGTGTCGAGGGTTCTGTTCAGCCATGGGAGAGACCGCGCAAGCTATCGGCTGCCGGAGGGGTATTCAAGCCGATCACCTCGGTGGCCGACCGAGGAGCCTGCCGAGCGCGTCCCAGTGGTCGGCGAAGGCGCGCCAGTCCCCGCGCCGCTGGTCAGCGCGCAGGCTGTCGTAGAGCGCCGCGGCGCTGGCGCGGAAGTCGACAGGCGGGCCGGCCACGGGCGCGGCGGGCTGCGTCTCACCTAACGCGGCGAACACGGTCGCGCCGGCGTGCACCGAATCGCCCCGCAGCACGGCGACCGTGGCGAGGGACGGCGGATTCTGCACCTGGACGAGATAGCTGGACTGCGCGAGGAGGACCCCGCCGGCGCCTGGCATCGCGCGCACGGGGCCACGCGCCAACCGCGCGTCGCGAGCGGCCGTCGCACCACTGTCCGCGCCGCGCAGACGATCGAGCGCGACCGTCCAGTGCGGGCCGGCGCTGTCGGCGATCCATCGACTCCCGGCCGACGTACCGCCGCGTGCCACGATCACTCCGTCCAGGTGCTCGTCCGCGCGCAACACGGGGAGCGAGAGCGCGAGTGCGGAGCCGATGGCGAACCGGGCGCCGACCCCTCCGGCGAGCGCGCTGTCCGCACCGTCGCTGAGCGGCACCCGGCGGCGGATCGCGCCCTCGCTGACGGTTCCCGCGGTCGCGAACGCGGCCCGCTGGGCGAGCGCGGCGTCGGCGTGCGGCGGGAGCTGCGCGGCCACGGCGGTGTCGAGCTGCGCGACGTCGATGAAGCTCGTGGGAAAGCGCCGTCGCCAGCCGCGGACGAGCGGATCGCCTTCGAAGCGCGCCGTGTCGGCGACGAGCCGGACCCGCCCGGTGGTCGAATTCACGACGGCCGTCGCGGCATGATGGAGATACGCGAGCTCCGTCGTTCCGACATCGACGCGCGCGCTCAGCGGATAGTCGGGCGCGGTCGTGTAGAGATCGACGATCCAGAGCAGCGTGTCGCCGGCGAGCGCGGGGGTCACCTCGTCGCTCTGCTCGAAGAGCGGAGCCACCGCGTCGACGACCTCCCGGACGGAGCGGTGCACCATCAGCCGCGGCGCGGGGTGTGGCAGATCCTGCGTGAGGAGCCGGAAGTTCTGGAGGGCCCATGCGGGCACGAGCCGCCCGCTTCCGTCGGTCATCGGCACGCCGGCCATCCCCTGCCCGCTGTCGGGGACGATGGCATACCCGTCGCCCGAATCGACGACGACCACCGGCGCGAGCGAGAGCCACTCGCTCGTCGGAACGCCGCGCGGATCCACCATCACGGGACCGCCGCGCTCATCGACGCGAGCGAGCGAGAAATACTGCGCGCCCCACGAAGTCGGTGCCGCCGCGCCGCCGCGCGTCACGACGAGCGCGGCCATCTCTCCGCTCGGCAGCGTGCGCTCGCCGAAGACGCCGGCGAGATCGGCGCCGCGCGTCCGCTCGATCGAGCGGCGCAGCGCGACGAGGTCCCAGCTCGGCGTCGCGCGCGAGGCGCTCGCCGCGACCCAGCCGGAGTCGTGGCCGGCGGAGAGCTGCTCGAGCGCGAAGGCGCGTCGCGTGTACGCCGCGCGAGTCGCGAGATACGGGCGCTCGCGAACGGCCGGATCCTGCTGGCCGGCGAGGCGCCTCGAGAGCGCGGGCGCGAGCTGGTGGAGCAGGAGCGAGAGCAGGAGCAGCGCGCTCACCGTCGCGAACGCCGCGCGGAGCTGCCCCGCCCACCCCGTCCACAGGAGCGCCAGCGCGCCGGCGAGGGTGAGAATCGACAGCAGCAGATTCGCCGGGACGAGCACCCGATGGTCGACGTACGAGAACTCGCCGAGCGTCCCGCTTCCGTCGCCGAGGAGCGTGAATGCGTCGAGCCGGTAGCTCCAGGCGAGGATGATCAGCAGCAGGGTGCCGAGCACCGTCAGGTGGCGCCTCACGTACTGCGAGACGCGCAGCATCCCTCGCTCCCAGCGGAGGCTGGGCGTGAGGGCATACAGGAAGACGACCACCGCGGCGATGAGGAGCGTCGCGAGCAGCGACCACCAGAACAGCGCGCGCTCGAGCGGCAGCCAGTATGCGAAGAAGCCGAGGTCGCGCTGGAAGTACGGGTCGGCCTCGCCGAACGCATCCGCGTAGAGGAGCTTGGCGGTCGGCACCCAGTCGAGCTGCGTCAGCGCCGCGCCGAGCAGGAGTGCGAGCACGAGCGTGCCGGCGAGCAGATATCGCGGCGGAACCTCCTCGCCGATCTCGAGGTTCGCGACGCGTCGCGGCAGCACGAGCGAGACGACCGACGCGCGCACCGCGTACAGGTTCAGGAACGAGAAGACCGAGCCCGCCGCGAAGGTGAGCAGCCCGCTGAGCACCGCGATGGTCGCGCGCGCCTTCCAGACCGAGCCGGCGCCGAGCGACGCGTACCACTCGTAGTCGAGCACCACGGCCGCCAGCCCGCGGCCGAGCAGAAGGAGCAGCGCCGCGACCGCGACGGCGATGATCAGTCTGCGGCGCCCGCCCATCGGATCAGATCCGGACGCCCTGCGTGCGGAGCCAGCCTTCCATCTCGTCGCGGATCTGCGCGAGCCGCTCGGCGCTGCGCGCCTCGTAGCGCGTCACGAGGATCGGCTGGGTGTTCGAGGCGCGAATGAGTCCCCATCCGTCGCCGAACAGCACGCGCGCGCCGTCGACGCCGACCACCTCGCGTCGGCTCGTGAAGTGCTCCACCGCGCGACGGACGATGTCGAACTTCTCCTCCTCCGGCACGTCGACGCGGATCTCCGGCGTCGAGACGAAATGCGGCACGTCGGCCAGGAGCTCGCTCACCGATTTGCCGGAATCCGCGACGATGCGGAGCAGGCGCGCCGCCCCGTAGAGCGCGTCGTCGTGGCCGTAGAAGCCTTCGGTAAAGAACATGTGCCCGGACATCTCGCCGGCGACGGGCGCGCTCAGCTCGCGCATCTTGTCCTTGATCAGCGAGTGCCCGGTCTTCCACATCACCGGCTCCCCGCCCGCCTTGCGAATCTCGTCGGGCAGCGCCTGCGAGCACTTCACGTCGAAGATGATCGCCTGCCTCTTCCCCGTACGCGCGAGCACGTCGCGCGCGTAGAGAATGAGCACGTGATCGCCCCAGACTATCCGGCCATGGTCGTCGATCACGCCGATGCGATCGGCGTCGCCGTCGAACGCCACGCCGAGGTCGGCGTGCCGCTCCTTCACAGCCGCGACGACGTCCTCGAGGTTCTCCTCGACGGTCGGATCGGGATGGTGGTTCGGAAAGGTACCGTCGCTCTCGCAGAAGAGCGGGATCTGCGTGATGCCTAGCCGCTCGAAGAGCGCGCCGGCGACGAGCGCGCCGGCCCCGTTGCCGCAGTCCACGGCGACGGTGAGCGGGCGCGAGATCCTGCCGACGCGCGCGACGATGTCGTCGATGTAACGCGGGATCACGCTCGCGTCGCTCGTCACCGCACCGCGCTCCGCCTGCGGGCGAAGTCCCTTCGCCTGCAGCGCGTACAGTGCCTGGATCTGCTCGCCGTGCATCGTCTGCGTGCCGATGCAGAGCTTGAACCCGTTGTACTCCGGCGGATTGTGCGAGCCGGTGATCTGGATGCCGCCGATCACCGGGAGATGGTGCAGCGACCAGTAGACGAGGGGCGTCGGGACCACGCCGACGTCGACGACGTCCAGCCCCTGCTCGGTGATTCCCTGCACCAGCGCGTCGCGCAGCTTCGCCCCGCTCGGCCGGTTGTCACGCCCGACCGCGACCGCCCCACGCGTGCCGCGCTCGCGGAGAAACGCGGCATATGCGGAACCGACGGCGTGCGCCGCCTCGACGGTGAGGTCGCGGTCGACGATCCCACGGATGTCGTACTGCCGGAAGATCCCTGCGGAAACGGTCATTGCGAGAGAGTGCGGTATCGAAGTACGGAGGGGGGCGAAACGTCGCGGGGCCGCCTCGGCGGCCCCGCTGGTCTCACCGCCGCGCCGGCGGTAACGATGGCAAGGGCACCGCGCTGCTCGTCGCCGGGACCGTCAGCGCGCCGTACGGCGCGCTGCCCTCGGTAAGACGCACGAGGCGTTCCGGGAAGAAGCCGAGCACGATGAGCAGGACCGCGGATGCGGCGATGACGAACCCGGTGAGTCCCCGCGACCGCGCGGGAATCGCCGCGCTGGCCACCCGCGGGCGCATGAACATGACCATCACCACGTACAGGTAGTAGCCCGCGGAGATCACGCTCGTGAGGACGAGGATCACCGCCAGCTTCCAGTGCGGCGAGGGCGCCTGCAGCGCGGCGCGGATGACGTACCACTTCGCGAAGAAGCCGGCGCCTCCGAAGACGGGGAAGCCGAGCAGCGCGAGCATGAACACCGCCATCGCCACGGCGAGCCAGGGACGCACCGTCCAGAGCCCGGCGTAGTCGTCGACGTTCAGCGAGCGCTCCCCCGGGTCGCCGAGGGCGACGACGACGGCGAAGGATCCCATCGTCGCGATCGTGTAGACGAAGGCGTAGAACAGAAACGCCTCGGAACCCGCGGGGCTGTTCACCGTGAGCGCGACCAGCAGATAGCCCGCGTGCGCGATGCTCGAATACGCGAGCAGTCGCTTCAGGTCCCGCTGGCGCAGCGCGATGATGTTCCCCACGGCCATCGTGACGGCCGCGAGCCACCAGACGGCGTTGTGCCAGCTCGCGTAGACCGGCGTGAAGGCCTCGTACCAGATCCGCAGGAACGCGGCGAATGCCGCCGCCTTCACCGCGGCCGCCATGTAGCCGGTGATGGGGGTCGGCGCGCCCTCGTAGACGTCGGGCGCCCACATGTGGAAGGGCGCGGCAGCGACCTTGAAGCCGAAGCCGACGAGCATCAGCGCGATGCCGGTGAGCAGCAGCGGGCTCGTCGTGAGCCCGAAGCGCATGACGCGGTCGCCGATCACCGACAGGTTCGTCGCGCCGGTCGCCCCGTAGACGAGCGCCATGCCGTAGAGCAGAAACGCCGTCGAGAACGCGCCGAGCAGGAAGTACTTCATCGCCGCTTCGGCGGAGCGCGGGCTGCGGCGGTTCATGCCGGCGAGCACGTACGTCGCGACGGACATCGTCTCGATGCCGAGGAACACGATCATCAGATCGCGCGCCGCGGCGAGCAGCATCATCCCCGACGTCGCGAGCAGGATGAGGACGTGCGACTCGGGGGCGAAGATGCCCTCGCGCTCGTTGTAGTCCATCGACAGCGCGATGGTCCCGGCGGTGCCGAGCAGGAGCACGAGGTCGGCGATCCAGCGGAAGCGGTCGACCGCGATGGGTCCCGGGGTCGCCGTGACGTGACGATACATGAACCAGCCGATCGCGATCGTCGTGAGTACGATCAGGCCGAGGCATGCCGCGCCGACCGAGCGCTGGTGGCGCGCGCTCTCCGGCCGCCACGCCGCCCAGAGCAGGAGGATCATCGCCCCGCCCATCAGCAGCAGATCCGGAAGCAGCGCGAGGCTGAGCTGCGCGGGGAACGAGAGGTCGAGGTGCGTCATGAAGTTCATGGATTCCCCGCGCTGGCGACGTTCGCCGCGGGCGCGACGCCCGACACCTGCGTCACGAGCTGTTGAGCCGAAGCCTCCATCCGGCGAAGCACCGGCGCAGGATAGATCCCCAGCCAGAGGATGACGGCGACGAGCGGCAGCATCAGCGCGAGCTCGCGCGCGTTGAGATCCGGGATGTGCTCGTTCTCCGCGCGGTCGAGACGGTTGAAGATGATCCGCTGGATCGCCCACAGGAGGTACGCCGCGGCGAAGATGACGCCCATCGTCGCGAACGTCGCGAGGTACGGAGCCGTCTGGAAGGAGCCGAGGAGCACGAGGAACTCGCCGACGAAGCCGTTCGTGCCGGGCAGCCCGATGGAGCTGAGCGACACGAAGGTGAGCAGCGCCGCGAACAGCGGAACGACGCGCGCGATGCCGCCGTACGCCGCGAGCTCACGGGTGTGCCTGCGCTCGTAGATCATCCCGATGAGGAGGAAGAGCGCGCCCGTCGAGATGCCGTGGTTGATCATGATCATCAGCGCGCCCTGGATGCTCTGCGTCGTCAGGGCGAAGATGCCGAGCATGACGAAGCCGAGGTGGCTCACCGAGGAGTACGCGACGAGCTTCTTGAAGTCCGGCTGCACCATGGCGACGAGCGCGCCATAGAGCACGCCGACCGTCCCGAGCACGAGGAAGGTCGTCCGGATCGCCGGGTGCATCGCCGCGTCCGGGAAGAACGGGAGCGCGAAGCGCAGGAACCCGTACGTTCCCATCTTCAGCATGATCCCGGCGAGGATCACCGAGCCCGCGGTCGGCGCCTCCACGTGCGCGTCCGGCAGCCACGTGTGGAAGGGGAACATCGGCACCTTGATCGCGAACGCGAGCGCGAAGGCGAAGAACATCAGGAACGACGCCGGCACCATGGCACCGAAGAGGCTGGTCATCCCACCGCTGCCGGCCATCCGCTGCACGGCGTCGTAGGCGAAGTTCGGCCCCGTCCCGCCGCCGGCCTTGATGCCCAGATACACGATCGCGACGAGCATCAGCAGCGAGCCGACCATCGTGTAGATGAAGAACTTCATCGTCGCGTAGATGCGCCGCTCCCCGCCCCAGATCCCGATGATGAAGTACATCGGGACGAGCATCATCTCCCACATCACGTAGAAGAGGAAGAGATCGCGCGCGACGAACACCCCGAGCATCCCCGTCGTCAACAGGAGGAGGAGCGCGTAGTAGCTGTGCCGCTTGATGCGGATGCTGGTCCAGCTCCCGAGCACCGCCAGCGGCATCAGGAAGGTCGTCAGCAGCACCATCATCAGCGAGATGCCGTCGATGCCGAGGGCGAAGCGCACGCCCCAGGACGGGATCCACGTCAGGTCGAGCGTCGCCTGCATCGCCGCGGTGCTCGGGTCGTACGACCACCAGAGCCCGAGCGACACGACGAACTCGATGATGAAGGCCCAGAGCGCGATCTGTCGCGGCGTGCCCGAGGCGCGATCGCGCGCGTCGTTGTCGCCGAGCATCGCGCCGTGCACCCAGATCCCCATGGCCGCCAGCGCGGGGATGACGAGCAGCGCGAGCAGCACCCAGCTGTCGTAACCGATCGAATCGAGAAACTCGCGCATCGAATTAGCGGATGGTGAAAGCGCCGAGGACCGCGAGCACGCCGATCACGAGGACCCACGCATAGGTGCCGATCTGACCGCTCTGGACCCATGAGCCGAGCGAGCTGAATCCACGCGCCAGCCGCGCCGAGCCGTTCACCAGGACGTTGTCGATGATCCCCTGGTCGATCCCCTTCCAGAGCACGCCGCGCGAAAGCCCGACGGTCGGCTCGACGACGACGCGATCGTACGCCTCGTCGACGTAGTACTTGTTGGCGAGCACACGCTCGATGCCGTGCTCCTCGGGCGACTGCGCCTTCGGAACGAGCCGCGCCGGCTTGAGCCGTACCGCGGCGATGATGATGCCGAGCAGCGCGATCGCCACCGCGCCCCCGACCAGCGCCAGCTCGGTGCTGTGCGTGGCCTCGGGGGCGACGCCGTTCGTCACGCGCAGGGCGCTCTCGCCAACCACGGGCTCGAGCCAGCGATCGAGCGCGCCGACCGGGCCGAGGAACGACGTGATCGCCGGAAGATTGAGCCAGCCGCCGACCGCGCTCAGGATGCCAAGCACGACGAGCGGACCCGTCATGATCCACGGCGCCTCGTGCAGATGATCGCGCTCCTTCTCTCCGGTCCTGTTCGGCCCGTGGAAGGTGTAGATCATCATCCGCGTCATGTAGATCGCCGTGAGCAGCGCGGCGGCGAGACCTAACGCGTACGCGCCGTAGAGCACAGCCGAGCCGGGGATCCCGAGCCAGCGCGCATCGGCGAGCGTCGAATCGTGCGCGCGGAGGAACAGCGATCCGAGGATCTCGTCCTTGGAGAAGAAGCCGGCGAAGAATGGCACCCCGGCGATCGCCAGCGTCGCGATCCACATCAGGATCCAGGTCACGCGCATGTACGGCGCGAGGCCGCCCATGTTCCGCATGTCCTGCGCGTCCTCGTGGCTCCCCGTGTGGTGATACGCCGCATGCATCGCGAAGATCACTGAGCCCGAGCCGAGGAAGAGCAGCGCCTTGAAGAAGGCGTGCGTCGCGAGATGGAAGACGCCGGCCACGTACGCCCCGCTCCCCACGCCCATGAACATGTAGCCGAGCTGCGAGACGGTCGAATACGCGAGCACCTTCTTGATGTCCCACTGCTTGAGGCCGATCGTCGCCGCGAAGATCGCGGTGAGCGCGCCGATGACGGTGACCGTCAGCCCGGCGACCGGGGCCATCGAGAAGAGCACCGAGCTGCGGGCGATGAGATACACGCCCGCGGTGACCATCGTGGCGGCGTGGATGAGCGCGGACACCGGCGTCGGACCGGCCATCGCGTCGGGCAGCCAGATGTAGAGCGGGATCTGCGCGCTCTTCCCCGTGCAGCCGAGGAACATGAAGAGGCAGATCGTCGTGATCAGCGGGCCGCCGAACGCCAGCCGCGTCACGTTCTCGTTCACCGCGACGAAGTCGAGCGTGCCGAGGTTGGCGAAGAGCAGGAACATCGCGATCAGCAGACCGAAGTCGCCGATGCGGTTGACGATGAAGGCCTTCTTCCCCGCGTCCGCGTTCGCCTTCTCCGAGAACCAGAAGCCGATCAGGAGATACGAGCACAGCCCGACGCCCTCCCAGCCCACGAAGAGCACGGGATAGTTGGCGCCGAGCACCAGCACGAGCATGAAGGCCACGAACAGGTTCAGGTACGCGAAGAAGCGCGGATACCCGGGGTCGTCCTGCATGTAGCCGATGCTGAACAGATGGATGAGCGTGCCGACGCCGGTGATGACCAGCACCATCAGCATCGAGAGCTGATCCAGCTGGAAGGCCGCGTCGAGATGGAAGGTCCCCGCCGGCATCCAGGAGAAGTAGCGCTGCACGAAGGGCGCGTGCATCTCGCCACCGCCCGCTCCGCGCATCGCGAAGAACATCGCGACCGCGAGCCCGAAGGCGATCGCCAGCACCGCGGGTCCGACGATGCTCGCCAGCCACGCGAACCGGTGCCGGACGACGGGATGATGGTCGTCGCCGTGCGCGCCATGCTCGTCCGCGGTCTCGTGCGCGTGCACCGCGACCCCGTGGCCGGCCTCGCCATGCGCGCCGTCGGCGCCGTGCGCCATGTCCGGATCGCCGGGGCCGAGCACCGTCGCCGGAACGAGCGAGAGCAGCCCGTTGATGACGAAGCCGAGCAGTGGAAGGAGGGGGAGCAGCCAGAGCCACTCCACCACCGTCCCGGCCAACGGGTGCGCCGCCGCCGATACCTCGTGCTGAAGCAGCATCAGCCCTTGAGGATGTTGATGTTCTGGAGATTGACCGTCTGCTTGTGACGGAACATCGCGATGATGATCGCCAGCCCGACTGCCGCTTCGGCCGCCGCCACCGTCATGACGAAGAAGACGAAGACCTGGCCGGCGACCCCGTACGCGCGCGCGAAGGCGACGAACGACAGGTTCACGGCGTTGAGCATCAGCTCCACGCACATGAAGATGATGATCGCGTTGCGCCGCGTGAGCACGCCGATCACGCCGATGGTGAAGAGCACCGCCGAGAAGAAGATCGCTTCAGCGAGCATCCGCCGCCCTCCGCTGCTTGCCGATCATGACCGCGCCGACCACCGCCGCGAGCAGGAGCACGCTCGTGACCTCGAAGGGGAGCAGGTACGTGGTGAACAGCGGGCCGGCGACCATCCCGACCGCGCCCATGCTGTTGATCGCCTCCGCGGCCGTCCCGCGCGGGATCGCGAGACCGGGGACGCTGTGCGCCCGCGTCAACGCGAAGATCTCCGCGAGCAGCGCGAGTCCGACCAGGCCCGCCACCAGCCGCCATCCCCCGCTCCGCACGTCCGCGATCTCGCTCGGCTGGCCGAGGTTGAGGAGCATGATGACGAAGAGGAACACGACCATGATCGCGCCCGCGTACACCAGCACCTGGATCACGCCGATGAACGGCGCGTCGAGCATGACGTAGAGCGCGGCGAGGGAGAACATCGTGCTGACGAGCCACATCGCCGCCGAGACGGGACTCTTCCTCGTCACGAAGAGGATCGCCGAGGCGACCGCGATGATCCCGAAGAGGTAGAAGTGGAACGTGTAGAACAGCGGATAGCTTTCCATCACTGTCCCTTCGGATCCGAGGGGTCCCACATCTCGCACACCGGGTGCGTCTGGGCCATCAGCCGCTCGAGGTCGTAGACGAAGCCCTCGCGGCTGTACTCCGAGTTCTCGTAGTGCCGCCCGACGTGGATCGCCTCCTCCGGGCATACCTCCTGGCAGTAGCCGCAGAAGATGCAGCGGAACTCGTCGATCTCGAAGATCAGCGGATAGCGGTTGCCCTGCTCGTCCTCACCGGGCACGAGCTTGATGCAGTTCGCCGGGCAGACGGTCGGGCAGAGGCCGCAGGCGACGCATTTCGCCTTGCCGTCTTCGGTCGTGAGCATGCGGTGCGTCCCCCGCCAGCGCGGCGAGAGTGGCCACTTCTGCTCGGGGTACTGCACCGTGACCTTGTGCGTGTCGAACAGGTGTTTGAGGGTGAGCGCCATCCCCTGGAGTGTCGCGCGCACGTAGCTCGTCTGCTCGATGGGACGCTCGAGAACCTTCACTCCGATCGCCATGTCAGTCTCCAGTCTCCCGCGGCGTCAGTGTCGAGCGGTGCGCCATCGTGCGCAACCGCGCAAGCTCGCCCGCGCTGATTCGCGAGCTCGCCGGACTGACGATGCGCCCGCGGTCCAGCCAGCCGAACACGATGAACACGACCACGATGTTCAGTGCGAACATGGACAGCGCGAATCGCCAGTCGCGCGGGACGCCGAGCGCGTCCAGCCCGAGGATCGCCGCGGCGATGATCACGATGTAGGCCAGCGCCATCGGCAGCATCACCTTCCAGCCGAGTGACATGAGCTGGTCGTAGCGGAACCGCGGCAGCGTCCAGCGGATCCACATGTAGAGGAACAGGAAGAACGAGAGCTTCCCGAGGAATGCCACGAGCGTGAGCAGCGTCTTCAGCACCGAGAACGGAGGGAGGTTGTCCCAGAGCGTGAACGGGATGTCCCATCCGCCGAGGAAGAGCGTCGTCATCAGCGCGCTCGCGGTCACCATGTTCGCGTATTCGGCGATGAAGAAGAAGCTGAACTTCATCGCCGAATACTCGCTGTGGTAGCCGGCGACGAGCTCCGCCTCCGCCTCCGGAAGATCGAAGGGAACGCGGTTCGTCTCGGCGAAGGCGGCGACCATGAAGATGAAGAAGGCGAGCGTCAGGGTGACGATGTTCCACCCCTGATGCGCCTGCGTCATCACGATCGCGCCGAGGGTGACGTTGCCGGCGAGCATCACTACCGGGATCGTCGCCATCCCCATCGCGATCTCGTAGGAGATCATCTGCGCGCTCGAGCGGAGCCCGCCGAGCAGCGCGTACTTGTTGTTCGACGACCAGCCGGCGAGCACGATCCCGTACACGCCGAGCGAGGAGATCGCGAGGATGTACAGGAAGCCGACCGGGATGTCGGCGAGCACGAGGTCGACCCGCCCCCACCGTGTCGGCAGCGGCGACCCGAAGGGGATCACCGCCCAGGTGATGAGCGCCGGCATGAAGGCCAGCATCGGCGCGATGAGGAAGAGCGCCTTGTTCGAGAACTTCGGGAACGTCTCTTCCTTGACGAAGTTCTTCAGCCCGTCGGCGAGGGGCTGCATGAGGCCGCCCGGCCCGACGCGGTTCGGGCCGTGCCGGTCCTGGATCCACGCGCTGATCTTCCGCTCGGCCAACGTGAGCAGCGCCGCGGCGACCATGTAGAGCGTGAAGACGACGAGCAGCTTGATCAGGCTGAAGATCAGCCAGGGCCAGAAGTGCAGCGGCGGCAGCTGCGGGTCCGCGGCCTGGAGCAGGGCGAGCACCGGCAAGCTCATCGCGCACCTCCCGCGACCGTGCGTCCCTTGAGACCCAAAGTGTCGTAGGACATTCCGGCGAACGGCGCTTCGACCGCCGCCAGCGCCGCGAACGCCTCGCTCGCGAGGAAGAAGTTCGCCGGCTCGCCGAGCCGCGCGAGAAGGTCGCCGACCACCGAGTAGCTGGGCCGCGCGTTTCCGGGAGCCGCCTTGACCTGCAGGAAGCGCTGGACGCGTCCGTCGACGTTCGTGAAGGTGCCTTCCTCTTCGGCGAACGTCCCGACCGGGAGGACGACGGCCGCGCCGCGCGCCCACGTCGGCAGCGTCGAGCCGATGACGACGATCGCCTTGG
>JABFXC010000148.1 GCA_013361935.1 Gemmatimonadaceae bacterium
TCGCCGATGCCGCCGCGCTCGCGCCGGCCCCGGCGCGCGGCACCCAGCTCGCCGATCCCCTGCTCGCCGACGCCGATCCGCGCGTCAGGCAGTCCGCGGTCGCCGCGGTCGCCGCCTTCCTCGACTCCACCGGTGGCTCCGCGCGCCGCGCCACGGTGGTGCGCGCGCTCCGCGACCCCGACTTCTTCGTCCGCGCCACCGCGCTCCTCGCGCTCGCCGACAGCGCGCGATCGAGCGAGGTGCCCGCGGTGCTCGCCAGCTACGCGCTCGCCGCGCGCGATTCGGGCAACGACGCGCGGATTGCGGCCATCCGCTATCTGCGCACCGCCTGGCAGCGGGACAGCGCCGCCTTCGGCGATTCGCTTCGACAGGCCGTCTCGGGGCTGCCCCCGTCCGACGACCCGCTCGTGCGCGCGGAGGCGAAAGGCAACCCGCTCCTCGCGAGTTGGCCCGGCACCGAAGGCGTCGCTCGCGATCTCGGCTGGTACGAGAAGGTCGTCCGCGACATCGTCGCACCATCCCTGGGCGGCGCGGCGCCGCGCGCGCGCATCGAGACGGCGCGCGGCACCATCACCCTCGAGCTGCTCGGGGTCGACGCGCCCCTGACGGTCGAGAACTTCACGCGGCTCGCACGGGCGGGATTCTATCGCGACGTGCGCTTCCACCGCGTCGTGCCCAACTTCGTCGCGCAGGATGGAGACCCGCGTGGTGACGGCAACGGAGGCCCGGGCTACGCGATTCGCGACGAGCTCAATCTGCGGCGCTACTCGCGCGGCGCGGTGGGCATGGCACTCTCCGGCCCCGACACCGGTGGCAGCCAGTATTTCCTGACCCTCTCGCCGCAGCCGCACCTCGACGCCCGCTACACGATCTTCGCCCTCGTCGTCGGTGGCTGGCAGGTGATGGACGATCTCGTGCAGGGCGACCGGATCTCCAACATCGTGATCGCCCCATGATCCCGCGCACCGCCTCGACGGCGATCGCTTTGCTCCTCGGCGCGTGCGTTCCCAAGGCGCCGCCTCTCGTCGGGGCGCCGGCGCCGGCGGTCGTTCCGCGCCTCGAGCTTCCAGCCGGCCACACGCGGTTCGTCTTCGATTGGAAGTACGAGGATCCCGACGTGCAGGGCCGCGGCGACGGCGCCATCCGTGCCGCGGCACCCGACAGTGCCCGGCTCGATCTCTTTCTCGCCGGTGGGCTCGGCGGCGCGACGGCGGTGCTCATCGGCGGCGAGCTTCGAGCGCCCGGCCCCGATGCCGTGAAGAAGATGGTCCCCCCGCCTCCGCTCCTCTGGGCGGCGCTCGGCCGGCTTGCCGTCCCTCCCGCTGCCGACACCGTGGCCCGGCTCGACGGGGATACCCTTCGCATTGACATCGGCCGCGGATCGGTGTGGCGCGTCACCGTCGCCGGCGGCCAGCTGAGGCGTCTCGAGCGGATCGACGACGGACGGATCGTGCAAAGCGTCCATCGCGCCGACGACCGGCACGTGCGATATTACGATGCGTCTTCGCGGCGCTCGCTCGAGCTCACCATCACGAGCGTCGATCAAAACGTCGGATTCGATGCGTCGATCTGGTCCCTCTAGCACCTTCTTCCTCCTGCTGATGGCCGCGCTCACCGCCTGCTGGCCGTACGGCTTCGCGGGCGGAGGGCTGCCTCAGCACATCCGGACCGTCGCCGTGCTCCCCTTCGAGAACGAGACACCGCAGGCCGAGCTCCAGTCGGAAGTGTGGCAGGCGCTGCGCGGGGAGCTCCAGTCGAGGCTCGGACTCCGCGAAGCGCCGGAAGCGCGCGCCGACGCCGTCGTGCGCGGCACGCTCCTGCGATACGATACCGGAATACCGATCGCGTACTCGGCCGACGCGCGCGTCGTCAACTCCGCGCGCCGGAAGCTTCAGATCGTGCTCGACGTCGAGATCGTCGATCAGAAGACGGGCAAGACCATACTGCAGCGGAAGGGACTCACCGTCGAAGGTGAGTATGACGAAGGGCCTGGAGAGGCATCGGGCCGCCGCGAGGCGCTGAAGCGGCTCGTGAACGACGTCGTCGAGGGCGCGCAATCGCAATGGTGATACGCTCGTCGTCGCGGCGAGGACGATCCTCGCTCGGCTGTCTCGTCACGTTGCTCATCGTCGTCGCGATCGGGTACTTCGGCGTGAACGTCGGAGAGGTCTATCTCCGCTACTATCGCTACCGCGACTCGATGCAGCAGGCGGCGCAGTTCGCGTCGCGTCTCACCGATGACGACATCAGGACGCGGCTCCGCGCCGCCGCCGATTCCCTCGGCCTCCCCGAAGGTGCGCACGACGTACAGATCCGGCGCCGCGAGCACTCGGTGGTGCTGACCAACGAGTACTTCGAGCACGTCGAGCTCCCCGGCTATGTCCGGGAGATTCATTTCCAGCCGCGCGTGGAGAGCTCCTTCTGAGCTCCTTCGACCCGGCCCGCAAGGTCTTCGACTGGCCCGGAGCCACACGCTGGCGTGAGCAGCAGCGCGGACGCGTCGTCTTCACGAACGGCGTCTTCGATCTGCTGCATCCCGGCCACGTCGACGTACTTCGCGGCGCGCGCGAGCGTGGCGACGCGCTCGTCGTCGGCATCAACAGCGATGCGAGCGTGCGGCGTCTCAAGGGCCCCGAGCGCCCCGTGCGCGGTGAGGCCGACCGCGCGTATGTGCTCGCCGCCCTCGAGACCGTCGATGCCGTGACCGTGTTCGACGAGGATACGCCGCTGGAGCTCGTCCGGACGCTCCGCCCCGACGTGATCGTGAAGGGAGGCGACTACTCGCCCGACACCGTCGTCGGCGCCGCAGAGGTCCGCGGCTGGGGCGGCGAGTGCGTGATCATTCCGCTGACCCCCGGTCATTCCACCACCGCGATCATCGAGCGTCTTCGCTCCCATCGACATGCCTGACGTTCCACGCCGCGGACGCGCCGCCGACGAGCTCCGTCCCGTCTCGCTCACCCGCGCGGCCGCCCCGTACGCCGAAGGCTCCTGCCTCGTCGCATTCGGGTCCACGCGCGTGCTCTGCACCGTGAGCGTCGAGGACGGCGTGCCGTCGTGGCGCCGCGGCAAGGGCGAGGGGTGGCTCACCGCCGAGTACGCGATGCTCCCGCGCGCGACGCACACTCGCACCACGCGCGAGCGCGAGCGCGTCGGCGGTCGCACGCAGGAGATCCAGCGGCTCATCGGCCGCAGCGTCCGCGCGATGCTCGACGACTTCCGCTTCGGTGAGTTCACCCTGAAGATCGACTGCGACGTGCTCCAGGCGGATGGAGGCACGCGCACTGCCTCGATCACCGGCGCCTGCGTCGCCGTCGTCGACGCGTTCGGGTGGATGGTGAAGACCGGCCGCGTCGCCGCGTCGCCGGTGCGTCGCCGCATCGCGGCGGTGAGCGTGGGCATCGTCGCCGGCGAGCCGCGCCTCGACCTCGAGTACGCCGAGGACGTCGCGGCGGAGGTCGACATGAACGTCGTGATGAGCGGCGAGGGACAGTTCGTGGAGGTCCAGGGCACCGGTGAGCACGGGCTCTTCGATCGCGCGTCCCTCGACCGGCTCCTCGATCTCGCGGCCGCGGGCGCCGCGCGGCTCGATGCGGCGCAGCGCGCCGCGCTCGCCGGCTGACCCGATGGCCCTCGACGCGCGGCGGATCGTCGTCGCGACCAGAAATGAAGGAAAGCTTCGCGAGCTGGTGGCGCTGCTCGCGCCGTTAGGCGCGGAGATCGTGTCTCTGGCGACGCTCGGCATCCCGGAGAGCTCCGCGGAGGATGCGATCGAGTCGCACGAGACGTTCGAGGAGAACGCGCTGGCGAAGGCGCGATACTTCCACGCCCTCACCGGGCTGCCGACGATCTCCGACGACTCCGGTCTCGCGGTCGACGCCCTCGGGGGGCGCCCCGGCGTTCGAAGCCGGCGGTGGAGCGGCCGCGACGACCTCTCCGGCCGGGCGCTGGACGCGGCCAACAACGCGCTGCTGGTGGAAGCGCTTCGCGGGGTGGAGGAGCGGGGCGCGCGCTTCGTCTGCGCCGCCGCGTACGTGGACGATGCCCGCGAGCTGGTGCGGCGCGGCGAGAGCTCCGGACGGATCGTCGACTCGGCGCGCGGGTCGGGGGGGTTCGGCTACGATCCGCATTTCCTTTCGACGGAGCTCGGCCGCACCTTCGGCGAAGCGACGGCGGAGGAGAAGGGCAGAGTGAGTCATCGGGCGCGGGCGGTGGACGCGCTGTGTGCGGCGCTGCTGGACGATCGGGCGCGGCCGGTTGACCAGGCTGGCAGGCGCGGTTAGAATTCTGTGCTCAGCGGGGCGTAGCGTAGCCTGGTATCGCGCCTGCTTTGGGAGCAGGAGGTCCCCGGTTCAAATCCGGGCGCCCCGACCTGGCAGGTGGCTCGAGTGCGAGCCGGCCCGCCGCGAGTGAAGCGCCAGTAGCTCAGTTGGATAGAGCAACAGCCTTCTAAGCTGTGGGTCGGGGGTTCGATTCCCTCCTGGCGCGCCAGCGGATCGTTGTATCGAGCACCATGACATGCGCCGTTAGCTCAATTGGCAGAGCAAGTGACTCTTAATCACTAGGTTGTAGGTTCGATTCCTACACGGCGCACTGGGACGGCCCGCTTCGGCGGGCCGTTCTGTTGGTAGGAGGGCGGGTGTCGGGGGAGCTCCCGATGGTGGTGGAACCGCGGCGGCGCGAGTGTGTATGCAGCGTGCGGCGAGCGGAGTGGCGTGCGGCGGAGGCGTACGGTTTGGTACGCGTTAGGCGTCGCAGGGACGGTTCAAGCATCCGGCCACTTGCGGATCGGGATTGGGTTGTTTATGATGGATGGCTACCTCTGAAGTTTTTGAGGCGGGTGGTTTTTCGGCGTCTGGATCGTGCTCGAGAACGCTTCGAGGGGTTGACGCCGAGTGGTAGGCAGGGTATGATTCAAGGCTGTCGCAAACGCGACGCAAATGCTGATTGACAATCGATGTTGGGAGATCGGATGTGCGAGGCGGACTCGCTGATCCTCGGGTCGACAGGGCCTGGGGGGAGAGTTCAAACCTGATCATACGAAAGTGATTCGGACGCGCTGTCATATGCGACAGCG
>JABFXC010000043.1 GCA_013361935.1 Gemmatimonadaceae bacterium
GGAGAGCCTCGAGGCGGCTGCGGCGCGCATCGTCCGCGCGGCGATCGGCGGGAACGCGGCGTGGCTGGCGCAGGTCGCCACCCGGCTCGAGGGAATGACGGCCACGGTGATGTTCGCCGGACTCGTCCCCGCGCCGGCCGAGGGCGACGAGGCATGGATCCCGCGCGAACGCACCGCGTCGCTCGGCGCCTCCTCGCGCCGGCTCGTCGACCAGGCCGTCGACGCGGCCGCGGGATGGCTCGACCGGACGCCGGTGGCCTTTCGGCTGCTTCCGGCGACCTTCACGCTCAGCGAGCTCCAGGAAACCTACGAGGCGATCATCGGCCGGTCGCTGCACAAGGCGAGCTTCCGCCGGGCGCTGCAGTCGGCGCGGCTCGTCGCGCCGACGCGCGAGTGGCGAAGCGAGGGGCGTGGGCGGCCGGCGCAGCTCTACCGGTTCGTGCAGCGTGCGCCGAAGGCATCACGGCGCGGCGTGCGCTTCGACTGGCTGTCGAGCTGAGCACGCGGCCGACGCGCTCGGCGCGTCGGCATCCCGGTCAGACCTCGTCGTGGTCGCGACCGACGGCGTCGCTCCGGCCGCCGTCGCGGCGGCGGGCAGCCTGCCACTGCATGATCCCGCGGGCGATCGCGACGTTGTCCACCGCGATGCGATACAGCTCCTCGAATACCGCGTTGCGGGAGGGCCCCTCGAGCATCGCGATCACGGGCGGCAGATGACCCAGCCGCCGGGCCGGATCGGATCGCCGCTCCACTGACACCCGCGCGCGATGCACGCCAGCTTCCACGGGGAGCGCCTCGATGAGTACGAAGCCTCCCCCGGGAAGATCGCGCGTGAACAGCACCGCAGTATCGGGCATCAGTCGAGCGAATTGACCGGCAGCGACCGAACGCCGCGCCGGGTCGGGGATGCGAGGATGGTGCCAATGTGCGCGGCGTCACAGTCTCCGCGCCCCGCCGCGCCGCCGCGGCCCGCCTGAAGGCTGGTGCGCCGGGGGAGCGCCCCGGAGCGGAAGCGCGGCTCAGTAGACAGTGGGAGCGAGGCGAAAGGTCCGCGGGGCTTCGTCCAGCGACGCCTGGTGGGGCGGAGCGCCCGCCGTCGCCGAGCCGGGGATATAGAACGTCCCCTGCATCGGAACGATGCGCCGGACGGCGATCAGCCGGTTCCGAAACCAGTTCCTGTTCGAGCCCCGTTGTTTGATGACGTCGAGCTTCACGCGATGTCCCGTGCTCGACGCGTGAATGATCGTGTCCGCGCCGACGTAGATCGCAATGTGCTGGGCTCCCTGCCCGCCGTAGAAGAACAGCAGGTCCCCGGGGCGCAGGTCGCCCGGGAAGGGCGCGGCGCCGAAGGCGGCCTGCTCGTGCGCCGTGCGCGGGAGCTCGATCCCGTAGCGGGCGAACACCCAGCGCGTGAAGCCCGAGCAGTCGAAGGCGCGCGGCGTCGTGCCGCCCCACTTGTAGCGGACGCCGAGGTACTGGCGCGCGGCGCGGACGATGTCCGTGCCCGTGACGGTTCCGCGAACGGCGATCGTTCCGCGCGGTTGCCCGCGGTCGGAGACCTGCTGCGCGCCCGCGCTGGCGCCCGAGAGCGCGAGCAGCGATCCGGCGAGCGCGAGAACGCGAAACGCATCGCGCCGGGGCGCGACGATCCATGAGCGAGGCTGGACTCCCATACGCAGATGAGACGAGCCGCTGCGCGAGCCGGTCACCCTCCGGCGGCCCGCAATCGCACCATCCAACCGTGGGGGCCGACGTCCGTGTGCGCGCAATCACGGCGCGGCCGCGAGCAGCTACTTCGCGCGGCGGCAGAAAAGCAAAGGGCTCCGCGATCGCGGAGCCCTCGGGGTCTGCTTGAACTCGAGTGGAATCAGGCGGCCTTCGTCACGTCCGCTGCCTGCGGGCCCTTCTGCCCCTGGACGATCTCGAACTCGACGCGATCCCCCTCCTGGAGCGACTTGAACCCCCCGCCCTGAATGGCGCTGTAATGGACGAAGACGTCCGGGCCACCCTCGCGCGAGATGAAGCCATACCCCTTCGCGTCGTTGAACCACTTCACGGTTCCGGTGATGCGTGCCATGTACGTACCCTGTGCTGTGAATCGACCCCTGCCTGATCCCGCGAGCTAGGACGCGTCTCGTTACTCGGCGGCCCCACCAACGTGATCGCCCACGACGGTTTGCCGTACCCGCGCGCAAGCTCCCGCACGCGGAACGTGCGTCATGACGAAAGGCAAGATTTGTGCACGTCGACCGGCAGAGCGATGGCAACACCGGTGCAACCACCGGTGCGCCGAGCCCGACGCGTCAGGCGGCGCCGGCGATGTAGCGGGCCACGCGACCGCATTTGTTGCAGCGCAGCGTGACCTGTGAGCGCGGGAGGGGGGGGACCTGGTCGGGCGAGCGCTCGATTGGGCCGGAGCACGAAGGACAGCTCAGCGGCGAACCGGTGCGGTCACTGGCGATCAGGTGGAGAGCTTGCGCCGGATTGTACGTCGCCGGACGGGGCTTTCTCATGGCAACTCCTGAACTGGCGTCGCGGGTGCAGAGTGCAGAGGCGGCCTCGTGGGCGCCCCGAAAAAAAGATAACCGATCAGCGGTATAACGCCAAGTAGGACAAAAACTTGCACATCACGCAATCACTGCGCGCCGCGCTCTCCGCGGTCGCGATCCTTCAACTTGCCGCGTGCGGACCGCATGCGCACATCCCGCAGCGGGGAGCGGTGCCGGTCGCGGGGGCGGCCGCGCCGGGCGACAGCGTCGACCGGTTGGCGCGGACTCTGGCACCGACCTTATACCTGCAGCCGGACGAAACGTTCCCCCTCTCCCGCGTCGCCGCGGTGGTCCATCCGACGAGGCCGATCGTCGCGTACCATCTGCTCTGGCGTGACGACGTCCACGGCGCATGGATCCCCTTCACCGTCCCCACCGATGAAGAAGTGGTATGGGTCGGCTACGATCCGGCCACCCTCGCGCCGACGGAGCTCTGGACCTACTGGCACGGCCGCATCCTGCACACCGACTGGCGAGGAAAAGGTCCGGCAGCGTTCGACGTCCAGTGGGGAAAGCATGGATCGATGCCGCGCGGTGTCGCGGAGGGAGACCTTCCGAAGCTCCGCTCCCTCAACCTCTTCTACGCCTTCACGATCCTCGGCCTGCCCGACATCTGGCTGAGCAACACCGAGCGGAAAGGCCCATGGTGCTTCTGCCATGGCTACAAGCGCTATCGCGAGTTCACGCGCCCGCTTCCCCTCGAGCAGCGTCTGGACCTCGTCATTAGAACGGACGACGCGCACGAAGCGTTGAGAGCGGTGTTCGGCAAGAAGTACTCGAAGAAGACACGCTGGCCCTGAGGTCGTTCAGCGATCGCCGTGCATCCAGCGCTCGCGCGCGCGCCGCTGATCGGCGGTGATGCTCGGAAGATCCTCGAGCCGCGCCGTGACGCGGTCATAGCCGGCGACATGGACGACATAGGTGCGCTCGTCGCCGCGCCGGACGCGAACCGCGACGCTGTCCCCGATCGCCAGCCGGCCGACGAGCGCGCGAAACTCCGCGGGCGTCGAGACCGCGGTGCCGTTCACCGCGAGCAGCGTGTCGCCGGTCGCGAGCCCCGCCTGTCCCCACACCGAGGCGGGATTGGAGATCGAGAGCTTGAGCGCGCCGCCGACCGGACCACCGGCACTCCCCATGCCGCCATATGGTGTGACGCCGACGCGCCGGTCGGGAACCTGCTGCCCGTCGGCCGACATCGCGGGAGCGCGCTCGACGACGAGGCGCCAGCCCAGCGCGCGCGCGAAGTCGTCGAGCGGGAGGGGCGTGGATCCCGCCACGTAGCGGGCGAAGAAGGCGGCCATGTCGCAGCCGCAGACCGCGCCCGCCTCACGACGGATGTCGGCGTCGGTGAATCCGCGCGCACCCGCGTAGCGATCGCGCAGGCGGCGCATCAGCGCGTCCATCCCTCCACCGCTGTCGCGCCTGGCGCGCAGCCTGACGTCGAGCACCTCGCCGAGGAGTGAGCCCGAGAGATAGTACGAGAGCGAATACCCGCGATTGACCGCCGGCGGATCCCAGGCCGTGAAGCTCGATCGTTCGGGAGAGACGCGCTCGTGTCCGGGGTTGGCGAGATAGTCCTCGATCGACGACGCGAGCGCATCGCGCGCCTCCGCCTCGGTCGCCAGCGACGCGCGACGGACGATCGCGTTGGCGAAGTAGTCGGTCACCCCCTCGCTCAGCCAGAGCGATCGCGAGCGCGTGATGCGCTGATAGTCGAAGGGGCCGAGGGCGATCGGACGGATGCGCTTGACGTTCCAGTGGTGAAAGTACTCGTGCGCGGTGACGCCGACGTGCGCGCGCGGGTCCGCGGCGAACGCGGCCGCGGGGATGCCGATCGTCGTCGAGTTGAGGTGCTCGAGCCCTCCTCCGGCGCCATCGACGAAGAGGAAGGCGTACTCGCGATAGGGGATCCAGCCGAAGATGCGCTTCGTCTCGCCGACGATCGCCGGCACGGGCGCGACGAACGCGGTCGTGTCGAATGCGCCCGCGCCCGGACGGCGCCACCAGGCGACGCGATGCGGCACGCCGTCGACGGCGAGCCGGCGAAGCGCGAGGGAGCGCACGTCGCCCATGAGCACCGGGGAGTCGACGAGCACGTCGTAGCTGGGCGCGAAGAAGGACGCCGAGTCCGCGGTCGGAACGAGTCCGGTGACGATGCGCCACGAGCGCGGCACGTCGAAGTGGACGCGAGCCGGGGCGAGGGTGTAGCCGAGCAGGTAGAGATAGGTGCCCGGTCCATCGAGCAGCGCGCCGGAGGAGCGGAGGAATGCGCGGTTGTTCGGCGCGGTGTCGCCGACGATCTCGTAGCTGATCTCGAGCGAGTCGCCGCCGACGCGGAGGGGAAGCTGTCCGCGTCCCGGCCAGGTCGAGCCGGCGGCGAGGCCGCTGTCGGCGACGACGCGCTCCCCCGCGGCGGTGCGGACGACGACGTGCCGCAGCCGCGAGGCGAAGTCGACGACGCGATACGCACCTGGCGCCCAGCGCGGGATGGCGACGCGCAGCGTGTCGGGGGCGCGAGCGACGCGCATGACGACCGCGAGCCGGTTCGCGGCGGTGTCGACGCGAACCTCGTAGCGGATGTCCGGGGTGGCGGCGCCGGCGTGCGTCTCGAAGGCGTCGGCGTAGCTGCCTAACGGCGTCTGGGCGTGCAGCGAGCGCGCCGCGAGGAGCGCGGCGAGCATGATCGGAAGTGTGCGCATCGTGATGTGGGGCGTCAGGCGGCGCGGGCCGCGTGATTCCGGGAGCGGAGCGCTATTCCCAGACGTGCGGGCGCTGCCAGAGCCGGCGGTTGTCGAGCATCCACACGCGCTCGGAGAACTCGCCGCCGCCGGCGAAGTTCGAGGCGTCGCCGATCGACTCGACGAAGCTGTTCGCCTTGGCCGACGACTCGTCGGCCCAGTGCACGATCTCCGCCTCGAGGGTCATCGGACGGACCGGGCTCCCGAACTCGAGGGTGCCGTGGTGCGAGAGGATGAGATGCTGCAGCTCGAGGAGCTGCTGCTCCGAACAGATCTCCTCGCCCAGTGCGGCGAGCCGGCGCTCGAGCATCAGGGCGCCGAGGACGATGTGGCCGAGCAGATGGCCGCAGGGCGTCGTCTCGAAGCCCATCGGCGAGACGCGGTACGCCTCGACCTTGCCGACGTCGTGCAGGAGCGCGCCGGTGACGACGAGGTCGAGGTTGACCGGGTTGACGCTCCCCGTGCGCATCGACTTGGCGATGGTCCGTGCGATCGCCGTGACCTCGGTGACGTGTCGCAGGAGGCCGCCGACCTTCGCGTGGTGTCCGCGCGTCGAGCCCGGCGCCTTCTCGAACTGCAGCCGGAAGAGGTCGTCGTCGAAGAAGAGCCCGACCACCCGCCGCAGCTTGGACGACGTGATCTCGCTCCGCAGCTTGTCGAGCGAGGACCAGAGGAGCGTGAGGTCGTCGTCGACGCGGGGGAGGAAGTCGTCGAGGTTGATGGACGTGGAGCTGATGAGCCGAAGCGGGCCGGTGAGCTCGAGCTGGCGCTTCACCCGCGCGCCGTCGCTGTACGTCTTCACCTCGCCGATGGCCTGGACGATGGTCCCCGGCTCGGCGCCGTCGATCCAGTGCAGCTTGTCGCTCCACACCGGCGCGCACTTGATCTCCCCATGGCGATTGCCGAGGGTGAGCAGCGCGTACGGGTCGCCGTTGCGCGTCTTCTTCATGTCGCGCTCGACCACGCGGAGCTCGTGATGCACCCTGGCCCCGGGGGAGAGCGTCGCGACGTTGATCGGCGTGGGCATGACCGAAGGTGCGTCGGCGCCTGGTCTGTTGTCAACACGGCGACGCGAGGCGCGGGGCGCGCGTCGCTCGCCTGCGTCGCCGTGTCGAGGCGGGCGTGCCTAACCGAGATAGACGATGTCGCCTTCCGCGTCGAGGCCGAGCTCCTGCTCGAGGCCGCAGACGCCGCAGATCTTCACGGCGTGCCAGGTGGCGCCGACCTCCCGCTGGGCCTCGCTGGCCGGCCGCACGACCAGCTTCTTGTAGGTGTACTCGCCGCACCGCTCGCAGGCATGCGCGCGGACGATGCGCTCGGCGCGCTCCCGGGTGATCGGCTCCACGAGAAGCTCAGCTCTTCTTCGTCGTATCGTCGTTGCTGGCGCGGAGCGCGGGAGTCGCGGAGGCACTCGGGCGTGCAGGCTGCTGGCCGGACGGCTGGTTGGTGCGCTCGAGCAGCGACTTCATCCCGCCCAGGGCGCCCATGACCCCCGACGCCTCCGCCGGGAGGAAGATCGTCGTGCCCTGGCCCTGCGTGACCTGCGGCAGCGCCTCGAGATACTTGAGGCCGAGGAGGTACATGGCCGCTTGTCCCTCGGGGAGCGCGTCACCGATACGCTTGATCGCCTCGGCTTCCGCGTTGGCCATGGCGAGGCGCGCCTCGGCGAGGCCCTGCGCCCGGAGGATCGCTGCCTCCTTCTCGCCTTCCGCCTTGCGAACCTGCGACTCGCGGAGCCCTTCTGACTCGAGGATCGCGGCGCGCTTGCTCGCTTCGGCGCCGGTGACGAGGGCGCGGCGCTCGCGCTCGGCGCGCATCTGCAGCTCCATCGACTGCTGGATGTCGCGCGGCGGCTCGATGGACTGGAGCTCGACGCGGGTGACGTCGACGCCCCAGCCGATGGACGCCTCCTCGATGACCTCGCGCATCCGCTTGTTGATCATGTCGCGGCTGGCGAGCGTCTGATCGAGCTCGATCTCGCCGACGATGTTGCGGAGGGTGGTGCGGGTGAGCGTCTCGAGCGCGTACGGGAGATTCTGGACGGCGTACGTCGCCTTCTGCGGGTCGGCGATGCGGTAGTAGAGGACGGCGTCGATGTCGATCGTGACGTTGTCCTTGGTGATCACCGGCTGGCTCGGGAAGTTGAGCACCTGCTCGCGAAGATCGATGCGCGACGTCGAGCCGGCGGTGATGCGCTTCTGCCCGCTGACGTCGGTGGACAGATAGCGGACGTCGATCGAGCGCGGGCGCTCGACGAACGGCAGGAGGATGTTGAAGCCCGATCGCGCGAGGCGGTTGAAGCGCCCGAGCCGCTCGATGACCATGACCTCGGCCTGACCGACGATCTTGACGGAGCTGCGGCCGAGGATGAATGCGACGAACGCGACGATCGCTGCGATGACGGCTACGCTCACCAGTACGCCCGTGGATGAAGACGAGGAGATTCTACGTCCGGGGCCGCCATGCAGCAATCGTGAGGCGCTCCGAAACGAGCGCGCGCCGCCGCGCTCGGAGGCACGGCGGCGCGCTGCCGACCGTCAACGATCAGCGCTGCGAGGTGTTCGACGCGACCGCGGCGCGAGCGAGCAGGTCGCGCTGCGACTTGCCCTCCTGCAGCAGCGCGAGCGCCTTGCGCAGCGGCGCGTCATTGACGAGGTCGTGACGCTTCGCGACCGCGTCGCCGAAGGCGATGCGAGCGACGCGACCCTCGAGCTGGCGATCGATGAAGCCGATGCCGGCGTCGTAGTCCTTGCGATCGATGTCGATGCCCGCGGCGGTCATGCGCTTGTAGAGCTCATCGCGCCACGCGGGCTGCACCGTGAAGTCCGGCTTGACGGTCCCGCGAAGCGCGACCGCGTAGTCGGTGAGGACGGTGAAGAACGCGGGGGCCTTGGGGGCGATCGCCTTGGCGAGCTTCTGCTCGGCGGTCGTGAGCGTGTCTTCGCGGACGACGACATCGGGAGTGATGGCGCCACCGCCGTAGACGATGCGTCCGGCGTCGCTGCGGAAGACGGGTCGCGCCTTGCGGGCCGAGTCGCTTTCCATCGAATCCGGGTGCACCTCGACGAAGCGTCCGTCGGGGAGAAGCTTGCGCTCCTTCTGGATCGAGCGGCCGCTCGGGGTGAACCACTTCGCGGTGGTCATCTTGAGCGCCCAGCCGCCGTCGAGGGTGTAGACCGTCTGCACGAGGCCCTTCCCGAAGGAAGTCTGGCCGACGATGAGCGCGCGATCGTGATCCTGCAGCGCGCCGGCGACGATCTCGGCGGCGGACGCCGTGTAGCCGTCGGTGAGCAGGACGAGCTGCAGATCCTTGAACTGCGCGGCGCCGCGTGCGGCGAAGCTCGACTGCTGCTCGGGGCCGCGTCCGCGCACGCTGGCGATCTGCTGCCCGTTGTCGAGCAGGAGGTCGCCGATGTCGATCGCCTGCTCGAGGATCCCGCCCGGGTTGTCGCGGAGGTCGATGACGACCGACTTCGCGCCCTGCTTCGAGAGATCGGTGAGCGCGTCCTGGAGCTCGGCGGCGGCCGTCTCGTTGAACTGGAGGAGGGGGAAGTAACCCGTCCTGCCGTCCAGCATCATCGAGTACTGCACCGCGGGGATGTGGATCTCGGCGCGGGTGAACTTCACCTGGATCGGCTCGCCGACGCCGGGACGGGCGAACTTGACCTGCACCTTGGTGCCCGGGGTGCCGAGGAGGGTGTTCGAGACCTGACTGATCGACCACCCGGTGGTGGCGGCGGTGTCGATCTGGACGATGCGATCGCCCTCGCGGATGCCCGCGTTCTCGGCCGGCGTGTGCGGGAAGACGCGGCTCACGGTGACGCCGGCATCCTGCTTCTCGATGAGCATGCCGATGCCGCCGTAGCGTCCGTTGGTCGTGCGCGAGAACTCCTCGCGCTGCTTGGGCGAGAGGAGTTCGCTGTACGGATCGTTGAGCTCCTTCACGAGGCCGCGCGCGGCCTTCTCGTAGAGCGCCGAGGCGTCGAGGGTATCGACGAAGCGGTCGGAGACGAGGCTGAGGACCTGGTCGAGGAGGCGGGCGCCGTCGCGCGCCGACTTCTCCTGGACGAGAAACCCGCCGGCGACCAGCGGGACGATGATGATGCCGGCGATGGCGGCGCGACGAAAACGTGTCATACGCGAGAGACTCGACTCACGAAAAGAAGTAACCACCCGATGAGATAACTACGCGGAACGTTCCCGCGCTCACGCGCGCCCGTGCCGGCGCGGTGCGTGGCGGCTACTGCGCGCCGCCTCCGCCCTCCTCGGTTCCACTCGCCCAGAGCTGCTTCCAGGTGATCTCGCGTCCCTTGCGGAAGCCCTTCTGAGTGAGCTTCACGCCTTCGGGAGAGATGGTCACCATGTACGCGGTTCCCTCCATCTCGATCTCGCGCTTGATCGTCTTGTCGAGCTTGGTCGCCATCGGAGCGGTCTCCAGTGCGGGTGGTGGTGCTGCGAGGTTGATGCAAGGAACGGGCGATGTGCGGCGGGAGCAGGTGCGGGTTGGCAGGTGCCGGGTGCCGGGTGCCGGGTGCCGGGTGCCGGGTGCCGGTAATGAGTAGCGTCCTCGATGGAAACTGGCCACTGGAAACTGACCACTGGAAACGAGCCACCTTTTCGTCAGAGCAGACGTGAGCCGAGCATGTAGTCGACGTACCATTGACGCTTGTTCTGACGGACCACCGCGTCGCGGAGCAGCCCGGCGGCGACGAGCATCTCGTGCGCGGGCTGCAGGACGCGCTGCAGGTGCGACGGGTAGCGCTGCGTCAGGGGAAGCTGCTCGGCCAGGCGCGTCAGCTCGATGCGCCAGGTCACAGCGCCGTCCTCACGCGCGACCTCGAGCAGCCGGTAGAGACGCCGCGCGACGGGGGAGGAGAGCGCGAGATAGCGCGGTGAGGAGAGCGTGACGACGTGGCTGGCGGCGATGTTCCCACGGACGAGGGGCGCGATGACGACGCGCGCGTCGCCCGGCTCGCTCGCCGTGAGGGTGGAGAAGAGCGTGAGCTGATCGCGATCGTTGACGCGCCGCCGCTCGATGACGACGGAGCTGAGGAGCGTGAACGCGCCGTCGACGGGCGCGCCGGCGATCGCGTCATAGTACGCGCCCGACGATTCGATGACCGTGCGCTCGAGGCGGGCGAGCGAGGCGCGCAGCTGCTCGTACGTCCGCCCGTCGACGCGGCGTCCCATCGAGCGAAGGAAGTTGTGCAGCGTGAAGGAGACGCCGCCGTCGGCGGGCGAGCCCGCGTCGTGGAAGCGGTGCAGCAGCTCGATGTAGACGTCCTGGTCGAAGGTTCCGGGCAGGCGATCCCCCGGAGCGGCGAGCACGCGCCATCGTGCTCCCGACTCGAGCGCGAACGAGATCGCGCCGTCGTCGGCGGTGTCGCTGAGGCGGAAGAGCGGAAACGCCTCCAGCGAACGATCGAGCACGATCGCGCGACTGGCAGGGCGGCGGCGGACGGCGAGGGACATCGGGTTCAAACTGCCGTTTCGCGGCCTCGCGGGCAACCGGTGACGCTCATCTGGCACGGTGTCTGATGTAGCGAGGCAAACCAATGAAACGCTTAATGCTCTACGTCCTGGGTGGCGCAGCCGCGCTGCTCGTGCTGGTGTTCGCGCTGATCGGCTTCTTCTCGATCACGCGCGGAACGCCGGTCAAGCGCGTCCAGGCGCCCGGCGATCCGAGCGGGCCGCCGGCGGTCACCGACTCGATGTTCCAGCCGACGCTCGAGCTGCTCACGGGAATGCATCTCGCCCAGGGCAACCACATCGAGATCTTCATCAACGGCGACCAGACGTACCCCAATCTCTGGCGCGACCTGCGCTCGGCGAAGCGATCGATCACGCTGCAGATGTACTACGCGCAGCCGGGCAAGGTCGCCGACCAGCTGAAGGAGATCGTGATCGAGCGCGCGCGTGCGGGGGTGCGCGTGCTCTTTCTCAACGACGCCTTCGGCTCGCAGAACCTGCGCAAGGAGTACTGGGACGAGCTGCGCGCGGCGGGGATCCGTGTGGCCACCTTCCGGCCGGTGCACTGGTACGACCTGCACAAGGCGAACTTCCGGTCGCACATCCGCGTGGTCGTGGTCGACGGGAGCGTGGCGTACACGGGAGGCTTCGGCGTCGACGACAAGTGGCTCGGCGACGGCCGGCACAAGGACCAGTGGCGTGACTCGAACGTGCGCTTCCGCGGGCCCGCGGTGATGGCGCTGCAGGCAACCTTCGCCGCGGGGTGGGCGGAGGCGACCGGGGACCTGCTCACCGGTGACCTCTTCTTCCCGCCCAAGGAGCTGAAGCACGACGGAACGCAGCTCGCGACCGTGTTCCATGCGGCGCCGACGATCGGCAGCACGCCGGCGGAGCGATATCTGGCGCTGACGATCGCCAGCGCGCGGAAGACGCTCTACATCTCGAACTCGTATTTCGTCCCCGACGACGACTTCCGGCGGCTGATGGAGAACGCGGCGCGGCGCGGGGTCGACGTGCGCATCCTGACGACGAGCGGCGAGACCGACGTCAAGACGACGTGGAAAGCGGGACGCGCGCACTACGAGGAGCTGCTCGCCGCTGGGGTGAAGGTCTACGAGTACCAGCCGGTGATGATGCACGCCAAGTCGATCGTCGCCGACGGCGTCTGGGGCGGGGTCGGGACGATGAACTTCGACAACCGGTCGATGGTGTTCAACGACGAGACGATGCTCGTCGCCTACGACACCACCTTCGGGCGGCAGCTCGACGAGATCTTCCTCGAGGACATCAAGTACGCGAAGGAGTTCAAGCTCGACGAATGGCGGAAGCGCGGCTGGTGGGAGCGATTCCTCGACGGCGGCGCGGTGATGCTGTCGCGACTGTTGTAACTGCAGGGGTCAGGGGCGAGGCGTTAGGCACGGCGGGAACGGCAGTTGCCCGCAGTACCTTCCTCCTGGCCCCTGGCCCCTGGCCCCCCGCCCCTACCTCAGCTCCTGCCTGCCTAACGCGGCGCGGACGGCTTCGCGCATGGCGATGAGGGCTTCCTCGCGCGAGGCGGGGGAGTCGCCGCGGACGTGGAGCTCGACCCCATCGGCGACGGAGAGCCGCCGCCAGGCGACGGGACCTTCGTCCGCGGTGCGCGGTGACACGGGATTGACGACGAGCGCGGGGGCGAGCGACTGCGCGATCCGGCGCTCGAGCGCGTCGCCGGTGACGTCCTTCATCTCGCGCTTGATCGCCTCGAGGGTCTGGCCCTCGCGCTGGCGAATCTTGATCGCGAGCAGCTGGAGAAAATGCCGGTAGCCGTACGTCGCCGCGGTGCCCGCGCCCTCGGGGCGGTCGAGGAGCCCGTGGGAGACGTAGAAGCGGACCGACCGCGCGCTCGGCGCCGCGCGCGCGGAGGCGTTCGTCGGGCGGAGGCCCGCCGAGTCGACGAGCGCGGTGACGTGCGCGGCGAGACCGCGCGCGTTCCACGGGGAATGGCGCGCGTGGGCGCGAAGGAGCGAAACGGGCGAGTCGGCCATGCCGCCAATTTAAGCGGTCGGCGCGCGCGAACCGCTAGGCCTTGACGCTCGCGCCGCGGGCATCGGGCTCGCGCGCGACGCTCACCCGCGCGAGAAAGGCGCGCACCACCTCGATGAACTCCTCCGGCCGCTCGTCGTGCGGAAGATCGCCGGCGCCGTCGAGGATGGCGACATCGAGATCGGGCTTGGCGGTGAGGAATCCGCGCGCCTCCTCCACCGGCGCCTCGCGGGCCTGCGCGCCCCAGACGAGGAGGGTCGGCTGCGCCAGCCGACGGAGCGCGCGGCGCACGTCGAGGTTGAGATGGCCGGAGATGAACGCGGCGGGAGCGTGCTTGGCGCCCGGCTGGTGCGAGGTCGCGAAGTAGGCGTCCACCAGCTCCTCGGTGACCAGCGAGTCGTCGGCGTAGACGCGCTCGAGGTAGTAGCGCAGCGACCGGCGCGAGACGAGCCCGTTGAAGAGCGCGGTGCCGACCACGGGGGTCTCGAACGCGAGGCGCGCGCTGTCACCGCCGGCGGACGGCGCGTCGTGCAGCCGAGCGAGCCCGGTCGGCTCGACGAGCACGAGCGAGGGAAAGCGGCCCGGATCGCGGGCACCGAGCACGATCGCGTACGCCGCGGTGAGCGAGGAAGCGACGAGGGTGCAGGGACCACCAATGACCTGGGCGGCGAAGTCGCCGATCAGGCCGATGTAGAAGCGCGCGGTGTAGCGGGCGTGCGGCCGGTCGGAGAGCCCGAAGCCGATGAGGTCGAGCGTGTAGACCGTGTGGTCCTCGGCCAGGGCGTCGACGGCGTGGAGCCATTCATACGAGGAGGCCGCGGCGTGGATCGCGTGGACGAGAAGGAGCGGCGACCCCTTCCCGCGCCGGGTCCACGCGACACGATGCCCGCGCCAGCGGAAGACGCCTTCCTCGCCGCCGAGGGGGTTCTCGAGGGGAGGGACATGCTGCCCCGCGAGGGCGTTGTACGCCGCCGCGGCGCCGATCGCCGCGCCACCCGAGAGGATCAGCTTCCGCCACCGCATCGTGCTCCTCCACCTTGCGTCGTGAGTTCCGTCGATGCCGAACGTGACCCAGCCACTGATCGCGGTGGCGAACCACAGCGCGTGGTGGGATCCGATCGTCGCGCTCTCCCTCTCGCATGAGCCGTTCCGGCGCGCGCGGTACGGAATCATGCGGGGGGAACAGTTGTTCCGTCACCCTGTCTTTCGGCGGATCGGGGCATTCGGGCGTCGCGCGGGGCGAACGCCCATCAGCTGAGGTGTGGGGCGATCGCGGACGGGACCCCGTGCCGCGCGGCGATCGACGCGATGACGAGGAGGTCGGCGGGCTTCTCGATGAAATGGGTCGCGCCCAGGCGGTGCGCGGCGTGGCGGGTCGCCTCGTTCGGGTAGGCGGTGAGGGCGATGACCGCGGCGTCCGGGGAGAGCATCGTCGCCGCGGCCATGACCTGGAGCCCGGCGTCATGCTTGCCGCCGAGCCGGAGATCGGTGACGACGAGATCGAACTCGCGATCGTACAGGGCGGCGAGCGCGGAGCGGGTGTCGGCGGCGCTCATCACGTGGACGTGCTCGACCTCGAAGAGCTCGGTGAGGCTGTCGCGGATGGAGTCCTCGTCCTCGACGATGAGGACGGCTGCGGGCGTCGGGCGGGGGTTTTCGCTCATCATCGCGGGTCAGGGTTCGCCCGCGGTAATGCCACATACGTGCCTCGTTACACTACACGTAATAATCGATTGAGCGTCATACAGTTACGGATTTTCCTTCCGTGATGAGCCCGCCGCGTTGTGACTGGTTTACGACACGTTTCATATGCGGCGGACGTCTGAAATCCGTCATGTGTAAACAAATGAGTATGCACCGCCCGCCACCACGATCAGGCGTCAGCGCCCCGGTCACCCAGGAGGTGGCGAAGAAAGCGCTGCGGATCGGCGAGGAACTCCCGGGTGAGAGCGACGTGCTCCAGCCGCTCGTAGTCCGCACGCGCTACCGGGGGCTCATCGAACGAATAGATCACCGCGTCGGGATACGAGAGCAGCAGCGGCGAATGGGTCGCGACGATGAATTGCGAGCCCCGTGCGGTCATGTCGGCGAGCATCGCCAGGAGGGCGAGCTGGCTGCGCGGGGAGAGCGCGGCCTCGGGCTCGTCGAGCAGGTAGAGCCCATCGGGAACGAAGCGCGAACGGAAGAGACGAAGAAAGCTCTCTCCGTGGGAGTTGGCATCGAGGTCGATGCCGTAGCGCGACTCCATCTCGGCGAGGGAGCGCCGCATCGGCAGCTCCGCCAGTCCTCGGGCATAGGCCGAACGCTCCCGGTATTCCTCGGCAACCCCGGCAAGCTGGCGCTGCATCTCGGCGCGCAGCTCGGCGAGCGACTTCGCGAAGCCGAAGAAATCCTCGGCGCGCAGGAAGAAGCCGCGGTGGGTGCGGCGGCGCCACACGAGGGCGAGCGCGGCGGCGAGCCTGCGCTGCGCGTCGAGGGTGCGATCGTGCTCGGGCTGGGTGCTGCCGACGGTGGGGAGGCGAGCAGCGATGGCGATTGCCTCCATCAGGGTGGATTTCCCGGAGCCGTTCTCGCCGACGAAGAAGGTCACGGGCGCGTCGACGTCGAGAGTGTCGAGGGTGCGGATCGCCGGCACCGAGAATGGAAACGGCTCGTCGCGCCCCATGCGGCGGAGCGCCACCGAGCGGAGGAGGGCGGCCGACGTCATCAGGTCAACCCGAGGCGACGAACCTTGTCGAGCAGAGTGGAGCGGGCGATGCCGAGCAGCGCGGCGGCCCGGCGCTTGTTGCCGCCCGTGGCGCGAAGGGCGTCGGAGATGGCGCGCCGCTCCGCCTCGACCAGCGGGGTGACGCCGGCGACGACGCGGCCGCGGATGGGGGTCGTCGCGGCGTTGCGCGCGGCGGCAAGGCGCGAGGAGCCGGGGAGCGACGCGAGCGGGAGGGCGAGATGGACGGGGGTGATCGGCTCACCGTCGGCGAGGATGGCCGCGCGCCAGAGAATGTTCTTCAGCTCGCGCACGTTCCCCGGCCAGTCGTAGGCGACGAGCGCGTCGTGGGCGCTGGGCGCGAGGCGCGCGCCGCGCGGGAGAAGCGCCTTCGCGAGGGGGAGGATCTCGTCCCGCCGCTCGCGCAGCGGAGGCAGCTCGATCGACAGCACCTGCAGGCGATAGAACAGATCCGAGCGGAAGCGTCCTTCCTCGACGGCGCCGCGGAGCGGCGTGTTGGTCGCGGCGACGATGCGCACGTCGGCTCGTCGCGTGGTCGTGCCGCCGACGCGACGGAAGACGCCATCCTCGATGACGGTGAGCAGCTTCGGCTGCGCGGCGGGGGCGAGGTCGGCGATCTCGTCGAGGAGGAGCGTCCCGCCATCGGCGATCTCGAGGAGGCCGCGCTTCGCGGCGCGCGCGTCGGTGAACGCGCCGCGCTCGTGGCCGAACAACTCGCTCTCGAGCAGCGCGGGGGCGAGCGATGCGCAGTTGACGGCGACGAAGGGCGCGGCGGCGCGCGGCGAGCGATCGTGGATCTGCCGCGCGACGACCGTCTTTCCGGTGCCCGACTCGCCGAGCAGGAGCACCGGGACATCGGCGTTGCGCGCCGCGAGCTCGACGAGGCGCTCGAAGCCGGGGAGCGTCCAGACGCCGGCCACGTCATCGCGCGCGGCCTGCCGGCCGCGGAGGTGGACGAGCTCGCGGCGCTCGCGGACGCGCTCCGCCGCCTGCTCCACCGCCGCGCGCAGCAGCTCGAGGTCGACGGGCTTCTCGAGCAGATCGGCCGCGCCGAGCCGCATGGCGCGAACCGCGGTGGCGACGTCGGCGTGGCCGGTGAGAACGAGGATGGCCATCTCCGCGTCGTCGGCGCGAAGGGCTTCGACGAGCCGGAGCCCGTCGCCGTCGGGAAGCCGCAGATCGACGAGGGCGACGTCGGGAGAATGCTCGGCGGCGAGGCGGCGTCCCTCCGTGCCGGTGGCCGCGAGGTGAACGACCCAATCCAGCGACCGGAAGAAGTCGCCGAGGGTGTCGCGCACAGTTTCGTCGTCGTCGACGAGGAGAACAGAGATGACCATCGTCGTCGATCAGCGCGCGAGTGGGAGCGTGATGGTGAGCGTCGTTCCCGTGGCGGGTGCGCTCTCGATGGCGATCGTTCCGCCGTGCTCCTCGACGATGCGCTGGCAGAGCGCGAGCCCGATGCCGGTCCCTCCCGGCTTCATCGAGAAGAAGACCTCGAAGACGCGCTCGAGGTGCTCGGCGGGGATTGCAGCACCACCGTTGTGCAGCCGGCAGCGCCACGCGGCGGGAAGCTGCTCGCTCGTGAGGGTGAGCGTGGAGCGCTCGGGGGCGGCGTCGACCGCGTTCACGAGGATGTTGACGAACACCTGAGCGAGCTGCTCGGGGTCGAAGGCGACATGCGTCGTGGATGAAGGACGGGTGCGCGCTAGCTGCAGCGCGCGCGCTTCGAGGCGTCCGCGCTCTCCGTCGAGCACATCGTCCCACACCGCGTCGGGATCGCCGATCGCGAAGCTCGGTGACGCGGGGCGGCCGAACTCGAGAAGCGACGTCACCATGCGATTGAGCCGGTCGACCTCGCGGAGGATGCGCCCGACGTTCTTCTCGACGACGGGGTCGTCCTTCGCGCGATAGCGCAGGAGCTGGGCGGCGGAGGAGATGCCGAAGAGCGGATTGCGGAGCTCGTGCGCGACGCCCGCGGACACCTCGCCGACCGCCTCGAGGCGGCGCTTCTGCTCGACGCGGCGCACCAGCGCGGCGCGCTCGATCGCGGCAGCCGTCTGCGCGGCGATCGTCGCGAGCACGCGGAGTGCCTCGTCGACGCGCTCGGCGCCGACGAGGCGCGAGCTGCGCGCGGTGATCGCGCCGGACGAGGCGCCGCTCGACGACATGGGAACGTGGAGCTCGAGGACGCCGCGCGCGACGGGAAACACGTGCGGCTGGCCGCGCTCGATCACGTCCCGCCAGCGCTCGCGGAGACGCGCCTCGGCGGCGACGCCGGTCTCGCCGTCGAAGCCCTGGAGGAAAGCGAGGCGGGGGATCGCGGGGTCGCCACCGACGAGCGCGATCGCGAGGCCGTCGCCGGGAACGACGCGCCGGAGCTGGTGCGCCGCCTCGTGGAAGACGCGCTCGAGGGCGATGGTCCGCGAGAGCGCGATGCCCGCGTCGATGAGCGCCTCGCGCGATCGATGGCTCGGGGTGATGTCGACGGTGGAGAAGACGAAGCCGGCGAGCGAGCGCGCTTCACGGATCGGCGACACCTGCATGAGGAGGATGCGCTCCTCGTCGGGGGAGCTGCAGGGAAACTCCCAGGACACGAGGCTCGACCGGCCGCTGCGGAGCTCGTCCATCGCGGCGATCATCTGCGCGCGCGCGGCGGGGTCGGAGGCGGCTTCCCAGATGACGCGACCGACGACGGCGTCTTCAGCGGCGATCTGCGGGGCACCATTGGCGCGGGCGAAGTCGCCCCATGCCGCGTTGACCGAGGTGATGCGCCCCTCGAGATCGACCGAGTAGACGGTATTCGGGAGCGCGTCGAGCACCCGTCGCTCGAGCGGCGGCGCGGCCGCGTCCTGCGGGGTCATTCGCGGAAGATGAGGGTGCGCCCGAACGAAAGCGAGACAGGGCGGGGCGCCGTGGCGCCCCGCCCTGTCGAGTGCCGCGCCGCGCTGGTGCGACTAACGGCGTCCGCCCCTGCGGGCTCCGGCCTTCTTCGCGCCGCCCTTCCGCGCGCCGCCGCCGCTCCGCCCGCCGCCACGCTTCGCGGCGCCACCCTTCCGG